>CAZUYW010000016.1:10806-29837 GCA_964624775.1 uncultured Iamiaceae bacterium
CCAGTCCCCGGGTCGCTCGCTGCCATCGCCGCATCCCTGCACCGTACCGGCCGCCGTCCCCCGGCCCCCGTCCGTTCGCGTCTGAGCCGGTGGTCGACCTGGTGGCGATCTCGGTCAACTCGTGAGCGCCGCGAGGGCCCGCTGGTAGGGGGCGAGCGACCCGGGACTCCCAGCGAGCGGGCCGAGCTGCTCGGCGACCAGGCGGAACACGAGCGCCCGGGCGAGCAGGTCGGCGCCCGTGTCGTCGGCCGCGAACGAGGTGGCGAGGGCCAGGTCCGCCCCGTGCCAGCAGACCGCGTCGACCACGACGATCGCGTCAGCCCAAGCCAGGGGCCGCACCACCAGGCTGAGGTCGAGCACGACCGGCACGCCCGCGGCGTCGAGGTGCACGTTCCCGGCGAGGTCGGCGTGGATCACCTGGGCCGCATCGTCGTCCGGTCCGGTACGAGCGATGAGCTGGTCGACGAGGTCGGCTGCCTCGGGGCCGAGGGCGACCCGCTCCTCGCCCCAGGCGCACCGGTCTGCTCGCGCCCACCGGTGCGTGCGCGTGGGCGGCGCCTCGCCGGCGACGTCGGGCAGGTCGGCGATGGCGGCGGCGAGCTCGCGGCCCGCGGCGGTGATCGTGCCCCAGTCAGGTGCGGCGGGCCGCAGTCCCGGGAGGTGCTCGTTCGCGGTCCAGTCGTCGAACACCCAGGCGCCGGACGTCGTCGCGAGCGGGGGCGCGATGCGGCAACCCTCCGGCCGGAGCTCGGCGGCGATGCCCTGGATCCAGTGCGCCTCGGCCGGATCGTCCGTCCGCTTGAGCACGGCCCCGTCGACCAGCACCGAGCCGCCCTGGCCGCCGGGCAGGCGTGCGGGCGTCCCGTGGAGGCCGAACGCCTCGAGGACGCTCGGGGCGGGGAGGTCGTCGCCCTTGGTCACGATCGCAGTCTGGCCGCGTCGGACGTCCGTACGATCGGTCGACGATGACCGATCCCGATGCCGACGTGAGCGAGCGCCGCTGCCCGTGCGGGCGCGGCCGTCCGTTCGCGTCCTGCTGCGGCCGCCTCATCGCGGGGGAGACCGACGCCGCGACCCCCGAGGACCTGATGCGCTCGCGGTTCTCCGCGTTCGCGGTCGGTGACGCTGCGTACCTCCTGGCGACCTGGGCGCCCGAGACCCGCCCGTCGCGCGTCCGCATCGATCCAGACATGCGGTGGACCTCGCTCGACGTGCTCGCGTCCACGGGCGGCGTCCTGACTTCGGACGGCACGGTCGAGTTCGTGGCCCGCTTCACCCGCAACGGCGAGGCGGGCGCGCGGCACGAGCGCAGCCGCTTCCGCCGCCACGACGGCCGCTGGGTCTACATCGACGGCGACCACCTCAGCTGACTGCCCGCCGCCGACGCGTGCGCCTCAGGCCCGCAGCTCGGCGAGGTGGTGCGCGCCGCCGCGCGCCGGGCCCGCTGCTCCCGCCTCGTCGGCTCCCGTGCGAGAACATGGGAACCCGGTCGGCGCATCGGGGATAGAGGGGTCGTGCGACACACCACGCTGGATCCGACGTGACCCGTCCCGAGTCGGACGATGCCGCCCTGTGGGAGCGGATCCGCGCCGGTGACGCCGACGCGTTCGGGCTGCTCTTCGAGCGCCACGGCCCCGCTGTCCACGGGTTCGCCCTGCGCCGGATCGGCGATGTGGCCAGCGCCGAGGACGTGACCGCAGTGGTGTTCCTGGAAGCCTGGCGCAAGCGGGCCACCGTCGAGCTCCGGCAGCCGTCCGCCCTGCCCTGGCTCTACGGGGTGGCCGGCAACGTCGTCGGCCGGTGGCACCGATCGCAACGTCGCCACCGGGCCGCTCTGGACCGGCTGGCGTTGCTGCCCGCTGCGAGTCCGGTCCTGGTCGAGCGTCAGGTCGAGGCGGCGACGGAGGCCGCGTCGGTGCTGGCCCAGATCCGTCACCTGCCCCGGCGCGACCGTGAGGTCCTGCTGCTGTCGGCCTGGGAGGGCCTCGACCACGCGGACATCGCGGTGGCCCTCGCCATCCCCATTGGGACGGTCAAGTCCCGCCTCTCTCGGGCGCGAGCCCGGCTCGACCGCGACGCGGCACCGAGCGACACCATGCCCAACCGACTTGCCCTCAAGGAGATCCGACCATGACCCTCGACCTCGACACCACGGTCCCCACGCTGGACCCCGAGCGGACCGACCAGCTCCGCACCTTCCTCACCGTGCAGGCCGCCGCAGACGCCGCGGCCGTTCGCCCGATGTCCGGCGACGGCCGACGTCGGCTCATCGGTGGCGTGGCGGCGGCCTCGGTGCTGGCTGCCGGCCTGGTCGTCGCCAACGGCGTGGTCGGTGGCCCCGGCCCGGCGGCGGTGGACCCGGCGGTCGCCATCGAGCAGTCCGACGGCTGGACCAACATCTCGATCCTGAACCCCGATGCCAGCCCCGCCGAGATCGAGGCCGCGCTCGAGGCGGCCGGCGTCGAGGCGCGCGTGGTGACCGCCGAGGATCAGGCCCCGTTCTCCGCGGTCCCGGGGAACTCGACCGTGCGCGCCTACGGCCTGGGCCTCTCCACCGATGGCTCGACCACGGACGATGGCCATCGCTCCACGTATCGGGTCTCGACGTTCGACGCCGCCGAGTCCGGGGACCTCACCGCGCTCGGCGTCGACTTCGACCTGCCGAAGGACTTCGAGTTTCCCGATCAGGGCACGGTGTCGAACGACCCGGCTGACGGCTCGTCGGCCGGGGATCACCGGAACCTGGACGCGCTCGATGCGGCCATGGCCGATCTGGGGCTGAAGGTCGGCGGCGACCTCCCGGACGACACGGTGTCCATCCGCGATGGCGCGGACGTGGAGATCCTGCTCTACGCCAAGGCCTGAGTCGCCGCCAGAGCCGGCCCACTGACGTGGCCAAGCTCGGCAGGGTCTCGTGTGCGAGGCTCGGACGATGTTCCGACGGGGGAAGGGCAAGCCCGCCGCAGGCGGTGGCGGGGTCTACGAGGACCTGCGCGCGCAGGCGCTCGGCGCGGTGGCGGCCGGGCTCGCGCCGCCGGCGGCCGAGCACCCCCACGTGTGGGGGGTCGTGATCGACATCCCGCGCGACGGGGCGTGGGTCACGATCGTCGCCCTCGGCGACGGGTCCACCTCGATGTACACGAGCACGGGCGGCGGCACGATCGGCGCTGGTGCCCACGAGGTGGTGCGGGCCGCCAACGAGCAGCTGCTCACCGTGATCGAGCGCGAGGTGCTGCCGCACCTGGACCCGTCGCCGGGCACGCACCCACCGACCACCCACGTGCGCTACCACGTGCTCGGCGCCGACGGCCTCCTCGGCATCGACGTGCCCGACGCGACGTTCTGGGGCGAGCGGGGCGGCGGCGGCAACCTCGTCGACGCCGCGCAGTACCTGATCCACACGATCAGCACCGTCTCCGGCCCGCCCTGAGCCGATCGCGGTCGGTCACCCCTCCGATGCTGGATGGCGCTCCCGATCGCCATGGCAGGCTGGCGGGCGTGGGGACGTTGGGGGACCTGATCGCGGCCGCCCATCCGGGCATCGTGGAGCAGGAGTTGTTCGGCACGACGGATCCCGCCGCGATCGCGTCGGTCCTGGCGTCACTCGTGACCGAGGCGACCGGGCAAGGGGCCGCAGCCGGCCTGTGGTACCGGTCGTCGGTCGCGGCGGTGGCCGGCGTGCACCTGGACGGTGGCGGGGCCGTGGCCGTCCATGCGTACCCCGGAACCGTGACGCCGGGCTTCCTCGACGGTGTCGTGCGGGTCCAGCACCACCTGGCCGATGCCGGCTTCCCCTGCCCCCGCCCGGTGAGCGGTCCGGTGCGCGCGGGCGCCATCCTGGGACTGGTCGAGTCGCTCTGGCCGGATCCGGGGATGCGGGCGTTCGCACCCCGTGAGATGGCCGCCTCGGCGGACGGTCTGGAGCGCTTCGTCTCTCTTGCCGCGGCGGTCGATCCGGCCGGTCTGGATGCGCACCCGATGGCGGTGCCGGCCACGGCGCTCTACCCCCGACCCCACTCCCCGGTGTTCGACTTCGAAGCGACCGCCGAAGGTGCCGAGTGGATCGACGCCATCGCGACCGCGGCCCGTGACCAGATGGCGGTCGGGCAGCTCGTGATCGCCCACGGCGACTGGTCGGCTCGCAACGTGCGCCTCGGTCCTGCCGGGTTGACGTGCGTCTACGACTGGGAGAGCGTCCAAGTGCTCCCGGAACCGACGGCGGTGGGCATCGCCGCGGCGACCTGGCGAGCGATCGGCGCCGCCGACGAGCCGCTCGCCCCGACGGCGAACGAGATCCAGGAGTACGTCGAGCGGTACGCGGCGGCGTGCGGCCGCCCGTTCGGCGCCGTTGCTCGGCGGGCCGCCCACGCCGCAGCCGTCTACTGCCTCGCCTACACCGCCCGGTGCGAGCACGCGCTCACGCCCGGGACGACGACCGGTCGCGCAACAGGTCGCCTCACCGACGACGGCCTCGGCTCGCTCCTCCGCGACGTCGGCGGCTGAGCGCGCGAGTTCCAGAGGAGCGCGTCGATGCCATCCCGGTCCGGCCTAGGGCGACGTTGCGTCGATGGCACCGGCGAGTTCGATGATCCACTCGACCGAGTCGATGCCGAACCCGAGATGTCGCCCGGGCGCCAGCACGTACAACAGATCGAAGTCGCTGTCGCCGTCGTCCTCTGCGCGGGCGACCGACCCGAACACGGACAGCTCGGCCACGTCGTAGCGCTCGCGGATCTCGACGAGGCGCGCCAGATCGACGCCACTCGTCAGCTTGATCCGTGCTCGTCCATGGCAACCGTGTTGCTGCCCCCACCGGTGCGGCTGAGGCGCCGGGGCGAGGGACGGACGCCGTGTGCAGTGGGTCGCGTTCGAACCAGGTGGTTGGGAAGTCCTGGAACGGATCGCTGCCGTCTTCCATGGCCCGGTCATCGTGGGTGCGCCACCATTGGGTGGTGCTGCGGATCAGGTCATCGGTGAGGGTCGAGGGTGATGTCGCCTTCTTCGGAGCGGCGATCGATGGGCCGGCATGGGCTCACGAGGCGATCGTGCACCTCGGCTGGGAAGACCGTGGCCGAAGCTACGAGCGCCGCGTGGCCGCTGTTCCGGACATCGAGGCCGTGCACGATCGCCTCGCCAGGGCGCTGCCGACGATGATCGAGCAACGGGCCGGCCGGGCCCCGGTGCCGTGGGGGCCGGCGCTCGAGACGTGGTTGGAGCGAACGTCGGGTGCACGGATCCACTGGTGGCTCTACGGATCGGCAGCGCTGGCCGCCCGGGGCCTGCCGATCGAGCCGGGAGATCTTGACCTGGCGGTCGATGACCCTCGAGCCGCAGCCGAGCTCCTCGATGATCTGATGGTCGAGCCGGTCACCTTCCATCCGCACTGGGTTGCAGCGTGGACGGCCCGCGCCTTCGATGGAGCGTGCATCGAATGGCTGGCGGAACCGCGCCCGCCGGCCGACGGGGCGTGCCACGAGCAGGGCCCGCTCTCGGGGGAGCACCTCGAGATGATCCGGTGGCGGGGCTACGACCTTCTCGTCCCAGCGCTCGACCTTCAGCTACGCACCGCGGAGCAGCGAGGACTGGTGGCACGGGCCGCCCTCATCCGCCAGGCGAACACCTGAGCACCTGCCCTCACCAGCGCCTCGCAGCGCAGCACCCCTGATCACTGCTCCTTCGAACACCCTGGTTCGAGAAAGTCTCCGTCGCCTTCATGGTCTCCGGTGGGGGTGACGCTGTCGGTCGAGGGCCGGTTCAGCCCAGGCGGAAGTCGCCTTGTGCTAGCCGATCGAGCAGGTGTGCGACCGTGGTGGTGGGGTCGGAGTCGGTGGTGTCGACCGCGTGCGCTTCATATGGTCCGAGGTCGGCCATCTGCGCGCCGAGGTCTCGGATGGGCCCGCTGTCGTCCAACGGGGGATGGCCCTCTACTCGGGGGACCTCGGCGGCTCTCGCATGTGCTCGGGCCAGACAGATCTCGATGTCGGGCCGGAGCACGACGTAGGACACATCGAGCCCAGCGGCCCGAAGCGGCTGGGAGACCGTCGGGAGCATCCACGGCCCGATCACGCCTTCCATCACCACCTCGTAGCCATCCGTGGCGAGGGCGGCAGCGGCGGAGGCCGCTGCTCGGAGCACGCTGTGGTTCTGGCGGTCGGCGCCAGGCAGCCAGGGCTCGACGAATCCGTTGGTGATGGTCGTCCAGAACCAGTCGGTCTCGATACACACCGAGCTGTGGTCGGTGGATTCGGTGAGAAGCCGGGCAACGGTGGTCTTCCCGGCACCGGGTGGGCCTGCGAGAACGACGATGCGTCCGGCCCGGCCAGCCCGTGACCCGCTCGTGGGGTGTGGGTCAACGAGCATCGGGCGGCCAGGGTCGTCGTGGCGGACGACCGTGCCTGCGGCGGCCACGGGGTCGCACTCGGAGAGGTATCGCCGTTGTGCAGCGTGGTAGCGGTCTCTGAAAGCGGCAGCGGCCATGTCGGTCCCACCAAGCTGGCTCGCGTCCCGAGCAACCCCTCGGGCAGCGGCAGCCTCGAACGAAGCGTCCAGGAAGACGACGTGGTCCCAGGCGTCGCGCAGCGCTGGCTTCTGGAGGAAGCTGCCATCGACGAGCAGAACCGCGTCGATCGGGGCTTCGATCGGAGTGGGAGCGACCGGTTCGTCAGTAGCGAGGTCGATCACCGCCGTCCGGTAGCGCCGGTCGCCACCAGGGCCGAGTGGATCGAGCAGGTTTCGCCTGACGCTCTCGAAGTCGTAGGCGTCCTCGTAGAAGCCGTCGGCCGAGCCTCGGCCCTGGCGGTACCGGATCGCCTTGGGGTTGTGGAACCCATCCATCGAGACGCGCAGCACGGTTGTTCCGCGCAGACGCAGCTCGCTCGCCAGCTCATCAGCGAACGTGGTCTTCCCGGCAGCCGTGATGCCGTCGATCGCGACCCTCCGCGGCCGGACGTCGGGGAGCCTCTCGATCCGAGCGGCCACCTCGGAGAGCACCGCTGCCCGCTCGGAGGTGAGGCTCACGGCCGCTCACCCCGCAGCGCGCTGGGGTCCTCGTAGTACTTGATCTCGATCACGTTCCCGCTCGGGTCAGCGATCTTGGCGCCGACCTTCCCGTCCAGCTCAGCTGCTTCGTGCGCTGCGGGCTCAGCGAGCCACCGGAAGCCATGGTCCCGCAGCCGCGAGATGACAGCCGCGAAGGCGTCGGCGTCGCTGAGCGCCACGCCGAAGTGTCGGACGTCCTGATCGGCCACGGTTCGCACCTCGTCGGGCCGCGCCTGGAGGGTCAGCTGCATGCCGAAGAACCAGACATCGAGCCAGTCATCTCGCACGCGGCCGACCTCGCAGCCGAGGCCCGACTCGTAGAACACCCTTGCCTCTGCGAGGTCACGAATCGGGATCGATAGGTGCAGCACGCTGCCATCCACGGCCAACACCCTCTCATGCCGCCCGCCTGGCTGGCCCGACGAGTTTGGGGCGGCCCCCGTTACCCGGGGTCAACACCTGCGGCATGAGAAGAGCCGATTGGCTGTCGCACCGGCTCCCTACGATGGTGGCGTCCCCTGACCTGGAGCGTGCGTGCCCGAAGATCTGCGATTCACCCGACCCCTCTACACGGTGGCGCAAGCCTCCCGGTACGTCGGCATGCCGCCATCGACCCTCGCGACCTGGGCGAAGGGCTACACGAAGCGGTTCCCGGACCGACCGATGGTCAGCCAAGGGCCGGTGGTCACCTCCGTTCCGGCATCGACCCCGGCGGGCCCGACGATCCCGTTCATCGGGCTGGTCGAGGCCACCGTCGTCCAGGCATTCAGGCAGACCGGTCTCCCATTGCAGCGGGTGCGCCGGGCCTTGCAGGTGTTGGCCGACCAAGGCGAACTTGCGCACGCGCTTGCTTCGGAGCGCCTCTACACGGACGGCGCGCAGGTCCTCTACGACTACGCCAGCGAGTCCGGCGACCAGATGCTCCGGCTCCTCACCGTCGTCGACTCGGGCCAGCGGGTCTTCCACGAGGTCATCGTCGACTACCTGCGGAGGATCACCTTCGACGACACCTGGGCAACAGGCCTGGTGCTGCCGGTGACCGAGCACGACGTGTTGCGGGTGACGCCGGCCGTTGCTTCGGGAGATCCGATCTTCCTGCGCGGCGGCGCACCCCTCTCTGCGGTCCTCTCTCGGGCGAGGGCAGGCGAGTCGGTGGCATCGATCGCTGCCGACTACGAGGTTCCTCGTTCAGACGTCGAAGAAGCACTGGGTGCGGTCCTCCCGCAGGCGGCCTGACCCGGCCGCGCCGACCTTCTTCATCGATCGAGGACTGGGGCGGCATCACGTGTCAGCCGTGTTCGATTCAGCCGGCTTCGAGGTGATTCGCATGGCGGACGCGTTCCCCGATGACGGACAGCACGTCGGTGACGACGAATGGATCGAGCGGGTGTCGGCCGAGGGCTGGGTTGCACTCACCAAGGACACCGCGCTCGTGCGCGATCACGCCGACGCGCTGGCCGCATCGACTCTGCGTGTGTTCGCCCTTCCGAACGCGAACCTCACCGGCCCGGAGATGGCTGAACGTTTCCAGGCGAACCTGAACCGCATCGTCCAGCGGTCACGGAAGCCGGGCCCGTTCGTCGAGATCGTGCATCCCGGTCGTCTCGAGCGCCGCTGGCCACGAGCATCGCCCTGACCGGCCCCTTGGTTCGAACGAGAACCGTTGGGTCATGGCCCACACCTGCCGCGACCAGGGGTGGAAGCGTGAGCACCCCCAACGGGATTCGAACCCGTGTTACCTCCTTGAAAGGGAGGCGTCCTAGGCCGCTGGACGATGGGGGCCCGTCCCGGAACCGGGACCGCTGCACGGTAGCAGGGGGTCGTGTGGCGCCTTCCAGGGCGAATCGGGCCTCATGCACGGACAAGAGGTGCCGACGATGACAAGGTGTTCCCCATGTGCTGCCGCGCCCTCCCGTCGTCAGACGCCCTGCTGATCCGCGTCGAGGGGACGCGCTCGTGAGCAACCAGGTCCCCTGGCCGAGCCCGCCGCGCGAGCCGGGCGGTTGGGATGGCGGGCCGCCCGTCGCCCCTCCTGGGAACACCGCCCTGCCCCCGCTGCCGGGCATGGGCGGCGTCACCAACCAGAGCCCGGGTGCGGGCAACCCGTGGGCGGCGGCCGCCGGCGCGCCCGGTGCGGTGCCCGGTGCCCAGCCGCTGCCCAGCGCGGAGGGCAAGGGCGGGGGTGCGCTGCGCACGATCCTGATCGTCGCCCTGATCGTGATGCTGCTGGGCCTCGCCGGCTTCGGCGCCTACACCTACCTGAACCGCGGCCCGACCTACCCGAAGGCGTGGGACAAGCGGGTCGAGCCCATCGCCAAGTGGGTGGCCGAGGAGCGCGAGCTCGAGTTCAACCATCCGGTCGAGGTCGTGTTCCTGTCGGAGAAGGAGTACACGGCCCGCAGCACCGACGACGGGTCGACGCCCGACAAGGAGAGCCAGAAGGAGCTCGACGAGCAGGTGGCCCAGATGCGCGCCCTCGGCATGGTGTCGGGCAAGGTCGACCTGCGTGCGGCGAGCAACACCCTGAGCGACTCGGGCACCCTCGCCTTCTACGACCAGCACGAGAAGAAGGTGTTCGTGCGGGGCACCAAGATGACCCCCGCGCTGCGGGTCACCCTGGCCCACGAGCTCACCCACGTCCTCCAGGACCAGCACTTCGACCTCACCCGCCTCGACGACCTCCCCGACGACCAGGCGCCCGTGCTGCGCTCGCTCGCCGAGGGCGACGCCACCGCCATCGAGGACCGCTACGTCGAGAAGGTGCTGACGCCGGCGGAGAAGAAGGAGTACGAGGCCTCCAGCAAGGAGGAGGGCGATGCCGCCCAGAAGGAGATCGACGACAAGGTCCCGCCCGCGATGACCACCTGGTTCGCGGCGCCCTACATCCTCGGCCCGACGATGATCCACCACCTCGAGCAGGACGGCGGGTACACGACGATCGACGAGGCCTTCACCGACGTGCCGTCCGAAGAGGTCCTCTTCGACCCGCGCCTCTACGGCACCGACGCCGGCAAGCCCGAGAAGATCGACCTGAAGGCGCCCGACGGCGCCAAGTCGCTCGACGACGGCACGTTCGGCGCCACGTCCTGGTACCTGATCCTGGCGAGCCGCGTGCCGCAGGGCACGGCGCTCAAGGCGGCCAGCGGCCTGAAGGGCGACGCCTACGTCACCTACCACAAGGATGGCGAGAAGGGCCCGGTGTGCGTGTCCGCCCGAGCCATCGGGGACAACGCCGGCGAGGCCGCGCAGCTCGGCACCACGCTGGGCGCCTGGGCCAAGAAGTCGCCGGCCGGCACCGTCACGGTGAGCACCAAGGGCGACACCGTCGACTTCGTGGCCTGCGACCCGGGTGAGGCCGCCACGTCGGGCGGCACCATCGCCGTGGACCTCCTCGGCCTCCCGGTGAGCCGCACCCAGCTCTACGACCAGCTGATCAAGCAGGGGGCCAACCCCAAGCAGGCCACCTGCTACAGCGACGCGGTGGTCGCCACCTACACCGCCGCCCAGCTCAACGACCCGAAGTTCGGCACGTCCCCCGACGTCCAGCGCAAGCTCGCCGAGCTCGGCGCCGCCTGCCGCTGAGGCGGGGGCGCCGGGTCCCGGCCGCTCAGGCGCCGAGCGCCCGCAGCACCTGGTACTGCAGCCAGGTCGTGAACCGGTAGATCTCCCACAGCCCCGCATCGGGGTGGTCGGGCGCGACCTCGAGCTCGTGGTCGTCCTCGCTGATGTCGAGCCGGGTGCCGACGACGAGCCGGAGCGCGTTCAGGGCCTGGAGCCAGGACCACAGCTCGTCCTCGCTCAGCCGCTCCTGGTCGAGGGACAGCACGACGGTGTCGATCGCCGCGTGCCGCGAGGCGCGCAGCTCCTCGCCGGCGAGGAGCTGGTACTCCGCGTCGCGGTCCGGGTCCTCCAGGTACGCGGGCGGGCGGAGGCGGGTGAGGTCGGCGTTGGTGGGGTCCGCGGCCAGCAGGCTGTCGAGCTCGCCGAGCAGGTCGCGCACGACGCGGCGCAGGTCCGGGTCGAGCACGAGCTCGTAGCGGCCGTCGCGGCGGCGCCGGACCACGGGGTTGCGGGAGAGGCCGGCCACGTCGATCAGTCGTCGTGCTGCATCGTGGCCCAGAGCCCGTGCTCGTGGAGCCGGAACACGTCGAGCTCGGCCTTCTCGCGGGTGCCCGACGAGACGACGGCCCGGCCCTTGTGGTGGACGTCGAGCATCAGGGCGTTGGCCTTGGCCTTCGAGTAGCCGAAGAGCTTCTGGAAGACCATGGCGACGTACTCCATCGTGTTGATGGGGTCGTTCCACACCAGCACCACCCAGGGGCGATCCTCGTCGAGGGTCGTGTCATGGTCCGGGGACGACACCTCGGTGGGCGAGATCGTCGGCGCGGGCGGTGCCATCGCCTGATTCTCGCGGACCGGACCCCTCGGGCGACAGTGCCGCGCCGACCGGCTGGCGCATCCCGAGCGCGAACCACAGCACGTTGATCCACACGAGCGTGGCGCCGAGGATGTGCACGGCGACGAGCAGCGGCGGCACGCCCGTGAAGTACTGCGTGTAGCCGACGGCGGCCTGCAGGATCAGCACGGTGAGCAGGCGGCTGCCGGTGCCGCGGAGCTTGGCCGGGGCGCCGTGGCGCTGCAGCTGGACGAGCACCCAGATGGTGGCGCCCAGGAACGCGATCATCGTGATCCCGTGGATGCGGGCGGCGTCGTGGACGTGGATCGGCAGGCGACGGACCCGCAGGTCACCCCGGTCGGTGCCGCTGTGCGGGCCTGCGCCGGTGACGAGCGTGCCCGTGAGGATCACGATCGCAGCCAGGCCCACCATCGCCCACGCCCAGCGCAGCAGCGCGGGGGTGACGACGGGGCGCTCGACCGGCGGGTCGGGGAGGCCGGCGCGGTGGCACAGCCAGACCGCGTTGAGGACCAGGACCATCGAGAGGACCATGTGGCCCTGGACGAGCCACGGGTTCAGGTGGCTCAGGACCACGACGCCGCCGAGCACGATCTGGGCGAGCACGCCGGCGACCAGGCCCCAGGAGAGCCACACCAGATCGCGCCGCCTCGGCGCTCGGCGCATCGACCCGAGCACCGCGGCGATCACCGCGGCCGACACCAGCCCGGTGATGCAGCGGTTCACGAACTCGATCATCGGGTGGTACGCCAGCTCCGCGGCGAAGCGCTCGTCGCTGCAGGCCGGCCAGTCGGTGCAGCCGAGGCCCGAGCCGGTGAGGCGGACACCGGCGCCGGTGACGACGATGGCCGACAGCAGCACCAGCGAGACGAGGGTGATGCGGCGGTAGGCCTCGGGGCTGAGGGGCCGACGCAGCTTGTCGATCACCCGGCCAGGGTACGGGTGGCGGTGGCGCAGGCACCAAGCCGGAGGGTTGGCTCCCCGTCGCCGGCCCCCCGTAGGGTTGATCCGTGCTGCAGCAGGTCACTCCGGTACCACTCCGTACCAAGGTCGGTGGCTACATCGCGCTCACCAAGCCGCGCATCATCGAGCTGCTGCTCATCACCACGGTGCCCACCATGGTCCTCGCCGCCCAGGGCATGCCGTCGGGATGGCTCATCTTCAACACGGTGCTCGGCGGCACCCTGTCCGCCGGCGGCGCCAACGCCATCAACATGTACGTCGACCGCGACATCGACCGCATCATGGAGCGCACCAAGGGCCGCCCGCTCGTGACCGGCGTGATGGAGCCCCGGTCGGCGCTCACCTTCGCCATCGGCCTCGAGATCGTGGCCTTCGTGTGGCTCTGGTACTGGGTCAACCTGCTGAGCGCCACGCTCGCCGTCGCCGCGTGCCTCTTCTACGTCTTCATCTACACGCTGTGGCTGAAGCGCACGTCGACCCACAACATCGTGATCGGCGGGGCCGCGGGCGCCGCGCCGGTGCTGATCGGCTGGTCCTCGGTGACCAACGCCCTCGCCTGGGAGCCGATCCTGCTGTTCGCCATCATGTTCATGTGGACGCCGCCCCACTTCTGGGCGCTGGCGGTCAAGTACAAGGACGACTACGCCTCGGTCGACGTGCCGATGCTGCCGTCGGTCGCCACCGAGGCCGAGACCAACGACCGCATCCTGCGCTACACGGTCATCCTGTGGGCGCTGACCCTGGCGTTCTGGCCCGTCGCCGGCATGGGCTGGCTGTACGGCATCGCCGCCGTGGGCCTCGGCGCCGCCTTCACCTGGCTCGCCGTGCGGCTCCGGGCGAACCCCTCCACTGCGCTGGCCATGAAGCTGTTCACCTACTCCATCACCTACATCACGCTGCTGTTCGGGGCGATCGCCCTCGACCAGCTCGTGCGCAACATCCGATGAGGTCGGTCACCGTCGCTGCGCCCCGCCCGTCGCGCCCCCACCGCCACCGTGGCGGCTTTTCCTGGGCCGATGAGCGAATGTGTAGTGTCCCGAAGCGTACGGAACCGATCCCCGACGAGGCGTCGTCGTGCCCCCAGCCGGGCCTGGCGACGGTGAGGTCACAACGCCCATGGCTGTAATCGAGACCCCTGCAGAGACCGTCGACGCGGCCGCAGATCCGGCGCAGGGCGCCGGCGCCGGCCCCACCGGTCTCGCCGCCGTCCTTGGCTCCGCCGACCACAAGGTCATCGGCCGCCTCTACGCGGCCAGCGCCCTGGTCATGGCCCTGCCGGTGCTGGTCGTCGGCCTCGCCCTGGCCGTCGAGGGCGTCGAGCCCGACAAGCTCAACCTCCTCAAGGAGAGCTACGTCGGCTCCACCTTCACCTTCTTCCGCGTCGGGCTCCTGCTGCTCGTCGCGCTGCCGCTCGTGATCGGCGTCGGCCTCATCGTCACGCCCCTCCAGGTCGGCGCCCGCGCCGCCGCCTTCCCGCGTGCCGCCGCCGCCTCCTACTGGGCCTGGCTCGTCGGCGCGATCCTGCTCATCGCCTCCTACCTGCTCGACGGCGGCCCCGGCGGCGGGCGGGCCTCCGCGGTCGACCTGTGGATCGCCGCCATGGGCGTGCTGCTGCTCGCCGTCCTCACCGCCGCGGTCAGCCTCGCCACCACGGTGCTGGCCCTGCGCACCGACGGCCTCACCCTCGCCCGCACCCCGCTGTTCGCCTGGTCCGTCCTCGTGGCCTCGGTGGTCTGGCTCCTCACCCTGCCGGTGCTGGTCGGCCAGCTCGTGCTGATCTACGTCGACCACAAGCACGGCGGCTCCTCCTTCGCGGGCGACAAGGTCTTCTTCTCCCAGCTCGGCTGGATCTTCCGCAACCCGCAGGCCTACGCCGTGGCCATCCCGGCCCTCGGCTTCGCCGCCGACGTGATGATCACCAGCTCGGGCCGCCGCCTCGTGCAGCGCACGCTCGCCCTCGGCGCCATCTCCACCTTCGGCGTGCTCAGCTTCGGCGCCTTCCTCGCCTCGGGCTCCGACAAGGCCCTCGAGTCGCCGGTCACGGTGATCCTCGGCCTGTTCGCCACGGTGCCGCTGCTGCTGGTCCTCGCCCTGGCCGGCGATGCCTTCCGCAAGGCCGCCATCAACGTCAGCGCCGGCTTCCTCTACGCCTTCGTGGCCATGCTGGTCCTGCTGCTCGCCACCGTCGGCGGGGCCATCGGCTCGGTGCCCTCGCTCAACACCGGCGGCACCATCTACGACATCGGCGTGTCCCACGCCGCCTCGCTCGCCGCGATCATCGCCGGGCTCGGCGGCCTGCACTGGTGGGCCACCAAGGTGTTCGGCCGCCCGGCCAAGGAATCGGCCGGGCGCCTCGCCCCGCTGATGCTGCTGCTCGGCGCCGCCGCCATCGTCATCCCCGATCTCGTCTCGGGCCTCTTCGGCGAGGGCGCCGAGGTCACCCCGGACTGGACCGGTGGCATGAAGGCCATGAACGTGATCATCGTGATCGGTGCGGTGATGTTCGGCCTCGGCATGCTGCTCGCCATCGCCGGCGTGCTCACCCACGACGGCGAGGACGGCGACGACGTCCCCGCGGATCCCTGGGGCGGCCAGACCCTCGAGTGGCTGACCGCCTCCCCGCCCTCGCTCGCCAACTTCGACGAGCCGCTCGCCGCCGTCACCTCGGCCGAGCCCGCCTATGACCTGCGTGAGGAGAACTGATGGCTGACGCAGCTGCCCTCGCCCTGCCGGAGGCCGCGCCCCCGGCCCGGCCCCGGGTCCTGCTGGCCGGCACGGCGCTCGCCGCCTCGGCCGCGTTCATGGGGATCATCGGCCTCGTCGGCATCTACCTGTCGACCCGTGCCGCCACCATCGCCGGCGGCAACCCGTGGCTCCCCGAGGGGTCCTCGCTCCCGCTCACGCCCGGCAACATGGCCATGGCCACCATGCTCATCAGCGGCATCACCATGTGGTGGGCCGTCGACGCCGTCGGCAAGAACGATCGCCAGATGGCCTACCTGGCCCTCGGCATGACGATCTTCTTCGGGGTGGCGGTCATCAACGCCATCACCTTCCTCTACTCGCAGATGGGCCTGGCGGCCTCCACCGTCCAGGGCCAGCTGATCTTCGCCATCACCGGCGCCCAGATCGCCATGATCATCGTCGGGCTCGTCTACGCCGCCGTGATGACCTTCCGCACCCTGGGCGGCGAGTACCAGGGTCGCGATCGCGAGGGCCTCACCGCCGCCGCGCTGTTCTGGTACGTCACGACCGCCTCCATGGTCGTGATCTGGTACGTCGTCTTCATCACGAAGTAGGGATTGCCGTCATGTTCAAGACCGGTTCCAAGTTCCTGCTCGGCCTCACGGTCCTCGGGTACCTGGGTGCGATCGTGTGGGCCATCACCACGGCCCCCAACGCCGTGGGCATGGACGCCGTGCTCGGCGCGCTCACCTTCGGCTACAAGGGCGAGGTCGGCGACCACACCGGCTACGCCATCCTGATGGGCCTCGCCGCCACGTCGGGCTTCCTCGCCATCTTCCTCGCCGCCCTGCGCGATTGCGACCCCGACGCCGAGGCCCAGGTCGCCGGGCTCGAGACCGTGCCCGAGGTGGTCGTGCCCTCCACGGCCAGCTACTGGCCCGTGGTCGCCGCCTTCTCCCTCGCCGCACTGGCGCTCGGCCTCGCCTTCGGTCCCGCCCTCTTCGCCCTCGGCATGGTGGGCCTGGTGATCTGCACGGTCGAGTGGGCGGCCCGCGCCTGGTCCGATCGGGCCACCGGCGACCCCGAGGTCAACCAGTCGATCCGCGACCGCCTCCTCGGCCCGGTCGAGACGCCCGTCGCCGCCGTGCTCGGCATCGCCGTGCTGGTGCTCGCCGTCTCCCGCATCCTGCTGGCCCTGCCCAAGCTCGGCTCCTACGCCGTCTTCGGCCTGGTGCCGGTGGCCGTCCTGGCCTTCGGTGCCCTGGTGGTCATGCGGCCCAAGCTCTCCAAGAACGTGATCGCCGGCCTCCTCGTGGTCGGCGGCGTCGCCCTGCTCGCCGGTGGCGTGGCCGCCGCCATCCACGGCGAGCGCAAGCACGAGGACAAGACCGAGGAGGGCGCCCCCGCACCGGCCGGCGCCTCGACCGTGATCCGGGTGGGGAACTGACATGGCCCACCAAGGAGGACCCATGACCGGCCATGGCCGTCGCCTGACCAAGCTCGCCTCGCTCGCCACGCTGGTGGTGCTCGTGGCCAGCGGCTGCGCCTCGAACGCCCCGCAGACCACCCTCGAGCCCCAGGGCCCGCAGGCGACGTCGATCCACCACCTGCTCGTGCCGGTGCTGATCGTCGCCGGCATCGTGTTCGTCCTGGTCATCGGTGGCGCCATCTACGTCGTGACCCGCTTCCGGGCCGTCGACGAGGACGACTTCAACGACTTCCCCGAGCAGGTCCACGGCAACTTCAAGGCCGAGATCGGCTGGACCATCGCCCCCGCCGTGCTGATGGCGGTCATCGGCGTGTTCACCGTGTTCACCCTGTTCAACATCACCAAGACCCCGGGCAAGGACGCCCTCCAGGTCCAGGTGTACGGCCAGCAGTGGTGGTGGGAGTACCGCTACGACACCAACAACGACGGCAAGTTCGACGACGTCGTCACCGCCAACGACCTCGTGATCCCCGAGGGGCGCACGATCTCGCTGCACATCCGCTCGCGCGACGTCATCCACTCCTGGTGGGCCCCGGCCCTCAACGGCAAGAAGGACGCGGTGCCTGGTCGCACCCATCCGCTCACCATCAAGGCCAACCACACCGGCGAGTTCATCGGTCAGTGCACCGAGTTCTGCGGCCTGTCCCACGCCGAGATGCGCATCAAGGTCGTGGCCGTGACGCCCAAGGCGTTCGACGACTGGGTCAGCACCCAGCAGAAGCCCTTCGCCAACCCCGAGGGCGAGGCGGCCATCGCCGGGTGGAAGTCCTTCGCCGGCCAGTGCACCTCCTGCCACCGCATCGACGGCATGACCGATCCGGCCGACGTGACCGGCCCGGCCGACGCGGACAAGGCGACCAAGGTGTTCAAGTACCCCGCGGTGATCAACCAGCGCTCCGGTGCGGCCCCGAACCTCACCAAGTTCATGAGCCGCACCACCTTCGCCGGTGCCAAGTTCGACCTGCGCAAGCGCACCAAGGCGTGCGAGGCGCTCGGCCAGAACTGGGCCTACACCGACGGCGGCATCGAGAAGTGCCTCAACCGCAACGCCCTCGAAGCCTGGCTGCGCAACGCGCCCGGACAGAAGGCCATGGCCCCCGGCGACGCCATGACGCCCGCCAGCCGCGGCATGCCGAACCTGAACCTCACCGAAGACCAGATCGATCAGCTGGTCGCGTTCCTCTCGACCCTGAAGTAAAGCGAGCACGTCATGTCCACCATCACAGGACCCCTGGCCCTCGGTACCGGAGACCCCGCACCCGCTCGCGGGATCGGTGTCTTCACCCGGCCCACCAACTCCACCGGGTGGCGCAGCTGGATCACCTCGGTCGACCACAAGAAGGTCGCCGTGCTCTACGGCGCGGCCGCACTCTTCTTCTTCTTCGTGGGCGGCGTGGAGGCCATGCTGATCCGCCTCCAGCTGGCCGTCCCGAACGGCAAGGTGCTCAGCGCCGACCTGTACAACCAGGTGTACACGATGCACGGCACGACCATGGTCTTCATGGTGATCATGCCGCTCGGCGCCGCCTTCATGAACTACCTGATCCCGCTCCAGATCGGTGCTCGTGACGTCTGCTTCCCGCGGATGAACGCGCTGTCGTTCTGGACGTTCCTCGCCGGCGGCATCGTGCTCAACTCGGCGTGGCTGCTCGGCGGCGGCGCCGACGGCGGCTGGTTCATGTACGTGCCGAACTCGGGCCCGATCTTCTCGCCCACCCACGGCATCGACTTCTGGATCCTCGGCCTGCTCATCGCCGGCATCTCCTCGCTGGTCGGCTCGGTGAACCTGGTGGTCACGGTGCTCAACATGCGGGCCCCGGGCATGAAGCTCATGCGCATGCCGGTGTTCACCTGGATGAGCCTCGTCACCCAGTTCCTGCTGCTCTTCGCCCTGCCCGTCATCACCGCAGCGCTGTTCCTGCTGCTCTTCGACCGCCTGTTCGGCTCGAAGTTCTTCGACGTGTCCTCGGGTGCCGATCCGCTGCTGTGGCAGCACCTCTTCTGGATCTTCGGGCACCCGGAGGTCTACATCATGATCCTCCCGGCGTTCGGCGTGATCTCCGAGATCATCCCGGTCTTCGCCCGCAAGCCGATCTTCGGCTACCCGTTCATGGTCTTCTCGGGCATCGCCATCGGCTTCATGGGCTGGGGCGTGTGGGCCCACCACATGTTCGCCTCGGGCCTCGGCCCCATCTCGGTGGCCGCCTTCTCGGTGTCGACGATGTTCATCGCCGTGCCCACCGGCGTCAAGATCCTGAACTGGCTGGCCACCATGTGGGGCGGCAAGCTCAAGTTCTCCGCCGCCATGACCTACTCGGTCGGCCTCGTCACGATGTTCACCATCGGCGGCCTGTCGGGCGTGTCGCACGCCATCGCCCCGGCCGACACCCAGCAGACCGACACCTACTACATCGTCGCCCACTTCCACTACGTGCTCTTCGG
>CAZUYW010000017.1:0-29535 GCA_964624775.1 uncultured Iamiaceae bacterium
CCGCGAGGGCGAGCGGGCGTCGCTCGGCGAGCGAGGCGACCGTCGCCGCCAGGAGGAGGAGCAGGACGGCGACCGTGTGCAGCACGCTGGCCCGACCGGCCGACTGCGCGGGACCGGCCGACGCGACCCGCACCACCAGCTCGATGCCGGGGCCGCCGGCCTCGCCGAGGCGCGCCACGGTGGACGCGGCAGCGAGGTCACCACCGTCGAGCTCCCCGGCGGCGTCGTGGGTCTTGGCCACGACCGACGCCATGGCATCGCACGAGGCCGGCATGGCCACGACGGCGAGGATCCCGGTGAGGGCAGCCAGGGCGAGGATCCGGCTGGCGCGACGCCAGGTCGATGCCGCACGCCGCGCGAGAGCCGTCACCATGCAGCCACCGTAGCGGTGGTCCGTTTCGCCCGGGTGTCGATGATCTGTCGGCTTGGGGTGCCGGCGGCGACCGCGTCTCAGGCCGGTGCGGGCACGAAGCGCGTCCGACCGAGGCGGCGTCGTTGCTGGACCGCCCCGCGGGCGACGAAGTCCCGCACCGCCTCCTCCGCATCGGGGTCGAGCTTGCGACCCGCGGTGGTGACCAGCTCGAACGTGTCGTAGGCCCGTCCGTCGTGCCCCGAGATGCTCGCGGCACGCACCGTCACCCCGGCGGCGCGGAACGCGGCCGCGAGATCGGCGAGGAGACCGTGCCGTTCGGGTGCGTCGATCTCGGCCACGGTGTGCCACGGCGAAGCCCGATCGTCGAAGCGCACCTGCGCGTCGGGCACGGGACGACCCTCGATGCCCGCCTCGAGCCGACGCTCGATGTCGGCAGCCAGCGCCGCCGCGTCGGGCTCGGCCGCACCGGCGACCGCGAACACCTCGAGCGCCGCCCCGTCGGTCCAGGTGGCCACATCGGCCCGGTCGATGTCGAGACCGGCGGCGGCGAGCGACGCCGCGGCCGCCGCCAGGATGCCCACGCGGTCGCGGCTGGCCACCACGACCTGCCACCGACCCTCGCCCTCGACGGCCAGCACGGTCACCGTGACCCGCAGGACACCCCGTCGGGGCAGCGGATCGACCTGGCGGATGATCCGCGCCAGCTGATCGGGCACGAAGGCGAGCAGGAACGAGGCGGGCGCCGTGCGGGTCCGCGCCTCGGCCACCTCGTCGTCGGCGAGGAGCTCGGCGAGGCGTGCCCGGCGGGCGTCGAGGAGGTTCCGGGTCGCCTCGTCGGGGGCCTCGTGCTCGAGCACCTCCATGACCAGGCCGTGGAGCTCGCGCAGGCGCAGGCGTTCCCAGGTCTCGTGGCCCTCGTCGCGCAGCGCCGCCAGCACGTAGGTGGCGCGCGCCCGATCGGGGGTGCCGAGGTGCGCGGCGAGGGCGAGCACGTTGTCCTCGGTCAGGGCCCCGGTGCGCCGGGTCGCGGCCCACAGGAGATGGCGGTCCGCCACCAGCGCGAGCGCCTCGTCCACGGCGACCCGGTCCAGGCCGATGCGATCGGCGATGGCTCGCGCGGTGGCGATGGGGTCGGGCTCCGCATCGAGCGCTTCGACGAACAGGGCAGCCATCAACAGGGCGACGGGGTGCTCCAGGCGGCGGGCCTCGTCGGAGAGCGGGTTGCCGGGATCCAGCATCCGCAGCCGTTCCAGCGCCCGCCACCGGTAGGGCCCGTCGCCGTCGAGGTCGAGCGGGTCGTTGCGTCGCCGTCGCAGCGCGGCGGC
Organism: uncultured Iamiaceae bacterium; assembly: GCA_964624775.1. Taxonomy (GTDB): domain Bacteria; phylum Actinomycetota; class Acidimicrobiia; order Acidimicrobiales; family Iamiaceae; genus Aquihabitans. The sequence goes on from CAZUYW010000017.1 coordinate 1,699, forward strand.
CAGCTCGGGCAGGGCCCGGTCGAGCGTGCCGGTGGCCTCGAGGAACCGCCACGAACGGGCGTTGCCCCGCTCGACCACGTCGAGCAGGAGCTCGCGCTCCTCCGCCGACCAACCGGTGGCGGCGTCCTCGGCGACGCCGCCCAGCCACGTCACCAGGTCGGTGGAGGCGGCCGCCGAGCGGGCCATGAGCGCGGCACGCAGTGCGAGCTCGAGCGCGTGGTCGTCGTCGACCGCGCCCGGCAGGACGATCTCGCCGTCGACGACCGAGGGCACCGGGTCCACGACGTCGCCCTCCCGGGCACGCAGCGCGGCGCGCGCCCGTCCCAGGACGGTCCGGGACCGCGCCTTGAGCAGCGGTGGCGTCATGAGCGTCGAGACCAGGACGACGAGCAGGAGGGCGGCGTAGAGGTCGTCTCCCAGCACGCCGTTGGCCAACCCGATCGTGGCGAAGATCAGACCGACCTCGCCGCGGGGCAGCATGCCGAGCCCGACGAGGAGGCGATCCGCCCCGCCGCCGCGGACCCCGCTGGCCGCCACCAGCTTGCCGACCACGGCGACGATCAAGAGGAGGCCCGCGTCGAGGAGCACGGTGCCGCGCCCGAACGCGGCGATGTCCGCGTCGATGCCGATCTGGAGGAAGAACACCGGGATGAACACGTGGCCGAGCGGGGCCAGGTCGGCCCGGATGCGCTCGGACGAGTCGGTGCCCCCCAGCGCCAGCCCGGCGAGGAAGGCACCCACGATCGGGGCGAGGCGGGCCTGGTCGGCGAGCTCGGAGAAGGCCAGCGCGAAGGCGAAGGCCAGGGCCACCAGGGTGCTGCGCGACCGGGCCAGCCGGTCGATGTGGCGGAACAGCCACGGGGTGATGCGCAGGCCCGCGGCGCCGCCGATCACCAGGAAGGCCACGGCCAGGAGCACGATGCCCGCCACCGACACGACCGAGACCGATCCCTCGGTCACGAGCCGCACCACGACGGTGAGGACGACCAGGCCCATGACGTCGTCGGCCACCGCCGCGCCCAGCACGATCCGGGCTTCGGTGGTGGCCAGAGCCCGGAGGTCGCCGAAGACCCGGGCGGTGATGCCCACGCTCGTCGCGGTGAGCGCCGCGCCGACGAACAGGGCCGTGTTCGAGGTCTCCCCCATGGCGATCATGGCGCCGTAGCCCAGCGCCATCGGGGCGATCACCCCGATCGTGGCGACCGACAGGGAGGTGGCGCCGACCTTGCGGAGCTCCCGCAGATCCATCTCGAGGCCGACGTCGAGCAGGAGCAGGATGACGCCGATCTCGCCGAGGACCCGGAGGACCTCGTCACCGCCGCCCACCAGGTGGAGCAGCGACGGACCGATGATGATGCCGGCGAGGATCTCGCCGACCACCGCCGGGATGCCCAACCGTTCGGACCCCTCGGATGCCAGCTTCGCGGCGACCAGCACGATGAGCAGGTCGAGCAGAATGCGTGAGGCGTCCATGGGGTCCGAACGGTAGGGCGGTCAGGGGATGAGGGACAGGCGATCAGGTGCTGACGGTGGTCAGACCTTCTCCTCCATGGTCGGGCTGCCGCCGCCGTGGCCCGAGTAGTCCTCCTCGTGGAGGTGGAACTCGGGGTAGGCGACCGCACCCATCTCGGGCATGTCCATGCCGGCCATCTCCATCTCGGCCGGCGGGCGGATGCCGCCCTTCATGAGCTTGTTCTGGATCTTGAAGAAGGCGAAGGCGATCCCGAAGATCACGGTCCAGATCACGATGACGCCCACCAGCTGGCTGATGAACTGGCCCACGCCGTCACCGCCGTAGAGGATGCCGGTGACGCCCTCCTTGGTGGTGGTGGTGAGGTTCCAGCCGGCGCCGTACTGGCCGTCGGAGAAGATGCCGACCGCCAGGACGCCGAAGGTGCCACCGACGCCGTGCACGGCGACCGCGCCCACCGGGTCGTCCACGCCCTTGGACTCGATGAAGCCGGCCGCCCAGGGGACGAGCACACCGGCGATGATGCCGATGACCGCCGCCGCCCAGGGCTGCACGAAAGCGCACGGGGCGGTGATGGCCACGAGGCCGGCGAGCATGCCGTTCACCATCATCCCGGGATCGGGCTTGCCGGTCCGGATCTGCATGTAGAACATCGCCGCCACGGCGCCGAAGGCACCGGCGATGGCCGTGTTGGTGGCCACCACCGCGAAGCGGATGTCGGTCACCGCGAGGGTCGAGGCGGCGTTGAAGCCGAACCAGCCGAACAGCAGGATGAAGGTGCCGAGCATGGCCATCGGGATGTGGTGGCCCGGGATCGTGTTGGCCGAGCCGTCTTTGTTGAACTTGCCGATGCGGGGACCGAGCACGATGGCGCCGGCCAGGCCGGCCACGCCGCCGACGGCGTGCACGACGCCCGAGCCAGCGAAGTCGGCGTAGCCCACGCCCCACTCCATCGAGTTGCCCAGCTGGGACAGCCAGCCGCCGCCCCAGGTCCACGCCGCGAACAGCGGGTAGTAGATGGCGCCGCAGAAGAAGCCCCAGCCGACGAACGCGTTCCACTTCCACCGCTCGGCCATGGCGCCGGTCGGGATCGTGGCCACGGTGTCCATGAAGGCGACCATGTAGAGGAAGAACGCCATGCCGCCGGCCGTGTAGAAGGCCTTCCCGGAGCCGGCCCAGCCGCCGCCGTACAGGAAGATCCACTCACCGGAACCGATGAGCTTCTGCCCCACGGGGCTGTCGAACCCGATGAGCGCCGAGCTGTACCCGCCGAAGGCCAGCGGGAAGCCGATGAGGAAGAACGCCACGAAGCCGATGCCGAAGATGGCGAAGTTCGTGGACACCACGTGGGCGGCGTGCTTGGCCCGGCAGAACCCGGTCTCGACGAGCGCGAAGCCGGCCTGCATGAAGATGACGAGGACGGCGCCGAGGATCACCCAGAGCAGGTTCACCTGTGTGCCGAGCACCTCGACCTCGCTCGGGCTGGCGCTCTGCGCCCCGGCGACACCGGAGGCCAGCAGGCCGCACGCCGTGGCGCCGATGGTCGCGGCGACGCCGACGATGCCCTTCTTGATCTTGGGGTTCATGATCGGGCTCCCGCCCGGATTCGTGCTCGGCTGGAGGCCATCGCATCGCTCCTTGTTCGGCACGCGGCGCGTGCGGTTCTTCGGTCCGCCGCAACGTAGGAACGAGCGCTTTCCCAGCCGTGTCCGCGTGGTGAACGGTCAGGTTCCATTCACCTTCGCCTCAGGGTGCCCGACCTGACGCGACTGCGCGACCGGTGCAGCTGAGCCCGGGCGCGCATCGGGCCGGTGCCCGGAGGCACCGGCCCGATGACCGATGAACACGCCGACATCGTTGTCGGCAGGTGGTGGACCCGAGCGCTACAGGGCGTCGGGACCCATCTCGGAGGTGCGGACCCGCATGACCTGGGTCACCGGCGTGGCCCAGATCTTGCCGTCACCGATCTTGCCGGTGCGGGCGGCGTTGCCGAGGAGCTCGAACACGGCGTCGAGCTGGCTGTCGTCGATCAGGACGTCGATCCGGACCTTGGGCACGAAGTCCACGGTGTACTCCGAACCTCGGAACGTCTCGCTCTTGCCGCCCTGGCGGCCGTAGCCCTGCACCTCGCTGACGGTCACGCCCTTCACACCGAAGTCCTTCAGGGCGGTCTTCACGTCGTCGAGCATGAACGGCTTCACGATTGCGGTCACGAGCTGGACCATGAGGTCCTCCTTTGCGGTTCCGCCAGGAGGCGGGGTCGGTCGGTGGTCGATCGGATCATCAGCTGGCTCCATCCTTCACCCCGCCGGCAGGCACCGCGTCGGGCAGCGGCTTGCCGGTGTAGGTCGTGTAGGCCATGCCCTGGCCGAACTCCATGTGGTAGGCGGGGAGCCCGTGCTCGGTGATGTCGATGCCCTCGAGCTCGAGGTCCCGCTCCAGGCGGAGGTTCCACGAGCCGGGGAGCTTGCGGAGGGCGAACATGATGGCGAACGCCACGCCGCCGACCACGATCACGCACGAGAGGCTGCCGATGAGCTGGGCGATGAGCTGGCCGGTGCCACCTCCGTAGAAGAGGCCCTCGACCGCCGTGGAGTTGTCGACGCCCGTGGAGGTCGGGATGCCGTACTGGCCGGTGGCGAGGAGGCCGATGCTGAGCGTGCCCCAGATGCCGCAGAGGCCGTGCACCGGGAAGGCGCCGATCGGATCGTCGATCCGGAGCGACTCGAGCAGGTCGACGCCGAGCGGGACGATGATGCCGGCCAGGGCACCGATGATCACCGCACCGAAGGGGTTCACCCAGTAGCAGGGGGCGGTGATGGCCACGAGGCCGCCGAGGAAGCCGTTCATGCTCATGCCCACGTCCCACTTCTTGGAGCGGGGGTAGACGAAGAGCACGGCGACCATGCCCCCGGCGCAGGCGGCGAGGGTGGTGTTGAGCGCCACCCGGCCGATGCCCTCCCAGTCCATGGCGGAGAGGGTGGAGCCCGGGTTGAAGCCATACCAGCCGAACCACAGGATCACGGCGCCGATGGCCGCGATGTTGAGGTCGTGCGGGGCGGTGGGGCCACCGCCGTCCTTGGCGAACTTGCGGCCGAGGCGGGGGCCGAGGGCCACGGCGCCGGCGAGGGCGATCATGGCGCCGACGGTGTGCACGACGTTGGAGCCGGCGTAGTCAGGGAACCTGATGACGTCGGGGTCGATGCCGTTTAACGAGCCGATCGTGGTGCCGTGCCACCCGCCCGGGCCCCAGACCCAGTGGCCGAAGATCGGGTAGATGAAGCCCGACACGCAGATGCTGTAGAGGATGTCGCCCTTGAAGCTCGTGCGGCCGACCATGGCACCGGAGGTGACGGTCGAGGCCGTGTCGGCGAAGGCGAACTGGAACAGCACGAAGGCGTAGAAGGCGACGGTCGTGCCGTTGTAGTCCCCCGTCCCGTGGTGCAGGAAGAAGAACGAGTGGCCGATGACGCCGTTGCCGATGCCGAACATGAAGGCGAACCCGAACGCCCACCACAGGAGGCCGCAGAGGCAGGTGTCGAAGATGCACTCCATCATGATGTTGACGGACTCACGGGACCGGGCGAAGCCGGCCTCGAGGGCCATGAAGCCCGCCTGCATGAAGAACACCAGGAAGGCGGTCACGAGCACCCAGACCGTGTTGATCGGGCTGATGTAGTCGTCGGCCTTGGTGAGGGCCTCGGCGGGCGCCGCGCCGGCGGCGGTCTCGAAGAGGTAGAAGAGCGTGCCGATGATGACGGCGACGGCGAGCAGGCCGAGCATCTTGCCGGCGAGCAGGACGCCGAAGCGCTTCTGCACCTCACGGGTCTTGAAGGCGCTGATCGGGAGGCGCTCGCGCTCGTGGCGAGCCATCCTCCGTCCTCGCGCCGGGGTGGTCGAGGGACCGGACGGCGCGAGCGCAGGGCTCGCACCACCGGTCCAGGGAAGTCGGAACGTGTTCATGGGAGCGAACGTAGGAGGCCCTCGTTTCGCATCCGTGGGCGTGGCGTAACGGCAATCGGGCGGGTTTCTGACAGGTATCTGACAGAACCCTCGCCCGAACCTGAGGCCACGATCGGGCGTTCGCCCTGCTCCTCGGCGTGCCCGCCCTTGCTCCACCCGACCTAATGCCCTACATTAGAACCTGTTCTAGAAAACCGCGTGCAAGGAGCACACCCATGGAGTTCGGTCTCTTCCTCAACGGCTACCTGCCCGGGCCCGCCGCCCACGATCCGGCGTCCGAGCACACCATGTTGATGCGCGAGCTCCAGTACGCGATCCACGCCGACTCCTTCAACTGGAAGTACGCCTGGTTCGGCGAGCACCACGCCCTCACCGAGTACTCCCACATGTCGGCCCCCGAGGTCGTCATCCCCTACGTCGCCGCCCAGACCGAGCGCATCCACCTCGGCTCGGCGATCATCAACCTGTCGCCCAAGGTCAACCAGCCCACCCGCAACGCCGAGCGCGTCGCCATGCTCGACCACGTCACCGGCGGCCGCTTCGAGTTCGGCACCGGCCGCGGCGCCGGCGAGCACGAGATGCAGACCTTCGACCTCCACACCTCCGAGACCAAGGAGATGTGGGACGAGGTCGCCCCCGAGATCGTCCGCATGTGGGAGCAGCGCGACTACGAGTTCGAGGGCGAGTTCTTCCGCGTCCCCGGCGCCCACAACATCCTCCCCAAGCCCTACGGCGTCGGCCACCCGCCGATCTGGGTCGGCTGCGGCAACCCCGGCACCTTCACCAAGGCCGGCGAGCTCGGCATCGGCGCCATCGCCTTCAACTTCGAGCCGGTCATGAACCTGAAGGGCCGCATCGACGCCTACAAGGAGGGCGTGGCCAACTGCACCGAGCCGCTCGGCCAGTTCCTGAACGACAACGTCCTCATGACCAACGCCGTCGTGTGCCTGGCCGACGGCAAGCGCGCCCGCGAGATCGCCATGTCGCCGGGCCGCGGCTACCTCAACTCGATGGTCGCCCTCTACCACTCGACGATGCCCAAGCAGCCCGGCGCCACCATCTGGCCCGACCGTCCCCGCGGCATCAAGAACGAGGACGAGCTCGACTACGCGATCGAGGCCGGCTACCTCCTGTGCGGCACGCCCGAGCAGGTCCTCGACCAGATCGAGAAGTACCAGGCCGTCGGCACCGACCAGCTCGTCTTCGGCATCCCGAACGAGGGCTTCGAGCACGACGAGGTCCTCGAGATGATCGAGCTCTTCGGCAAGCACGTCATCCCCGAGTTCGACAAGGACCCCGAGCACCGCACCGCCAAGGCCCGCGCCACCGCCGTGCGCAAGCACCCCGAGTTCAGCACCGGCATCCCCGCCGACCTGCGGGCCCCCGAGGTCATCCCCACCAACGCCCTCCTGCCCCTCGGGAGCTGAGACGGCTCCCACCTCCGCCACCACGCGCGACCGCCTCCTCGACGAGGCCGAGCGGCTCTTCGCGCGTGGTGGCGTCCAGGGGGTCACGACCCGCGAGATCACCGAGGCCGCCGAGCAGCGCAACGCCTCGGCGGTCAGCTACCACTTCGGGTCCCGCGAGGGCCTCCTGCTCGAGATCCTCGCCCGCCGGGGTGCCCCGGTCGACGAGGAGCGCGGCCGTCGCCGCGACCAGCTCGGGCCCCGACCCGACGTCCGCGACCTCGTCGCCTGCCTCGTCGTGCCCTACGCCGGCCTCCTCGGCGACCCGGGCGGGCGCGCCTACCTGCGCATCGTCGCCCAGCTGCGGGGCCGCTTCGCCGCCTGGCGCGTCGAGTCCGACGCCGCCACCACCAAGCACCTCGCCCGGATCCTCGACGAGCTCGAAGCCCGTCCCGACGCGTCCGAGGCGGTGCGGCGGGAGCGGGTCGTCGGGCTGATCATGCTGCTCACCGGCACCGTCGCCGAGCGGGCCCGGCGCATCGACGACGACCAGCGCATCGACCTCGACCACGGCTCGTTCGTCGCCAACCTGGTCGCCATGTGCACCGCCCTCATGGGGGCCTGACCACGCCGCGACCTCCCGCGCCAGCGGGGGGTGCTGTGCCACACTGCTGACCCGGCGGCGAACAGGAGGCGTGCATGGAACAGGCGGGAACCCCCTCGGCCGAGGCGGTCGGGCCAGCGGCCGCCCTTGCCCGCCAGGCCGGGTCGGTGCTGCTCGGTGACCCCACCGCCATCGCCCTCGCCGTCGACGCGTTCCTCGCCGGCGGCCACGCCCTGCTCGAGGACGTCCCCGGCGTCGGCAAGACGCTGCTCGCCAAGGCGCTCGCCGCGTCCATCGGCGGCACCTTCGGCCGCATCCAGGGCACCCCCGACCTCCTCCCGTCGGACCTCACCGGCATCACCTACCTCGACGAGGCCTCCCACAGTTGGGTGTTCCGCCCCGGCCCCCTGTTCAACAACGTCGTGCTCGTCGACGAGATCAACCGAGCCACCCCCCGCACCCAGTCGGCGCTGCTCGAGGCGATGGCCGAGGGCCAGGTCACCGTCGACGGCACCACGCACCCCCTGCCCGACCCCTTCCTGGTGCTCGCCACCCAGAACCCCCGGGTCGACGATCCCGGCACGTTCCCGCTGGTGGCGGGCCAGCGCGACCGCTTCTCGGTGTCGCTGTCGCTCGGTCTGCCCGGCCGGGCCGCCGAGCTCGACCTGCTCGCCGGCAGCGGCGGCACCCGCGCCCTCGACGGCCTCGCCCCCGTCGCCCCGCTCGACGCGTGGCGCGAGGAGCGGCGCCTCGTCGACGCCGTCTACGTCCACCCGACGGTCGCCGGCTACCTCCTCGACCTGGTCGACGCCGTGCGCGCCCGTGCCAACGCCGCCCAACCCCTCTCGCCGCGCGCCGCGCTCGGCGCCATGCAGGTGGCCAAGGCCCACGCCCACGCGTCGGGGCGCGACCACGTCCGGCCCGACGACGTCCAGGCGGTCGCCGTCGCCACCCTCGCCCACCGCATCGTCGACGCCACCAACGACCACCTGCCGACGGCGCGCACCTGGATCGCCGAGTTCGTGCGCCAGGTGCCCGCCCCGCCCACGCCGGGGTCCTGAGTGGCGCGGCGGAGCGCCTCCACCGACGCACCGGTCGGCCAGCCCCCGCCGCCCGACGACGTCGACCACCGCGTCACCGGCGCCGCCGTGGGGCTGGCCCTGCTCGCGCTCGGCTGCGGGCTCCTCTGGTTCCTCACCGACCGCGACGCCTACCTCGCCATCGCCATCGCCCTGGTGGTCTGCGTCGTGGGCGACGGCATCGTCGCCCACCGCGCCGTCCGCTGGGTGCGGATCTCGATCACCCACCGGGGCGAGGTCACCGTCGGGGAACCCGCCCCCTGGGTCCTCGAGGTGCAGGGCTGGCGCCGACCGGTGCGCATCGCCCCACGGCTCATCGCCGACCAGACCGAGCGGCTCGCGTTCGACACCCACGCCGGCGTGCTGCCCTGGCCCGCCATGCAGCGCGGGATCGTCAGCTTCGCCGTGTTCGACGCGCTCACCACCGGGCCGCTCGGCCTCACCGAGGCCGGGCGCCGCATGATCGTGCAGCTCGGCGAACCGATGCTCGTCACGCCAGCGGCGACGCCGGTCGACCTGCGCTGGCCCCGGCCCCGCGCCGACGGCTTCGGCCTGGTGGAGGGCGCGCCGATCGGCGACGACACGTTCCGCTCGGTGCGGCCCTACCGCACCGGCGACGAGCGGCGGCGGGTCCACTGGAAGGCCACCGCCCACCACGGCGAGCTCATGGTGCGCGAGTCGGAGGGCACCGGCGTCGTCACCGTGCGGATCGTCGTCGACCTCGGTCCGCCCGGCCCCCGAGCCGAGCACGCCGCCGGCGTCGCGGTGTGGGTCGTCGGCGAGGCGCTGGCCAGGGGCTGGGGCGTGGAGCTGGTGACCCTCGATGCGAGCCGGGTCGCCCCGGTGCTCGCCACCCTCGGCGAACCGTTCGGCACGGCGGCCCGACTCGCCGAGCCGGTGCCGCTCCCCCTCCCCACCATCGCCGCACCGGTGCGCTCGCCCGCCGAAGCCCGACGCCGGCTGGCCACCGCGGCCCACGGCACCCCGATCGAACCGCCCGGCCACCACAAGCTCACGTGCCGCGTGTCCCCCGACGGGGTCGCCTGGTCGTGACCGTCACCTTCGACCCGTCCGTCGGCGGTCGGCCGCCCACCGCCACCACGCCGCGCGCCCGGCCGCCCGCGCAGCTCGCGGTCGGTGCGCTCTGGCTGTGGTCGATCGGCCTGGTCGCCCTGCCCCACGCGCCGGACTACCTCGTCGGCACCGCCGTCGCCACGGGCATCGGCGTCACCCTCGCCCTGGCCACGCCCTTCGGGCGACGGTTCGATGCGCTGCCCACCCCCCTGCTCGCTCCGGTGGCGGCCATCTTCACGATCATGGGGATCGGCGCGCTCGCCGCCTTCGGCCTGGTGGTCCCACCGCAGATCGCCCTCGGCGTCGGGTTCGTGGTCCTCGGCCTCGGATGGGGCGGCGTGCCCGCGCTCCGCACGATCGCCCTCGCGTCGGCCGTTCCCGTCGTGATCGGATGCGGCCGCGGCGAGGCCTGGGTGTACCCCGCCGCCATCGCCTGGCTGGCGATCCTGCTCGGCTCGCTCACCCTGATCGAGGCGGACCTGCGTGCCGGCACCCCGCCGCTCGAACCGCTCATCCCCGGCGCCACCGCGGGACGGGTGTCGCCCCGGGAGTCGACCCCGACCATGCTCGTGGCGATCGGGATCGGCCTCGCCCTCGCCCTCTTGATGGCTGCGCCGTCCTGCCAGCGCATGCTGCGCCCCTCGGGCCGCTCCAGCGGCGAGGGCACGCCCCGGCCGGGCACCGGCGGCACCCCCGGCGGCGGCGATCACCGCTACGTCCCCGATCCCGACGGGCGCTGGCTCATCCCGGGCGACGGTGATGGCACCGGCCCGCTGATCCCCCGGCCCGAGGACGGCGAGGGCCTGGTCCCCGGCGGCACGCGTCGGTTCCGGCCCGACCCGTCGACCACCGTGACCTACCGCCGACGAGTCCAGGACGGCGACCTCAGCGTCAGCGTCCACCAGGACGGTCGACCGACGCGCGTCTACCGGGAGCACCGTCGGCCCGACGGCACCTGGGACATCACGGTGCGCGACGCCGACGGCCACGTGATCGACCGCTACCGGTACGACCCCGAGGGCCGGGTCCAGCGCGGCGATCGCGCGACCCCCGCCACCACGACCACCCAGCCGCCACCCCCGAAGGCGGCCCGCCGCCACCATCGCTCGATCCGGTGGTGGCAGGTGCTGCTCGCCCTCGCGGTGCTCGCCGCGGTCGTCGCGCTCGTGGTCTGGCTGGCGCGCCGCCGCCCGCCCGACGAGGCGGAACCCGACGGGCCGCCGTGGGTGATCGACCTCACCCGCCGCCTCGAACGGTTCGGGCGCCTGCACGGGCGCGCCCGTCGCCCCAGCGAGACGCTGGTCGCCTACGGCGCCGCGGTCGCCGCCGGACCGGTGCCCGACCCACGGGTCGAGGAGCTCGTCGCGCTCCTGTCCGCGGTCCTGTTCAGCCGGCGCGGCCCCGACGACGACGCCCGGGTGCGGGCCACCGCACTGATCGACGGGATCGAGGCGGACCACCCCGTCGACGACGGCCACGTGGGCCGCCGCCGCAACCGCACCGACCGCGACCAGACCCCGATGCCCACCGGGGTCACCTGACCCGCGTCAGGGCGCCTCGGGCCGGGGCCGTGCGTCGAAGGCGTGGACCTCGGCCATGATCTCGTCGGCGTAGCGACCGGCGCGCAGCAGGTCGGCCATGCGGGTGAACACCGGGCGGGTGTGGGTGAAGAACCGGGTGAAGCTCGGGCAGAGGTGGTTGAGCCCGGGCTCGCCGTCGGCGGTGGTGGCGAAGCGATCCTTCGGGCACCCGCCGTTGCAGGCGTAGCGAACGTCGCAGCGCACGCACTGCTGCGGGAGCGCGTCGAGCTTGGCCCGCCCGAACGCCACCTGTTCGGGCTTGGCCACGAGCTCGACCATCGCCGTCTCGTGGATGTTGCCGAGGAGGTACCCGGGCTCCACGTAGTGGTCGCAGGCGTAGAGATCGCCGTTGTGCTCCATGGCGAGGGCCGTGCCGCACGTGGGGGCGTGGATGCACAGCGAGTACTGCTGGAGGTGGGCGCCGAGCGTGACGTCGAACAGCTGCACGAAGACGGTGCCGACGTCGTGGCGCACCCACTCCCCGAACACGGCCACGAGGAACTCGCCGTACCCCGAGGGTGACACCGAGCGGCCCGTGATCCGGTCGCCCTCCTGGCGGTACAGCAGGCGCTTGCGACCGGGGCGTTCGCTCCACCCCTGGTCGGCGAGGGGCAGCTCGGCCTCGGTGGCCCGCTCCACGATCGGGATGAACTGGAGGTACCGGGCGCCGAGCTCGTCCCGGAACCAGCGGTAGACGTCCAGCCCCCGGTCCTCGTTGGCGTCGTGGATGCAGCACAGCACGTTGACGTCGACGCCGTGCCGCTCGAGCAGGCGCCACGCCCCGAGCACCTCGGCATGGCTGCCCCGCCCGTTCTTGGTCACGCGGTAGGCATCGTGGATGTCGGCGGGGCCGTCGATGCTGAGCCCGACGAGGAAGCGGTGCTCGGCGAGGAAGGCCGCCCACTCGTCGTCGAGCAGGGTGCCGTTGGTCTGGATGCTGTGCTCGATCTGCTGGCCGGGGCGGCGGTACCGCTCCACGAGCGCCACCGCCTCACGGAAGAAGTCGAGGCCCATGAGCGTGGGTTCGCCGCCCTGCCAGGCGATCACCACCTCGGGGCCCGGCTGCGCCTCCAGGAGCTGGCGCACGTACGCCTCGAGCGTGTCGCGGGACATGCGGGTTGACGTGCCGGGGTACAGCGCGTCCTTCGAGAGGAAGAAGCAGTAGGTGCAGTCGAGGTTGCACACCGCCCCCGTGGGCTTGGCGAGGAGGTGGAACGACGACGGCACCCGGCGATGGTAGGCGTCGCTCGCTAGCGTCACCGGCCGTGGGCGAGAGGCGACCCGGCCGGGACGGCAGCGTGTTCGAGGGTCACCTCGACGCGATCGACCTGACCGACCTCGACCGGTTCACGAGCGGGTTCCCGCACCCCGTGTTCGCCCGGCTGCGACGCGACGCACCGGTGTGGTTCCACGAGCCGACCGAGCACACGCCCGGCGGCGAGGGGTTCTGGGTGCTGAGCCGCCACGCCGACATCACCGCCGTCGCCGCCGACACCGCGACCTACTCGTCGGACGGCTCGACGATCCGCCCGACCGGCGGTGGGACGCTCATCGAGGACCTGCCCGGCGGGTTCGCCGCAGGCGTGCTGCTCAACATGATGGACGACCCCCGGCACCAGCGGATCCGGCGCCTGATCATGCCCACCGTCGGCCCGCGCGCCCTCGCCCGCGCCGAGGTCGGCCTGCGCGCCATCGCCGAGGACCTCGTCGGCGCGGTGGTCGAGCGTGGCACGGTCGACTTCCTGGTCGACGTCGCCCTCGAGCTCCCGCTGCAGGCGGTCGCCGACCTCCTCGGCGTGCCCCGCGCGGACCGGCACACGCTGTTCGGGTGGGCCAACGTGAACCTCGACCTGGACGACCACGACCTGGGCGAGTCCACGGCCCGCACCGCCGAGGCCAGCGCCGCCATGTTCGGCTACGCCACCGAGCTCATCGAGGAGCGGCGCCGCTGCCCGGGGGAGGACCTCATGTCGATCGTCGCCACCGCCGCCATCCCGGGCGGCCCACCCGACGACCCCGGCCCCGCCGAGCCCCTGGGCGACCTCGAGGCCCAGATGTTCTTCAACCTGTTGATCGCCGCGGGCAGCGAGACCACCCGCAACAGCGTCGCCGGCGGGATCCTCGCCCTGTGCGACCACCCCGACCAGTGGGCGGCCCTCCGCGCCGACCGCTCCCTGCTCCCGACGGCGGTCGAGGAGGTGCTGCGGTACACGTCCACGACCACCTACAACCGCCGCACGGCCCTGGTCGACACCACGCTCGGGGACCACCGGATCGCCGCCGGCGACAAGGTCACCCTCTGGTGGCCGTCCGCGAACCACGACGAGGCCGTGTTCACCGCACCGCACCGGTTCGACGTCGCCCGCGACGAGGGCCGCCACCTCGCGTTCGGGCACGGCGGGCACTTCTGCCTCGGCGCCCAGCTCGCCCGGCTCGAGATCCGCCTCCTGCTCGAGGTGCTCCTCGATCGCGTGGCGACCCTCGAGCTCGCCGGCCCGCCCGAATGGACGCGGTCCAACAAGCACACCGGCCTGCGCCACCTCCCCATCGCCCTCACCCCCTGACGCGCCCGCCCGCGTCGGATATGCGTGGATCGTCCCCACATCGTGGGGTCGATCCACGCAGAAGCGGGTCAGGCGCCGGTGTCGGGCGGGTCGATCGTGGGTGAGAGGTTCGACCAGGCGGTGCCGGTGCCGGCGGTGTTGGTCGCGGTGACGAGCACCTTCACGGTGTGCTCGGCATCGGCGAGGGTCAGCAGGTAGGAGGCGGTGGTGGCCCCGCTGATCGGCGCGCAGCTCGCTCCGCCGATGGCGCACCGGTACCACTGGTAGGCGTAGGTGATGGTCGGCGTCCCGTTCCAGGTGCCGGTGCTGACGCCCCAGGCGAAGCCCGGCTGCTTCTCGAGACCGGGAAGCAGCGCGGGCGCGACGGCGATCGTGGGTGCCGTCGAGCCGATCGCGGGCCCGACCGCAGCGCTGCTGGCGGGCGTCGATCCCCCGGCGTTGGTCGCGGTCACCACGGCGACCAGCCGGAAGCCCACGTCGGCGGCCTGGACGGTGTACGTCGCAGCGATAGCACCCGGGATCGTGGTGCACGCCCCCACCGCCGGGCAGCGGCGCCACGCGTAGGCGAGCGTCGGCATCCCGTAGGAGATCCACGTGCCCGCCGTCGCGGTGAGCACCGACCCCGTGTTCAGGTTCCCGGTGACCACCGGCAGCACGGTGTTGGTCGGTGCGGCCACCGTCGTCGGGACGACGACCGTGGTGGAGCCCGTGGTCGACGGGTTCACGAGCGGGTCGGTGTAGGCCGTGGTCGACGCCCGGGCCGAGTCCGTGTAGGTGCCGGCGGCGAGGTTCCCCGCGGCGCTCAGGGTGAGCGTGACGGTCTTGGCCTGACCGGGCGCGAAGTCGCCCAGGGCGCAGTTGGCGCCGATCTTGTGCAGCTTGGGGGGCTTGCCCGAGTAGCTGGTGGCCTGGCTGCACGAGGCGTCGACGGGACCCGAGCTGCGCACGAAGAGGAACTGGGTGAACCGGTCGGCCAGCGTGACCGCCGTCGCCGGACCGCCGCCGATGTTGGTCACCGTGACCGTGCGGGTGAAGAGCGTGCCCTCGGGCACCGCCGACGGGTTCACGACGCTGACCTGCAGCGCCGCGGCCACCGCCCGGATGTCGAGCGCCGCCGAGGCGGTGTTGTCCGACTCGGAGGTCTCGGGCACCGCCAGCGTCGTGTCGGTGGCGACCTGGACCGCGCCGGCCGTGGCCAGGTTCGGCGTGACGAGGTCGACGCTGATCGGCAGCGTGGCCCCGTTGGCGAGGGTGGTCGTCACGCAGCTCACCACCGTGGACGCGGTGGTGCACGCCGTGCCGGCCGGTGCCGTGGCCACGATGCCCGTCGTCCCGGCCGGCAGGGTGATCGTGGTGGTGAAGGCGTTGGCCGGCGAGTACCCGAGGTCCCGAATGGTCACCGTGGCGGTGGCCGAGCGGTTCACAAGCGACGTGGTGGGCGTGGCGTACACGGCGGCCGTCAGGTTCGCGGGGCCCGAGCCGCGCACCTTGAACGCAGCCGACGCGGTATCGGTGGGACCGACGGCGTAGAGGCTGGCGTTGAGCCCGCTGTAGGGCACCGAGGCGGGTGCGGTCACGGCGACGGCGGCGATGGCCCGCTTCGCGCCCGGAGCCAGTGGCGGCACGGTGCAGGTGGCCCGCTTGGATCCGTACCGCGGCGTGTAGATCGAGCAGGTGATCCCGGTGCCCGCGGTGAAGGCCACGCTCAGGCCCCCGCTCGTCGACCGGGTGTAGGAGATCGTCACCGTGGAGGCGAGCGTCGGCGCATCACCGGTGTTGCTGGCGGTCACCGTCGAGCTCCCCGAACCGCTGGGCGCGATGACCGCCGGCGGCGCCGAGGCCGTCAGGTGCAGCACCGGTCCGGTCGCCGCCCCCGCCGGTGCGGCGGCGAGGACCGCCGGCAGCGCGACGATGGCGAGGGCGACCGCGACGGCGCCCATCCCCCTGGCCACGTGTGGTCGTGCCATGACGATCTCCCCTCGTCGACCGGCCAGCGGCTCGACCGGTCGGCCGACCGTACGCCCCCGCGCCTCCGAGGGGGGTGAGCCTCGGGTTAGCGCCCGGTAAAGGCGAGCGCCAACCCCCCATGGTGGGGTCGATCCACGCAAAAGGCGCGGTGGGGCGGCGCGGCGGGGCGTGCGGGGTGGGTCAGGGGCGGGGATCGAGGCGGACCACGATCGACTTGGAGGTCGGCGTGTTCGACTCGGCGGCGACCGAGCCGAGCGGCACGAGCGCGTTGGCCTCGGGGAAGTAGGCCGCACAGGTGCCGCGAGCCAGGTCGAAGGCCACGACGCGGAAGGCGTCGGCCCGACGCTCGACGCCATCGGTCCACACGCTCACCAGGTCGACCACGGCGCCGTCCTCGAGGCCGAGCCGCCGGAGGTCCCGGGGGTGCACGAACACCACGCGCCGGCCGCCGGTGATGCCGCGGTAGCGATCGTCGAGGCCGTAGATCGTGGTGTTGTACTGGTCGTGCGAGCGGAGGGTCTGCAGCAGCAGGTGGCCCTCGGGGACCACGACCGGATCGAACACGTTGACCGAGAGGTGGGCGCGACCGTCGGCGGTGGCGAAGGCCCGCCGATCCCGCGGGGGGTTGGGCAGGACGAAGCCACCCGGCTGGTCGATCCGCCGGTTGACGTCGGTGAAGCCCGGCACCACCGCCTCGATCCGGTCCCGGATGCGGTCGTAGTCGGCGGCGAGCCAGGCCCACGGGATCGCATCGTCGGGGAAGAGGGCCTCGCCGAGGCCCGCGACGATCGCCACCTCGCTGCGCAGGTGGGGCGAGGCCGGTTCGAGACGACCGGCGGAGGCGTGCACGACCCCCATCGAGTCCTCGACGGTCACCCGCTGGGGGCGCCCGCCGGTGCGGTCGATCTCCGTGCGCCCCATCGTCGGCAGGATCAGCGCGGCCTCACCGCCGACGACGTGGCTCCGGTTGAGCTTGGTCGAGATCTGGACGGTGAGGCGGCACCGGGCCAGGGCCCCGGCCGTGGCCGCCGTGTCGGGCGCGGCCGAGAGGAAGTTCCCGCCCATGGCGACGAACACGTCGACCTCACCGCGCGCCATGGCGCCGATCGCGTCGACGACGTCGAAGCCGGGCTCCCGGGGCGGCTCGAAGCCGAAGGCAACGCCGAGGGCATCGAGGAACGCAGCCGAGGGCTTCTCGTAGATGCCCATGGTCCGGTCGCCCTGCACGTTGGAGTGGCCGCGCACGGGGCACAGGCCCGCACCCGGCCGGCCGATGGCGCCACGGAGCAGCGCCAGGTTCGCCATCTCGCGGATCGTGGCCACGGCCTGGCGGTGCTGGGTGATGCCCATGGCCCAGCAGATGACGATGCGCGAGGTGCCGGCCAGCGTGCGGGCGAGGCGCTCGACGGCGGCGGCATCGAGGCCGGTGGCGGCGAGGAGGGCGTCGGGGTCGAGCGCGTCGAGGTGAGCCGTGAGGTCCTCGACCCCCTCGCACGATGCGGCGAGGAACTCGTGGTCGAGGACCCCGCCCTCGGTGCGGTCGAGCTCGACGAGGCGCCGGTTGAGCAGCTGGAACAGGGCGAGGTCGGCGCCGACCCGGATCTGCAGGAACTGGTCGGCGAGCGAGGTGCCCCGCCCGATCAGCCCCCGCGCCGTCTGGGGGTTCTTGAAGCGCTTGAGGCCGGCTTCGGGCAACGGGTTGACCGCCACGATCGTGGCGCCATTGGCCTTGGCGTGCTCGAGCGCGGTGAGCATGCGCGGGTGGTTGGTGCCCGGGTTCTGGCCGACGACCACGATGACGTCGGCCGTGTGGATGTCGTCGAGGGTGACCGTGCCCTTGCCGATGCCGATGGCCTGGGTGAGCGCCACGCCGCTCGACTCGTGGCACAGGTTCGAGCAGTCGGGCAGGTTGTTGGTGCCGTGCCGGCGGACGAGCAGCTGGTACAGGAACGCGGCCTCGTTGCTGGTGCGGCCCGACGTGTAGAAGACGGCGCGGTCCGGGTCGCCCGCGGCGCGCAGCGCGTCGGCCACGATGCCGAACGCGTCGTCCCACGAGACCGGTTCGTAGCGGTCGCCGCCGGCCGGTCGGTACAGGGGCTCGGTGATGCGCCCCTGCTGGCCGAGCCAGTGGTCGCTGCGCTCGGCCAGCTCGGACACGGGGTGGGCGGCGAAGAACGCGGCGCCGATGCGCCGGACCGTGGCCTCCTCGGCGATCGCCTTCACGCCGTTCTCGCAGAACTCGAACCGGCTGGTGGTGCCCGGGTCGGGCCAGGCGCACCCCGGGCAGTCGAAGCCGTCGGGCTGGTTCAGGTGGAGGAGGGTGCGCGCCGCGCGGGTCGGGCCGAGCTGGTCGGCCACCTGGCGCAGCGACGAGGTGACTCCGCCGAGGCCCGCCGCTGCGGTCGGCGCCTCGCCGACGTGCAGGTCGGCGTCGCCGACGTCGTCACGGGGTGCGGGACGGGTCATCGACCGGCCTCGAGCGCGCCGTCGACGTAGACGTTGACGCGCCCGCCGCGGGCGAAGCCGGCGAGGGTGATCCCCGCCCGCCGTGCCGCCTCGACGGCGAGCGACGAGGGGGCGCTCACGGCCACGACCGCCGAGAACCCGCCGGCCCAGGCCTTCTGCACGATCTCGAAGCTGGCCCGACCCGACACGAAGAGGGCGAGGCCGGGCGCCGGCACGGCATCGGCGAGCACGAGGTGGCCGAGCACCTTGTCGACCGCGTTGTGGCGCCCGATGTCCTCGCGGACCAGCACCACCGCGCCGTCGACGTCGAACGCAGCGGCGGCGTGCGAGCCCCCCGTGGCCGCGAACAGCTCCTGGTCGGGCCCCACCGCCTCGGCCACGCCCGCGAGCACCGCGGGATCGAAGGCGACCGCCCCGGCGATCGGCGCGAGCCGCCCGGCGACGTCATCGATCTGGTCGGTGCCGCACCAGCCGCACGACGAGGTGGTGGTCGTGAGGCGGGCGGCGGGCTCGGGGGCGACCCCGCCGGTGCTGACCGTCACGACGTTGAAGCGCGTGTCGACCGCTGAACCGGTGGCGCAGTACTTGACCTCGCGCACCGGCGCGCCGGCGAGGAGCCCCTCGGCGAAGCAGAACCCGACGGCCAGCTCGTAGTCGTGGCCCGGGGTGCGCATGGTGGTGGTGACGCGGTGGCCGTCGAGGCGCACCTCGAGGGGTTCCTCCACCAGCAGCTGGTCCGGGGCGCGGCTGGCCGAGGCGCCGTCGAAGGTGCGCACGAGCTGCGACACGGTCCGTCCCCGACCCATCCGGCCACGCTATCCGTGGGCCGGTTCAGGTCACCTCGTGCACCTGGCCGCCATCGACCTGGATGCGTCGGGTGACCCTGATCCGGTCGAGGAACGCTCGGTCGTGGGTGACGAGGAGCACCGTGCCGACGAAGCGGTCGAGCGCCTGCTCGAGCTGCTCGATCGCGGTGAGGTCCAGGTGGTTGGTGGGCTCGTCGAGCACGAGGCAGTTGACGCCCTCGGCCATGAACAGGGCCAGGTTGGCCCGCGTCCGCTCGCCGGGGCTGAGCAGGCGGGCCGGGCGGTGGACGTGCTCGGCGCCGAGCCCGAACTTGGCGAGGAGCGAGCGCAGCTCGTTGACGGGCCCGCCGACGGCCTCGTCCACCACGTCGAGCAGCGTGCGCTCCGTGGCGAAGCGGTCGCGGCGCTGGGTCAGCTCACCGAGCACCACGCCGGGCCCGAGGTGGGCGGTGCCCGACGCGAGCGCGATGCGGCCGAGCAGCGCGTCGATGAGCGTCGTCTTGCCGGCCCCGTTCGGACCGCCGATCGCCACCCGGTCGGCCCACCCGATCTCGAGCGACACGGGGCCGAGGCGGAACCCCGGCCGCTCGACGACGGCATCGGTGAGCGCCGCCACCACATCGCCGCTCCGCTCGGCGGTGCCGATGTCGAACCGGAGCTCCCAGCCCTCCCACGGCTTGTCGACCACCTCCAGGCGCTCCATCGCCCGTTCGGTGGCCTTGGCCTTGTGGGCCACCTTCTCGGAGTCCGCGGTGTTCTTGAAGCGGATGAACTTGTCGGTCTCGCCGGACGTCTTGGCCTTCTTGACCCCCTGCACCGACCACTCGCGCTGGGTCCGGGCGCGGGCGGTCAGCTCGCTGCGCTTGGCCTGGTAGGTGTCGTAGGCCTCCTCGGCGTGGCGCCGGGCGTCGGCCTTCTCGGCGAGGTAGGCGGTCCACCCGCCCGCGTAGGTGCGGGCCTGGTGGGTGTGCTCGTCCAGGTCGAGCACGTGGGTCACGACCCGCTCGAGGACGGCGCGGTCGTGGCTGACCACCAGCGCGGCGGCATCGAGGCCGACCAGGAACTCCTCGAGCAGGGCGAGCCCGGCGAAGTCGAGGTCGTTGGTGGGCTCGTCGAGGAGGAACACGTCGAAGCGGGCGAGAAGCGTCGACGCGAGCGACACGCGCGCGGCCTGTCCGCCCGACAGGGTCGCGGTGGCCTGGTCGACGACGGCCGGATCGAGGCCGAGACGGTCGAGGGTGACGCCGACGCGGGCGTCGAGGTCCGGGCCGCCGAGGGCGAGCCAGCGATCGAGGGCGACGGCGTAGCGATCGTCGGCGCCGGCCGCACCGGCGGCCAGCGCCTCGGTGGCGGCGTCGAGCTCGGCCGTCGCCGAGGCCACGCCCGTGCGACGAGCGATGAACGCCGCCACCGACTCGTCGGCCCGGCGATCGGGTTCCTGGGGCAGGAGGCCGATCGTGGCGGTCGGCGGCGCCAGCGCGACGGTGCCGGCATCGGGTTCGATCAGGCCGGCGAGGACGCGCAGGAACGTGGACTTGCCGGTGCCGTTGGGTGCCACGATGCCGACGCGCTGGCCGGGCGCGACGGTGCACGACACGTCGACCAGGACCGGCCCCGCGCCGAAGGAGAGGGTGATGCCTCGGGCGTGGAGGGTTGCCATGAGGCGCCCAGTCTGGGCGATCAGCGGTGGCGGGCGCGAGCGATTTCGAAGCAGGCGAGGGCGCCGGCGGTGCCCACGTTGAGGCTCGACAGCCGGGCCTTCATGGGGATCGACACGAGCTCGTCGCAGCGCTCCCGCACGAGGCGGCTCAGGCCCGGGCCCTCGGCGCCGAGCACGATCGCGACCGGACCGGTGCCCGGGTCCAGCTCCCAGAGGGTCTTCTCGGCCCGCTCGTCGAGGCCGACGACCCAGATGCCCGCGTCGCGCATCGCCGAGATGGCGGTGGGCAGCCCGCCCACCAGGGCCATCGGCAGGTGTTCGACCGCCCCGGCGGCCGCCTTGGTGACGGCCGGGGTGATGTGCACCGCCCGGTGGCTCGGCAGGACCACGCCCGTGACGCCGGCGCACTCGGCGGAGCGCAGCAGCGCGCCCAGGTTGCCGGGGTCGGTGATGCCGTCACTGCACAGCAGGAACGGGGCGGGACGCCCCTCACGCACCGCGATGAGGTCCTCCAGGCCGTACTCGGGGAGCGGCCGGGCGAAGGCGATCACGCCCTGCGGCGCATCGGTGCGGGCGGCAGCGTCGAGCTTGCCCCGACCCACCTCCTTGACCACCACGCGGGCTTCCGCCGCCAGCTCCCGGATGTCGTCGAGCACGGGTGCGGGATCGAGGTCGGCGGCCAGCCAGATCTCCTTGGCGGACCGCCGGTTGGCGAGCAGCAGTTCGCGCACGGCCTGGCGGCCCTCCACCTGCTCCCCGCCGAGGCCCGAGGTGGTGCGGGCGCGCGGCGCCCGACCCTGGGGCCCCTGGTGCCCGAGCGGGTTGCCGCCGCGCTTGCCGCCCGGCTTGGGGGGACGCGGCCCCTTGGGCGCGCCCCGGGAGGCGCCGCCGCCAGACCCAGACCGGCCGCGGCCGCCCGATCCCTTCGGCGCGCCCTTGGGCCCCTTGGACCCGCCGGGTCGTCCTCCGCGGTTGCTCATGGCTGTCCTTTGCTGGTGATCACGGCGACGGCCCAGCAGGCCACGCCCTCGCCTCGACCGAGCGCGCCGAGGCCCTCGGGTCGGCGGCCCTTCACCGTGACCGGCGCACCGACGGCACCGGACAGGCGGGCCTGCATGTCGTCGCGGGCGGGTGCGAGCTTGGGATGGTCGGTGACCACCGAGGCGTCGACGTTGCCCGGCTCCCAGCCCTCGGCGCGCACGCGGCGTGCCACCTCGGCGAGCAGCTCGATGCTGTCGGCGCCGGCCCAGGCGGGATCGGTGTCGGGGAAGTGCTGGCCGATGTCGCCCAGGCCGGCGGCGCCGAGGAGGGCATCGGCACAGGCGTGGGCGATGACGTCGGCATCGGAGTGGCCGCGCAGGGCGCGCTCGCTGGGGAAGGTGACCCCTCCGAGCACGAGCGGGCTCTCGGCATCGTCGACGAAGGGGTGGACGTCGAAGCCCTGGCCGACGCGCACCTGCATCAGCGCGCCTCCACGATCGCCTCGGCCACCAGCAGGTCGTCGGGCTCGGTGATCTTCAGGTTCCAGCGCTCGCCGTGCACGTGGCGCAGCCTGCCACCTGCAGCCACCACCAGCGAAGCGTCGTCGGTGGCGTCGGGGCGGCCGGCGTGCACGGTGCGCAGCACCGGGGCAGCGAACCCCTGGGGCGTCTGGACGGCACGCAGCGCGTCGCGGTCGACGGCGGCGCCGTGGGCGTCGGTGATCGTGTCGACGACCGGGACCACCGGGACCGCGGCGTCGGCACCGGCGAGCACGGCGTCGACGACCGACCGGAACAAGGCGTGCGAGGCGAGCGGCCGGGCACCATCGTGCACCAGCACCACCGCGGCATCGGGGGGCACCGCGCCGAGCCCGGCGCGCACGGAGTCGGACCGCGTAGCGCCGCCGACGACGACGGCATCGACCGCGGGCTCGACGTCGTCGGCCGCCTCGGGGTGCACGACAAGAACCACGCCGTCGGCGACGGAGCGGGCGGCGTCGATGGCGTGGTCGAGGACCCGACGGCCACCGAGCGGGGCGTACTGCTTGGCTCCACCGAAGCGCCGGCCCGAGCCGGCCGCGACCACGATCACCCAGACCGGTCCCGGCGCGTCGCCGGTGGCAGGAGCGGTCTCGTCGGGCATGGCCGATCACGCTAGAGCACCCCATGCGGCCGTGACGCCGGGCACTCGGTACGATCGCCGGCATGGTGGACATCGACCTGCTGCAGGACGTCAAGCTCCTCGACGAGCTGAGCGACGACGAGATGGTCCGGGTGGCGGCGTCGGCGGTCACCCGCCGGTACCTGCGCGGCGACGTCGTGTTCAGCGAGGGCGAGGAGCCCGATCGCCTGTGCGTGGTGGCCTCCGGGCGCATCGCCATCGCCAAGAAGTCCGTCGACGGCCGGGAATCCATGGTCGCCCTGATGGAGCGGGGCGACGTGTTCGGCGAGATGGGGCTCTTCGACGGCCTCGGCCGGTCCGCCGAGGCCCGCGCCCTCGAGCCCTCCGAGCTGGTCGAGCTCCCCTACGCGCCACTGAAGGCCATCTACGAGTCCCGCCCGACCCTGCTGTGGGGCGTGGTGAAGCTCCTCGCCGGCCGGCTGCGCAACACCGACTCCGCCCTCGCCGACTCCGTCTTCCTCGACGTCACCGGCCGCACCGCGAAGCGGCTGCTCGAGCTCGCCGGCGAGGCCGACGAGTTCGCCCTCCCCATCACCCAGGAGGAGCTGGCCGGCATGGTCGGTGCCTCGCGCGAGCGGGTCAACAAGGCCATCGCCAGCTTCGTGAAGCTGCGCTGGGTGGAGCAGCAGGACCGCCGCTACCGCATCACCAACCGCGAGGAGCTCGAGCGCCGCGCTCGGTGACCCGGGCGGTCCACCGCCCTAGGGTGCGCAGGTGGACCTCGAGCAGTACCGCGAGCTGGGCCTGTACGACCCGGACGCGCCCGACGCCGAATCCCGCGCCCTGATCCTCGGCTGGCTCGACGAGCACGGCGTCTCCGTCGAGCAGATGCGGCGCTCGGACGCGTTCGGCTCCTTGTGGTCCGCGGCGGGCGATGCGGCGGTGCGGCCCGGCCGATCCCTCACCCTCGAGGAGCTGTGCCGCACCACCGGGCTCGACCCGACCCTCATCGGCCAGGTCCTCACCGCGTCGGGGCTCACCACCGCCCCGGGTGACGGCCATCGGTTCACCGAGCTCGACATCGACACCTTCACGATGTTCGGCGCAGGCGTGGAGATGTTCGGGATCGAGGCCATCCTCGAGTTCACCCGGGTGCTGGGCACCTCGATGGCGCGCATCGCCGAGGCGTCGGTCACCCTCTTCCAGACCACGATCGAGGCGCCCCTGCGCGCCACCGAGCCCGATCCCATCTCGTTCGCCGAGACGAACCTCGCGGGCGTCCAGGCGCTGGCCATGGTCCCCCGCGCCATGGACGGCCTCTTCCACGCCCACGTGGAGCTGGCGATCCGCCGGTCCCGGGAGGCCCACGACGGCGTGAGTCCCGTCCACGCCCGCCGCATGGCGGTCGGATTCGTGGACCTGGTCGGGTTCACCCCGCTCAGCCGCACCCTCGACGAGCGCGAGCTCGGCGCCCTGATCGAGCACTTCGAGCGGCAGGCCAACGACCTGGTCACCCTCCACGACGGGCGGGTGGTCAAGCACATCGGCGACGAGGTCATGTTCGTGGCCGTCTCGGCTGCCGCCGCCTGCCGGATCGCCACCGCGCTCGTCGACGCCTTCCGCAGCTCGGAGCACCGCGTGACCCCGCACGGCGGCGTGGCGTGGGGCAGCCTGGTGACGCGGGGTGGCGACTTCTACGGGCCGGTGGTGAACCTGGCCTCCCGGGTGGCCGATCTGGCCGTGCCCGACGAGATCCTGGTGACGGCCGAGGTGGTCGGGGCGGCGGACGGCACCACCGACCTCCGCTTCGAGCCGGCCGGCCGCCGCATGCTGAAGGGGTTCGACGAGGCGGTGCCGCTGTGGGCGGTCACCGAGGCTCAGTAGCGGTCGAGGATGGCGGCCTCGGTGAGCTTGGCCAGGCCGTCCTTGATGGCGGTCGCCCGGGTGGCACCGACGCCCTCGACGTCGTCCAGATCGTCGATGGTGGCCCGCATGATGCGCTGGAGGCTGCCGAAGCGGTTCACGATGTTCTCGATGACCTGCTCGGGCAGGCGGGGCACCCGCGAGAGGAGGCGGTAGCCGCGGGGTGACACGGCCGCGTCGAGCGCGTCGGTGGGCATGCCGAGGGCGGACACCACCTCGGCGGGGTCGATGAGGTCTTCGGTGGTGAGCGCCGACAGGCGATCGAGGACGTCGTCGAGCGGCACGGTGCGCTCGCCCCCGCGGTAGTCGCGCACGATGTGGCGCCGATCGAGCTCGACCCCGCCCATGAGCTCGACGAGCTGGAGCCGGGCGAGGCGACCCTCGTCGCCGAGCTCGATGATGTAGCGCTCGATCTCCTCGGCGATGCGCTCCACGCCCTCGATGCGCTGGAGCACGTTGACGACGTCGCGGATGGTGACGAGGTCCTCGATCTCGAGCGTGGCGAGGGCGGCGGCGTCCTGGTCGAGGCGGTTGCGGTACCGCTCCAGGGTGGAGAGGGCCTGGTTGGCCCGGTTCACGACCCGGGTGGTGGGCTCGACGTCGTGCTTCTCGGCACCGACGTACACCGAGATGGTGGACATCCGCTGGGAGACCGCGATCACCGGCACGCCGAGCGAGCGGGCCACCCGTTCGGCGGTGCGGTGCCGGGTGCCGGTCTCGACGGTGGGCGTGCTCGAATCGGGCACGAGGTGCACGTTGGCCCGGGCGATGCGGCTCGCGTCGCCGGCGAGGATGATGGCGCCGTCCATCTTGGCCAGCTCCGACAGGCGCTGGGGGCTGAAGGCGGCGTCGAGCAGGAACCCGCCCGAGCAGATGCCCAGGACCTCGGGACCGTCGCCCACCACCACCAACCCGCCCATGCCCGCCTGGAGGATGCGGTCGATGCCCTCCCGGAGCTGGCGACCCGGCGCGACCTGCGCGAGGGCGGTGCGCAGCGCGGGGCTGTAACGGGACGTCGCCATGGGGAGACCCTACAAGAGCGGTCCACGCCGACCGGCGGAGCAGACCACGCTCAGGACCGGGCCAGGCCGAGCTGGACGACGGCCTCGAACAGGCTGCCCACCCGGTGGACCGTGAAGCCCTCGGGCGGTTCGGGGGCCGACTCGGGCACGATCGCCTGGCGGAAGCCCAGCCGGGCCGCCTCGGCGAGGCGCCGCGGGGTGTGGGCCACCTGGCGGAGCTCGCCGCCGAGCCCCACCTCGCCGCAGGCGACCAGATCGGCCGGGAGGGGCCGACCGTGGAGCGAGGACATGGCCGCCAGCGACAGGCCGAGATCGACGCCGGGCTCGACCACCTTCACGCCGCCCACGGCCAGGGCGTAGACGTCGAGCGAGGCGAACCCCATCGCGCCGACCCGCTGCTGGAGCACGGCGAGGAGCAGCGACAGCCGGCCGCCGTCGAGGCCCGTGGCCGCGCGCCGCGGCGTGGGGATGGTCGAGATGGCCGACAGGACCTGGAGCTCCACGAGCAGCGGCCGGTTGCCCTCGATGATCGGCACCACGACCGAGCCGGCGATGCCGGGTTGACGGTCGGCAAGGAAGAGGCCGCTCGGGTCGGGCACGCCGATCAAGCCCCGGTCGCTCATCTCGAACAGGCCGAGCTCCTGGGTGGACCCGAACCGGTGCTTCACCACCCGCAGCAGGCGCAGGGCGTGGTGGCGATCGCCCTCGAAGGCGAGGACCGTGTCCACCAGGTGCTCGAGCACGCGGGGCCCGGCGAGCGATCCCTCCTTGGTGACGTGGCCCACCAGGACCATGGCGCACCCGCGCGCCTTGGCCTCCTGGACCAGGCGGTGGCTGCACTCGCGGACCTGGGCCACCGAGCCGGGCGTGGACGCGAGCTCGGGATCGAGGAGGGTCTGCACCGAGTCGATGATCACGAGGTCGGGCTGCACGGCGTCGATCGCGCCGATGACCTCGGGCATGGCGATCTCCGAGGCGAGGTAGAGGTTCGGGTGCAGGGCACCCAGCCGCTCGGCCCGCAACCGGATCTGCTGGGGCGACTCCTCCCCCGAGCAGTACAGGACGGTGCGCCCGCCCGACGCGGCCACCTCGCTCGCGGCCTGGAGCAGCAACGTGGACTTGCCGATGCCCGGCTCGCCCCCCAGCACGGTGACCGAACCGGGCACCAGGCCACCGCCGAGCACGCGATCGAGCTCCTCGATGCCCGTGGCCCGAGGGATGAACTCGGTCGGGTCGACCTGGTCGATCGGGACGGGGGCGGTGGCAGGGGTGAGCGACCGGGCTGCTGCGGCGGCCGAGGGCTGCTCGCGCTCCTCGACCATGGTCGACCACTCGCCGCAGCCGGTGCAGCGACCGGCCCACTGGGGCGCGGTGGCCCCGCACTCGGAGCAGCGGAAGACGGTCCGGACCTTGGCCATGGGCAGACCCTACCGAGGGGGTCTGACAGCGAACGCGGGGAGGCCCCGCCCGTGGGCGGGGCCTCCCCGACGATGCTGGTGCGAGCCCGGCGTCAGTCCCCGGCGGGGCCGGCCTCGGCGAGCTCGACGGGCGCCGAGGGCTCGAAGCCCTCGATCGAGCGGAACACGAACTCGGGCTTGCCGGTCTCGGCGTCGGGCTCGACGTCGACGATGACGATCTCCCCGGCGCGGAACTGCTTGTAGAGCAGGCGCTCCGAGAGCGGGTCCTCCACGAAGCGCTGGATCGCCCGGCGCAGCGGACGGGCGCCCATGGTGGGGTCATAGCCCCGCTCCACGAGCAGGCTCTTGGCGCCGTCGGTCAGCTCGATGCCGATCCCCTGCGCCTCGAGCTGGACGCTCGTGCGCTTGATCATGAGGTCGACGATCGTGGTGACCTCCTTCTTCGACAGCTCGTGGAACACGATCGTGTCGTCGATGCGGTTCAGGAACTCCGGCCGGAAGTGGGCCTTCAGGGCGTCGTTGACCTTCTCCTTCATCTTCTCGTAGGTCACCGCCTCGTCGGCCTTGCCGAAGCCGACGTTGGCCTTCCGGAGGTCCTGGGTGCCCAGGTTGGAGGTCATGATCAGCACGGTGTTGCGGAAGTCGACCGAGCGGCCCTGGCTGTCGGTGAGGCGCCCCTCCTCCAGGATCTGGAGCAGCGTGTTGAACACGTCGGGGTGGGCCTTCTCGA
>CAZUYW010000018.1:0-28449 GCA_964624775.1 uncultured Iamiaceae bacterium
GGCGCCGACTCGGGCTTGGCCAGGTTGCGCACGCCGGTCACGACCTCGACGGCGGCACCCAGCGCCTCGAGCTCCGCGACCAGGCCGTCGGCCGGGTCGCCGACCACGAGATCGTGGCCGCGCCGCGCGAACTCGCGGGCCAGGGCCGGCCCGACGTAGAAGCCGGCGTCGTTGACGAGGGCGACGCGGCGGCCCTCGGCGGGGGTGGTGGGGTCGGTGCTCATCGGGCCTCCTGGGGCTGAGCGGCCGTGCGCCCGCGGCCGGGACGTCCGGCTCGGGTGACGTAGGGCCAGGGCTGGTTGCGCTGCGGGATCGCGCCGAGGCGCTCGAGGGTGAGCCGCTCGCGCAGGTGCGCGAAGACGGCGGCGACCGCGGGGTCGCGGCGTCGGTTGACGGCCTCGATCGGGTCGGCATCGAGGTCGTAGAGCTCCCACTCGTCGGCGAGCGGGGTCGTGCGGAACGCCTCGCCGGTGAACCCGTCGGCGGCGAGGTGGCGCACGCCCGGCTCGGTCCACGTGTCGGGATCGTCGAAGGTGCGCACCAGCTTCCAGAGGTGGTCGGCCCCACCCGCGGCGTCGGCCTCGGCGACCCGCACCACGAGCCCCTCGAAGTTCGCACCCACGTGGGCCGGCACCTGGATCCGCAGCGGCAGCGGCGGGTCGTCGCCCTTCCCCATCTGCCGGGCGAACCCGGACGCCTTGGTGTCGCCCTCGAGCATGTTGTCCCGGGTCATCACGTACACGGCGCGCCCGGTGTCGTCGGGTGCGCCGTCGAGGTAGGGCACGAGGCTGCGCCCGGGCAGCGGGTGCACCTCGCTGAAGGTCTCGGCCAGCACGGCCGCGGTCGACGCCTGGTCGATGCCGGCCACGTCGAGGAGCGTCGGCACCAGATCGACGTGGGAGGTGGGCGCGGCCGACACGGTCCGCGGGGTGGTGGCCCGCTCGCCGATGCGGGCGATCAGGAACGGGACCCGCGTCGCCTCGTCGTAGAGCTGGAACCACTTCTGGTGGAGTCCGCCGTGGCTGCCCAGGAGCTCGCCGTGGTCGGCGCTGCGCACCAGCACGGCGTCGGTCGACCCGCCCTCGGTGACGGCGCGGCGCACGCGGTCGAGCGGCCCGTCGGCCTCGGCGTGGAGCCGGTAGTAGAGGTCGCGGTAGCCCTGCTCGTCGCGCTCGTACATCTTCTGGACGGCGGGCGCCGGGCCGTAGCCCGTGTAGTACGCCTGCCGGTACGCGATCTGGGCGGCCGGCTTGTCCACCAGGGACTCGTGGCGGGTCGGCGACTCGGGCACGGGCGGCGGATCGAGCTCGGAGGGCGCCACCGGGTTGTGCCGCTGCCAGGCCGGCCACAGCACGATGTCGTGCGGGTTCACGAAGCTGGCCACGAGCAGGAACGGGCGCAGGGCGTCGGCGTCGCCGGCGCGGCGGCGGGCGTAGCGGTCCTCGAGCCAGGCGACGACGCGATCGGCGATGAGCGGATCGCGGCGCAGGCCGCTGTTGGCCAGCGGGGCGCCGTGGGGCTCGGGACCGACCCACCCCGAGAACCCGTAGGGGCCGAGCGGGTCGGCGTCGAGGTAGGCCTGGACGGCGTGCGGGTCGATCGTGCCGGCGTCGTCGTTGGTGGCGAGCGGCTTGCCCGTGACCGGATCGGTGAGGTCGGCGTGGCTGATGTGCCACTTGCCGTCGTAGTGCGTGTCGTAGCCCGCAGCCCGGAACCAGTTGCCGAGCGTGGGCACCTCGCCCTGGGGCAGCCAGCGCATGCGGGAGTCGTCGGCGGTCTTGCCGAGCCCGTCGGTCTGGGTGACCCCGTGCAGGTCCGGGTACTGGCCGGTGAACAGGGTGGGGCGGCTGGGGACGCACGCGAGCGACCCGGTGTAGTGGCGTTCGAAGGACACGCCGTGCTCCTGGAACCAGCGCGTGCCGACGAGGGTCCGGGCCCGCCAGGCGGCGAGGTCCTCGCCCTCCCACGGCGGTGCGGCGCGCTCCTCGTCGGTGAGGAGGACGATCACGTCGGGGCGGGTGTCGCGCTCGGTCATGGCGCGTCCTCCGTGGGGGTGACGGACGAGGGGGTGTCGGCGAGGTACGCGGCGATGCCGTCGAGCATGCCATCGGACGCCTTGGCCATGACCCGGCCGACGACGCGCGACGCCGCGCGGCCGCGCCGGGTGCCGCCGTCGTCGATCAGCGAGGTGAGCGACACGAGCGTGCCGCCCCGGGCCGTGGCGAGGTTCCAGCGGTTGGTGGCGCCGGCGACGATCGGCGGCAGGCCGTCGATCCGGTAGGCGAGCGTGGCGGGCGGGTCCCACGTGGTCACGGTCTCGATGAGGACCTGCCGGCCGACCTGGACCCGACGAGCGGCCCCGACCCCTTCGACGGCCTCGGTGGTGGCGGCGGAGTGGGTGACCTGGGGCGCCCAGTCCACGATGCGGTCGAACGCGGCGAGCGCGTCCCACACGGCTTCGCGGGGCGCGGGCACCAGGCGGGTCCGCCGGACGTGGTGGATCGTCATCGGGGCATCTGCGGGTTGCGCAAGATGGCGAGGCCCTCGTTGCGCACCGCCACCCGCTGCAGCGAGCTGGGGTGGGTGAGGATCCAGAACCGGTTGGTGCGCACGGCGTAGACCACCTGCCCGGCGACGTCGCGCGGGTTCATGGCGGTGGTGTTCATGAAGGACTCCACGACGTCCATGGGCATGGGCGGCGGCTCGCCCAGGCCGAGCTCGGCCGGCGCGTTGCGGGTGGCCTCGAAGATCTTGGTGTCCACCAGCTCGGGGCACAGGCACGACACGCCGACGCCCTTCTTCTCCAGTTCGAGGTACAGCGACTCCGAGAGGCCCACGACCGCGTACTTGGTGGCGTGGTAGGCGCCGAGGATCGCGGAGGGGGCGAGCCCCGCCTCCGAGGAGGTGTTGACGATGTGGCCCTCGCCCTGCTCGACGAAGAGGGGGCCGAACGCGTTGCAGCCGTAGGCGACGCCCAGCACGTTGACGTCGACGAGCCACCGCCACGTGTCGTTGCTGGTGCGCAGGTTCGTGCCGCCCGAGGCGACGCCCGCGTTGTTGCACAGGAGGTGGGCGCCGCCGTAGGTGGCGAGGGTGGCGTCGCGCAGCGCCTCGACCTGGGCGGGGTCGGCGACGTCGCACACGACGGGGGTGACGTCGGCACCCTGCTCGCGCAGGCGGTCGGCCGCGGCGGTGAGGTTCGCCTCGTTGCGCCCGGCCATCACCACCTGCATGCCCTCGGCGGCGAAGCGCTCGCTCAGCGCGTACCCGATGCCCGATGCGGCGCCGGTGACGACCGCGACCCGTCCGTTGAGTTCCATCCCGACACCGTATCATTTGGCAGTTTTCGTGCCACTAGGCTGGGACCGCGGCTGCCGCGCGACCTACGCTGCGAGCAATGTCCAACTCGTCGCCCGAGCCTCCCGTCGAGCGCGATCCCGACGTCCGCTTCTCGTACGCCAACGAGCGGACGTTCCTCGCGTGGAACCGCACCGCCCTCGCCATGATCACGGCCGGCCTGGCGATCACCCAGCTCCTGCCGCCCTTCAACGTGCCCGGCGGGCGCCGCATGATCGGCCTCCCCCTCATCGCCGCGGGCACGATCGTGTCGATCGCGAGCTTCGCCCAGTGGAAGCGCAACGAGACCGCCATGCGCCGCGGCGAACCGCTGCCGGCGTCGATCCTGCCCGCACTGGTCGCGGTGGTGGTCGGGATCTCGGCGGTGATCGCCCTCGCGCTCGCCGCGTTCGAGAACGGCCCCGGCGCGTGACCCACCACGACCCGCTCCCCGTCACCGAGACCGCCTACGAGCGCGACGAGGGCCTGGCCGCCGAGCGCACCGAGCTCGCCTGGGGGCGGAGCACCCTGGCGCTGCTCGCCTGCGGTGCCGCCATGGTGAAGGGCCTGCCCAAGGTCACCGGGTCCGCCGCCCACCCCATCGCCGGCGCGCTCCTCCTTGGGTTCGGCGGGCTGATCTGGCTGCTCGGCCTCCCCTACGCCCGCGCCCGGGCCCGGGCGATGCGGGAGCACCAGCGCCACGTCGCCACCGCGATCGAACTGGCGCCGCTGGCCTTCGGCACCGCCGCGGTCGGCATCGCCGCGCTGGTGGTCGACATCTTCCTGCCCCGCTGAGGCGCACCCGCGTTCGCCCCTGCAGCGTCGCTGCTGGTACAACGCGTGCCGTGGCAGGAGGAGCGGGGGACGTGGTGGGGGTCGACGTCGTGGTCGTCGGCGCCGGCACCGCGGGCACCCACGCCGCCGCCGAGCTCGCCCGCACCGGCCGATCGGTGGTCCTGGTGGAGCGCCGGCCCGCGGGCAAGGGTGGCGCCCGCTGGTGCAACGGCGTGGTGCCGTGGCAGCTCGAGGCGGCCGGCATCGCCCTGTCCGCCGGCGACGAGGTCCGCTCGCGCGGCGGCGCCGTGCACTTCGTCTCGCCGAGCGGGCGGCACCGCTTCACCCTCCCGGACTCGCCGATCTGGGAGGTCGACATGCGCCTCCTCGGGGATCGGTTGCTCGCCGGCGCGCTCGACGCGGGCGTCGAGCCCTGGTGGGAGGTCACCGACGCCGTCGTGCGCCTCGACCAGGGGCGACCGGTCGCGCTGACCCTCACCCACGAGGGCCGACGCCGGGAGCTGCAGGCCGACCTGTTCGTCGACGCCAGCGGTCGACGCGGCGCCATCCGCGACCAGGTGCCCGCGTTCGGCGAGCACATCGCCCCGTTCGCCCCGCACGAGCTGTGCTCCGCGCAGCAGCTCGTGCTGCGGGTCGACGACGCTGACGGCGCCCGGCGCTTCCTCGACGACCACGGCGCCCGACCGGGCGAGGCGGTCGACGCGATGGGCGTCGCCGGCGGCTACTCGGTGCAGGTCGTGCGGGTGGAGCCCGACCTCGAGGAGGTGTCGGTGCTCGTCGGCGCCATCGCGGACGGGCGCGACCGCTCGGGGCCCGAGCTCATGCGGGAGGTCCGCCACGCCAACCCGTGGATCGGCCCGGCCGTGTTCGGCGGCGGGGCCCTGATCCCGCTGCGCCGGGTGGCCGATCGGCTCGCCGCCCCCGGCGTCGCCCTCGTCGGCGACGCTGCGTCGCAGGTGATGGCCGCCCACGGGAGCGGCATCGGGTTCGGCCTGATCGCCGGGCGCATGCTCGCCGAGGCCACCGCCGGGGCCGCCGACCCCGGTGCGCTCGAACCGCTGTGGGCCTACCAGGCCGCCTACCTGCGGACCCACGGCCCGACGCTCGGCGCGTACGACGCGTTCCGCCGCATGAGCGTCGACCTCGGCACCGACGGCGTGGAGGAGCTGTTCGCGGCCCGGGTCTTCGGCCCCGAGCTGGTGGAGCCGGGCCTGCACCAGCGCCTCGAGACGCCGCCGCCCGCGGTCCTCGCCCACCACGCCGCCCAGCTGGCGCGCCGGCCCCGGCTCGGCCGCATCGCGGGACCCGCGCTCGCCCGGGCCGGCCTGGCCCAGGCCTCCTACGCCACGTACCCGACCGCGCCCGACCCGCGGCGGCTGACGGCGTGGGCGCGGCACAACCGTCGCCTCCTCGGCGGGTAGGCCCAGCCTCGGCCGCGACGGCTGGCAGACTCGGGGGCCGGTCCCGCCATCGCGGCCGACCGGGAGGTTCGCATGACTGCCCAGCACACCCGCGCCTACCGCGGCGGCGACATCGTGGCCGAGGACTTCCCCCTCCAGGCCGTCTCGGACTACCTCGCCCAGGACGACCTCGTGGTGTGGGTCGACTTCTGCGGCCCCACCGCGGCGGACCTCGCCTCCCTGCCCGACGAGCTGGGCCTGCACGAGCTCGCCGTCGAGGACGCCCTCGGCCGCCACCAGCGCCCCAAGCTCGATCACTACCCGTCGCACCTGTTCTTCACGTGCCACGCGGTCAGCGTCGCCGCCGACGCCTCCGGCCTCGAGTCGAGCGAGATCGGCGTGTTCGTGAACACCCGCTGGATCGTGACCGTCCGCAAGGACGAGGCGTTCCCGATGGACAAGGTGCTGGCACGCTGGGGCCGGGCCTCGGACCTCCTCGGCTACGGCACCCCGTTCCTGCTGTACGGGATCATCGACACCGTCGTCGACGAGTACTTCGACGCCGTGCAGGCCTTCGACGACTTCTACGACGAGATCTCCGCGGGCATCTTCAACGAGCACCCGATCGATCCCCAGCAGCAGCAGCACTGGTTCCAGATGCGCCAGGCGCTGGTGCAGTTCCACCGGCTCGCCGTCCCGATGCGGGAGGCGATCTCGGGCCTGATGCGCCGCGAGCACCACGCCGTGCCCGACGCGCTCTACCCCTACTACCAGGACGTGTACGACCACATCCTGCGGATCACCGAGTCCGTCGACGCCCTGCGGGACCTCGTCTCGACCATCGTCGAGACGAACATCTCGCTGCGCGACTTCCGCCAGAACCAGGTGATGAAGAAGGTCACGAGCTGGGCCGCGATCATCGCCGTGCCCACCCTGATCACCGGCTTCTACGGGATGAACGTCCCCTACCCGGGCTTCGCCCGCCAGTACGGGTTCCACACGTCCGTGTACCTGATGCTGATCCTGTCCGGGACGCTCTACGTCGTCTTCAAGCGCAAGGAGTGGCTCTAGCCCTCAGGCGCGCAGCGCCGCGACGAAGTCGCCGACACTGTCCGCGACATCCGCGCGTTCGATCGGCTCGAGCGACGCCGTGGCCATCGCCCTGGCCGCAGCCGCTGGATTGTCGAGGATCCGATGGTCGCAGACATCTGCGACGAGGTGGGCGAGGCCGGGCGGGCCACTCCTGATCGCCGCCGCGGCCGATCCGTCCACGTCAAACACGGCGATCAAGCGGTAGAGGTCGAGGAGGTCCGATGCGTGCTTCTCTGCCCGACGCTGCGCCCGGGGATACCCAGCGGCATGGGCCTTCGTCGCGATGAGGCCCGGGGTCAGCGCGATGTCCATGGTCACGGCGTGGAGGTCACTATCGGGCGCGGTCAGGGTCACCGGTTCGGCGCGTTCGTACGCCCAGCGATGACCCGTGAGGAACAGCCGGTCGTCGTCGGTGAGGCCGGTGACATCGAACTCGTCGAGCGCCGCTGTCGGGATCACGTCGACTTTGATGCCCTCCACCACCAGCGGGGGATCCGGGGCATCGTGCGCGGCGACGAGGAGGTCGAAGGCCTCAGGCTCTGGCTCCTGATAGGCCGTGACGAGGTCGATGTCCGTCGTCGCACGGTGGCTCTGACCGGCAAGCGCGATCCGCGTGGTGATCGCCAGACCCCCGACCAAGACGACCCGCGGCAGACCCTTGGTCGCCAGGACAGCGGCGGCCGCCCTCATGAGGGACCGGCTTGTCGGCGGAAGGACCGCGACCTCCGGCCGATCACCAGACACGATGAGCCACCGCGGGGGTCGGACGCCAGGCCTCGAGGACCTCGTGACCGCGCGCAGGGTCACGGGCAAGGTCGAGCGCAAGGAACAAGGGATGGGTGCTCGGGATCCAGTCGAGTTCGCCGGCGTGGTCGGGCGGCCAACGGCGCGTGCTGGTGACCTGCAGGGTGGGAGCGAGCGCCACCACAGCCGCGTGACCGCCCCACCGGGTCGGCGTGAGGATGCGCTCGATGCGGCGGGCATCGCCCTCCTGGGGAACCCAGATGACCGGGGCTGAGCCGAGGCTGATCATCGGGGCCCCCCACGCCTGCGCAGCGGCATCGCCCCCAAGCGCCCACCCGGCGCCCGTCACCGGTTCGCCAGCTGGCGGATCGGCGGGGTTGAGGTGCCGGTACTGATCGATCGTGGGCAGGAGCGCGACCGGGGTGACCCGCGTCGGCCCCCAAACCCTCGCCAGCGCCCAGAACAGCTCCGAACGGCTGGGCGTGCCGTCGGGGCGGATGAGACCGGCCTCGCGGAGCTGCTTGACCGCGGCGCCGACCGCGCCGTGGGACATGCCGACGGCCGTCGCCACCGATCGGATCGTCGGTGTCGCATCCGGCGTCAGGAGCAGTGCGGCGGCGGTGGAGATCCCGGCCCGACCACGGATCGGGCCTTCTGCGCTGGTGCGCGCCAGGCGCAGGGGGCCAGGACTGCCAACGGTTCCGGCGGCGGCGGGCACGTGAACGACCGCCGTGGTCTGGGGGTGGTTGAGCTGGAGTTCGCCATGGACCCGGTCGAACCACGACCAGCCGAACGGGGTGGTGCGCGTGAGCTCGAGCGCCCGGGCCTTCGCCTCGCCACTGATCCGATTCGCGACGATGAGCTTCGATCCGCGCGACGCTTCCAGCGGATCGAGGTCCCGAACGGCGATCGACTCGCGCACGACGACGGTCGCCGGCCAGGGCACGTCATTGGCTCGGACGGTGACCTGCTGCGGCCCGGAACGCGTGACCTCGATCCCCCACAAGCCCTCGGTGACGGCCAGGAGCTCCTCGATCGCGGCATCAGCCTGCTCGACGGCAATGGTCCGAACCCTGGCCACGACAGCCTCCTCTGCACCTGATGGGACCGATCGTGCCCCCACGATACCGTGTCCGGTGTCCGATAGCTACAAGACATCGGACATGCCGTCCCCGCGCACCGAGCCCGGGCAGGGGAACGCCCGCCCCCGGGCGGAGGGCGGGCGTTCCGGACCGGTGCGGTGCGGTGTCGGTCAGGCGGCGGCAGGGGCCGGCACGCAGGCGGCCTTCACCGCGGCACGCTGGGCCTCGATGGCCTTGGCGAGCTTGGCGCCCTCGGCCTTGAGCTTGGCGAGCTTGGCGTCGATCACCTTCACGGCGGCGGCGTTGTGGTGGGCGACGGCGATCGCCCGCGCCTTGCGGAGGTCGGCGGCGGCCTGGCGCATCCGGGCGGCCGTGTTGTTCATGGCCGCCAGCTTCTTCACGGCGGCGACGCACTCGGCCGACGGTGCGGGGCGGGGCGGGGCGGTCTCGGCGGCGGCGATCGACGCCCCGCCGAGGAGCAGCGTGCCGGTCAGGGCGAGTCCGGCCATGGCCTTGCGGATCGTGGTGTGCATGTTGGTCCCCTCTCGGGCCCCGGCCAGGTGGCCGGATCGGTCGATGTGGTGTCGTCGACGGCGGCGTGCCGTCAGGAAGACCATCGTCCCGAGATGTGAGCGATCCGTGATCGTTGTGTGAGGGATCTCCGGTCGGATCCCGCCGCTCAGATGGCGCGGTCGCTGCTGGCCCAGTGCGGGTCGCGCAGGCTGCGCTTCTGGAGCTTGCCGGCGAGGCTGCGGGGCAGCGACGGGTGCACCTCGAAGCTGCGCGGGCACTTGTAGCCAGCCAGGCGCGACCGGCAGAGGGCCACCACCTCGGCCTCGAGCGGGTCGTCCCAGGTCGCGCCCTCGACGAGCGCGACCGCGGCGCGCACGGCCTCGCCCATCTCCTCGTCGGGGATGCCGAACACGGCGACGTCGGCGACCGCGGGGTGCTCGGCGAGGACGCCCTCGATCTCGGCCGGGTAGATGTTCACGCCGCCCGACACGATCATGTCGACCCGCCGGTCCGACAGGTACAGGTAGCCCTCGTCGTCGAGGTAGCCGATGTCGCCGAGGGTGGCGAAGCCGTCGCCCCGGTGCGCGGAGCGGGTCTTGTCGGGGGCGTTGTGGTAGCTGAAGTCGCTGCCCACGAGGCTCTTGAACCACAGGTCGCCCGCGGTGCCGGGCGGGCACGGCTCCCCGGCCTCGTCCCGCACCGCCACCTCGACCACCGCCACCGGGCGGCCGACCGAGCCGGGCCGTTCGAGCCACTCCTCGGCGGTGATCATCGTGATGAAGCCGCCCTCGGTGCCGCCGTAGTACTCGGTGACGACCGGGCCCCACCACGCGATGCACCGGCGCTTGACGTCGGGCGGGCAGGGCGCGGCGCCGTGGACCACGGTGCGGAGGCTCGACCCGTCGAACGCGGCCCGCCGCTCCTCGGGCAGGTCGAGCAGGCGCTTCATCTGGGTGGGCACGAGGTGGACGTTGGTGACGCCGTGCTCGTCGATGAGCGTCAGCAGCTCGTCGGCGTCGAAGCGGTGCTGGAGCACGAGCGTGGCCCCGCACAGCAGGGCGAACAGGCCGAACGCCCACTGGGCCGAGTGGTACAGCGGGCCGCACACGGCCTGGACCCCGCCGCCCTCGGGCGGCAGCCCGGCGATGGGGCGCAGGGTGTGGGCGATCAACGTGAGGATCTCGGGCGGTCCGCCGGTCTGGGTGAGCACGCCGCGCACCCCCTTGGGGCGACCGGTGGTGCCCGACGTGTAGAACATCGGCCCGCCGCGGGCGGGATCGCCGGGCAGCTCGGCCGATGCGGCGGCGAGCGCGTCCTCGTAGGGCTCGAACCCGGCGAGGGTGCCGTCGACCACGAACCGGGCCCGGAGGTCGGGCACGCTCGCCTCGGCGAGCGCGTCCCGGGCGACGTCGGCCCAGCGGCCGTCGACGATCAGCGCGTCGGCGCCGGCGTCGTCGAGCACGTAGGCGAGCTCGTCGGCGACCCAGTGCCAGTTGACCGGCACGAGGACCCAGCCACCGTGCATGCAGGCGAGGGAGGTCTCGACGAACTCGGCCTGGTTGCCGAGCATGGCCACGACGGTGTCGCCCTCGGCGAGGCCCCGGTCGCGCAGCGCGTGCACGAGGCGGTGGGTCCGTTCGGCGAGCGCGGCCCAGGTCGTGGTGCCGCGGGCGTCGACGATGGCGGCGCCCTCGGGCGCGGCGGCGACGGCCTCGTCGAGCAGGACCGCCATCAGGCGCCGGCCGGGAAGAAGCTGCCGTGGAACCCGAAGGGCACGCGCCGAGGCGCCCGCACGCGGGCGAGCTCCTCGAGCGTCGAGGCGGCCAGGACCACCATCGAGCTGGTGCCCTCCCGGCGGTCGTAGACCCAGTTGAGGACGAAGCCGGCGTCCTCGGCGGGGTCGTCCGCGTTGGGCGCGTAGACCGGCTCGCCGGCGAGGGCGTCGGGTCCGTAGCCGGCCGTGATCGAGGTGCCGGCGTGGAGGTCGTGGCGGATCACGCCGTCGAACTCGGCCTCGACCTCGTCCCAGCGGCGGGTGCGCCCGACGTAGCCGTAGCGGGCGTCGAGGCCGGCGAGGCGGTCGTCGATGCGCGGGAAGTCGCCCGGGCGATCGTCGAGCTGCTCGGTGGCCACGGTGCCGGCACCGGGATCGATGCGCCAGCGGTGCAGCACGGGCCGGGACGGCGCCTCGAGCACCGCGTCGCCGAAGGCGGTGTTGAGCCGGGGCGCCCGGCAGCCGGTGACCACCACCTGGTCGCCGTCGTCGTGGGCGTTCAGGAAGTGGAACACCCAGAACGGGTCGACGTCGACCCAGCGGATCGTGTCGCCCGGCGCCCCGCGGTCGAGCACCCCGATGCGGGCGCCGTGATCGGGGTCCCACCGGATGCCCTCGCCCCCGCCGAGCAGCGCCTGGAGGTCGAACACCGCGGGCAGGTCGAAGATGACGACCTTGGTGGCGGTGATCGCGAAGTCGTGCATCATCACCGGCCCGGGCAGGTAGATCGGCGTGGACCAGGTGATGGTCCCGTCCGGCGACGCGGCGTGGACCCGCAGGAACGGGGCGAAGGGCGAGTACCCGAAGAAGACGAGCTCGCCGGTGACCGGGTCCTCCTTGGGATGGGCGGTCATCGGGCCCTGGAGGGCGCCACCGAAGTCGTACTCGCCGATGGTGTTGAGGTCGGCGTCCATCTCGGTGGGACGGGCCGCCTCCATGAGGGCCAGGGTGCGGCCGGCGTGGCGGATGACGTGGGTGTTGGCCGTGTTCTTCATGCCACCCACCCGGTCGATCACGTCCTGGGGCGGGAGCCGGAACTCCGACAGGCCCCCGAAGAGCGCGCGACCCGCCTCGCGCTCGGCGCCGAGGCCCGCCGATGCGACCCATCGGTTGCGGTAGCGGGCCCCGCCCTCGCCGTCGAGGTCGAGGGCGTGGATCATGCCGTCGCCGTCGAAGACGTGGTAGCGGCCGAGCGGGGCGAACACCTGGTTGGGGCCGTTGCGCCAGAAGCTGCCGCGCAGGCCGGCGGGGAGCTCGCCGGTGATCTGGAGGTCGGCGGCGTCGAGCTCGTCGTCGATCGGGGCGTAGACGCCGGTGAGCCACAGCGAATCGGGCTCGGCGGGGCGCGGGTCGAGATCGGTCGTCATGGCGGCAAGGTACCAAGGAATCGCGCCGGGTGAACAGTGTTCATCGAATGGATCCGCTCGGCGTCGATTCGACGTCGAATCGACGCCCAGACCAGCCTGACAATTCGACGGACCGAATCGACCGAGCTGCGGGGGCCGGTAGCCTCGCCGACATGTCCGCCGGCGACCGTCCCCCGCTCCAGCGCGACGCCATCGTGGCCGCGGCGCGGGACCTGGTCGCCTCGGTCGGCCTCGAGGCGCTGTCGCTGCGGCGCCTGGCCGCCGCGCTCGGCGTCACCGCCCCCGCGCTCTACGCGCACGTCACCGACAAGGACGACCTGCTTCGGGCCGTCGCCGAGATCGAGTTCGACGGCCTCGTCGCCCGCTACGACGAGGTGGCGACCGCGGATCCCGTCGAGCGCATGAAGGCCCACGCCCGCATCTACGTCGCCTACGCCCGCGCCCAGCCCGAGCTGTTCCGCGTCATGTTCCTGTTCCCGCCGGACCTCGGCGACAGCGCCGCGGTGCCCGGCGACATCACGCTGCCCGCGGCCACGCGGGCCTTCACCGTCGCCGCCACCGCGGTGGAGGAGGCGGTCGCGAGCGGCGCGATCGTGGCCGACGACCCGCTCCTCGTGACCCTCACGATGTGGGCCGGCGTGCACGGCGTCGCCAACGTCCTCCTGCTCGGCTTCGAGATGCCGCCCGAGCTCGAGGACGCCCTCGTCGACGAGGTCATCGAGCGCACGCTCGCCGGCTACGCCCCCTGAGGCCCCGTGCCCCGGGTGCGGACCATCGTCGCCCCCATGCGCACGTAGCGGGCGAGCACGCCCGGCATCCCGGCGAGGGCCCCACGCACATCGCGGCGGACCGGCACCGCGTAGCGACTCGGGCGCGGCCCCTTCCGGTCGGGCATCCAGCACGAGTGCAGCATCAGGTTCGGGTTGAAGGTGGGCGACGACGCGACGGCGACCGGCCCGGACGCGAGGTCGGCGGCATCGAACACCTGGACCTCCTTGGGCCCGTCGCGGTGCACGATCACCACCACGTACCCGTCGTCGGGACCGCTCGCCCCGCGACGCGGGACGAAGGTGGGCGGCGACGGGAAGGTCCCGGGCTCGCACGTCCACACGTCGGCCACCTCCATGGCCTCGAGGTCGAACCGGGCGAGGGACCCCGGCACCGCCTCCTCCGGCAGGTCCGGCGGCGCCACGAGCCCGTCGACGGCGTCGTGGTACAGCGCCCACCACGACTCGGGCACGAGGTCCGGGTCGTACCCGACACCCGCGTACCAGAGGTTGCGATGGCGGGCGCGCGCATCGGCCCGATAGGAGTCCGTGGTCGGCAGCACGCCGCCCCACACCCGGCTGGCGTCGTGGGCGACGTCAGCCACCTTCACCACCCCGGTGGCCGGATCGATCTCGTAGCAGCCGACCACCGACGGCTGGACACCCGCCGGGATCATGCCCGCGTAGGCGGGATCCACGACGGTGCCGCCGCGGTGCTCGACCGTGTCCTCGTCGAAGGTGAGGAGGAGATCGCCGAGCGGGATGTGCTGCACCACCACGCGGATGATGCCGTCGACCTCGGTGTGATCCACGAACAGGTGCCCGGTCGGCATCGGGAGGCGCACCTCGGTGGCCGGCACGATGCCGCCCGGCGCGGTCTCGTCGAGCGCCGCCTTCGGGATGATCCAGAGCTTGGTGTGGTCCTGGATCCGCTGGGTCCGCGGCTTGCCGGTGAGCAGCCCGGGCTCGATCACGAACGGCAGGTCGGTGAACACGATGTGGTGCTCGGTGACCTTGGCATCGTGGATCGAGTCGAACGCCGACATCCCCGCCACCCGCCAGCGCTCCACCGGACCGTCGAGGCGCCACCGGGCCACGTGCGTCTCGGCCGGCACCCCGGGCGGGGTCACCTGCGCGTAGTTCACGAAGTAGAGCGCCGACTCCTCGAAGTCGGGCGCTGGGTGCGCGGCCACCGCGCACAGCGGCTCGAGCATCCCTGGTGCCCCCTGGAGCCACTCGTCGTTGGCGCCCACCGGCGTCAGGTACTCGAGCGTGACGGGATCGATCTCCACCGGTCGGCCGGCGTCGTAGCCCACGAACAGCCGGTCCCCGATCGGCGTCACGTTCGTGTTGGCCAGGTTCGTCACCCCGAACGGCGACACCACGGCGAACTGGATGCGAGCGAACAGGAACGGCAGGCGCCTCCGCAGGCGCTCCATCGGGGTGCGCACCCGGCGGTGCCGGACCCCGATGCAGCCGTCCGCGCCCGGGGTGAGCGCGATCGCCTCCACCAGGCCGTGCTCGGCGAACCAGTGGCCACCGGGCTCGCGCTTGTCGGGGCCGACCACGAAGACCGTGCCGTGCAGGTCCTCGGGCCAGGCGCCGGCCACGACCGAGAGGGCGTGGTCCAGCTCACCCTGGCCGTGGAAGAGGTTGGTGGTCAGCGTGGCCATCGCGCCCGTTCCCGTGTCGTCCCCGCCGCGTCCCCCCTGGACGCCTGAACAGTGTTCACGATGGGCGTCCCGGCAGCAAGGGTCCCGGGCGGCGGGACCGTCTGGTAGACCCTCCGAGGAGCCCGAGGGCACCGGCCAGCACCGGTCGGCGCCGTCGGGTAAACACTGTTCATCGGCCGGGTGGGGTCCCGGCCTCCGACGTGAGGGGACCACGTGACGAACAAGGCGCTGCTCTGGCTGCTCGCCGCCCTCGCCCTGCTGGCCGCGGCCTGCAGCGAACCGGCGCCGTCCACCAAGACCGCGGGCACCTCGGGCACCGACGGGTCCGCCACCGCACCGAGCTGCCGGGGCACCACCAAGCTGCTCGCCTGCGCCAAGCGCTCCACCCTCGGCGACCTCGTCCCCGAGAAGCCGGTCAAGGCCACCAAGACCCCGATCACGCTCGGCATGGTCAACCAGGAGAACACCCCGGCCGGCTCCTTCCCGGAGCTGTCCAAGGCGGCCCAGGCGGCCGCCGACTTCGTGAACGCCAACCTCGGTGGCGTCGACGGCCACCCGATCCGCATCAAGGTGTGCAACACCAAGTTCTCCGCCGAGGGTTCCACCACCTGCGGCCAGCAGCTCGTCGAGGCCGAGGTGCCCGCCGTCCTCGGCGGCATCGATGTCTTCGGCAACGCCATCGACACCCTCGCCAAGAACGACATCCCCTACGTCGGCGGCATCCCGATCAGCACCCAATCGGTCACCGCCGCCAACTCGTTCCAGTGGAGCGGCGGCAGTTGGGGCGCGATGGTCGCCTTCGCCGACCACGCCAGCCGCGTCCTGAAGGCCAAGAACGTCGCCGTCGTCTACAGCGAGTTCGGATCAATCACCGAGAGCGCCACGTACGGCGAGAAGGTCCTGAAGGACCGCGGCGTGAAGGTCGAGCTCGTGCCGTTCCCCATCATGGCCACCGACATCAGCGGGTACATCCAGGCCGCGGCCGCCAACGACCCCGACGCCATCGTGGTGCTCGGCGCCGACACGAGCTGCAAGGGCGGCTTCGACGCCCTCGACGCCATCGGGCTCGACGGGCAGGCCTACTTCACCGGCGCCTGCGCCGCCCCCACGATCACCGAACCGCTCGGTCCGGCCAAGACCGACGGCACCATCTTCAACGTCGAGGGCCCGATCAACCGCACGAACCCCAACCCCGACGGGGACTTCTACGCTGCCGCCGTCAACGCCTACGGCAAGGGCCTCAACCCGATCGGGGCCGGCACCGTGTCCTTCCGCAGCTTCATGAACCTCTACGCCGTGCTGCGCGGCCTGGGCGCCGACCACATCACCCCGGCCGCCATCACCAAGGCCCTCCGCGCCACCACCGACGAACCGTCGTTCATGGGCCACCCGTACACGTGCGACGGCAAGCAGTTCGAGGGGCTCCCGGCCATGTGCTCGCCCCAGCAGATCCTCGCCCGCATCCAGGCGAACAAGCTGTCCCAGATCGGTGACTGGATCGACGTCGGCGCCATCTACGCCGGCTGAGCAGGTCCGGAGCACGTCATCACCACCTGGATCGGGTACCTCCTTGCCGGACTCGGCGGCGGCGCCGTCGTCGCCTCGCTCGCGCTCGGCCTCGTGCTCACCCACAGGGCGAGCGGCGTGGTCAACTTCGCCCACGGCGCCATGGGCATGTACCTGGCCTACGCGTTCTTCGCGTTCCGCGAGACCGGCGACCTGGTGCTCCCGGTCATCGGGTGGTCCGGCCGCATCCACCTCCTCGCCCGGCCCACCCTCGCCAGCGCGCTCGTGTTCCTGCTGATCCTCTCGACCATCGTGGGCCTGGCGATCTACGGCCTCGTGTTCCGGCCGCTGCGCGACGCGCCGGCCCTCGCGCGCGTGGTCGCGTCCCTCGGCCTCCTCCTCTACCTCCAGGAGACCGTGCGCCTGCAGTTCCCCACAGCTGGGGCCGGGGTGTCGGTGCGGCGGCCCGTCCTCCCGGAACGCTCCCTGCACTGGGGCACGCTGCACGTCACCGAGAACCGCCTGATCCTCGCGGTGCTCGCGCTCGCGGTCGCCGCGCTGCTCGCCGCGGTGTTCCGGTGGACGCGCTTCGGCCTGGCGACCCGCGCCGCCGCGGCGAACGAGAAGGGTGCGCTGCTGACCGGCATCTCGCCCGACCGCGTCGGCGCCGGGTGCTGGGCCATCGCCACGATCCTCGCCGGGTTCGCCGTCGTGCTGATCGAGCCGATCGCGTCGCTCGACCCTGCGGTGACCACGC
The DNA here is from genome assembly GCA_964624775.1 of uncultured Iamiaceae bacterium. Lineage (GTDB taxonomy): Bacteria > Actinomycetota > Acidimicrobiia > Acidimicrobiales > Iamiaceae > Aquihabitans. Next base: position 16,807 of record CAZUYW010000018.1, read on the forward strand.
TGCTCGTGATCCCCGCCCTGGCGGCCGCCCTGCTCGGCGGCCTCGAGTCGTTCGTGGCCACCGCCGCCGCGGGCCTCGGGATCGCCATGGTCCAGCAGCTGATCGCCGGCTGGCTGGCCCGACCCGGCACCCACCTGCCGCACTGGCTGCCCGGCACCGGCCTCCAGACCGCCGTGCCGGTGATCGCCATCCTCGTGATCCTGCTCATCCGGGGCGACGCCCTGCCGGACCGGTCCACGATCGCCGGCCAGCCGCTCCCCGCCGCTCCCCGGCCGCGCCACGTCGAGCTGTGGGCGCTCGGCCTGGTGCTGGTCGTGGGCACGGCGATCCTCACGACGGGGGCGGCCTACCGGCAGGCGATCACCATCTCGCTGGTGTTCACGTTGCTCGCGCTCTCGGTCGTGGTCGTCACCGGCTTCACCGGCCAGATCTCCCTGGCCCAGCTCGCGTTCGCGGGCGTGGCCGGGTTCGCGTCGATCCGCCTCGGCGAGCACGGCGTGGGCTTCGTGCCCGCCGCGATCCTGGGCTCCCTCCTCGCCACCGCCCTCGGCGTCGCCATCGCCTACCCGGCCACCCGGGTGCGGGGCATGACGCTCGCCGTCGCGACCCTGGCGATGGCGGTCGCGGTGGAGGATCTGGTCCTCGCCAGCGAGCCGTTCTCGGGCGGCGCGGCCGGGTCGAGCGCACCCCGTCCGTCCCTGTTCGGGCTCGACATCGGCTTCGAGGCCCGGGGCACGGCGAACTTCCGCCCGGCCTGGGGGCTCACGGTCCTGGTGATCGTGGCCCTCGCCACGATCGCGGTGGCCAACCTCCGGCGGAACCGCACCGGCCTGCGTTGGCTCGCCGTGCGGGCCAACGAGCGGGCGGCCGCGGCCGCCGGCATCGACGTGACCCGCACCAAGCTCCACGCGTTCGCGGTCTCGTCGTTCCTCGCCGGCCTCAGCGGCGTGCTGATGGCGTACGGCACGGTCACCATGTCGCCGACGTCGTTCGCCGTGATCGGCGCGCTGGTGGTGCTGTCGCTCACCTACCTCGCCGGGGTGTCCTCGATCTCGGGCGCCCTGCTCGCCGGCCTGCTCGCCCAGGCGGGCATCGTCACCACGGTGCTCGACCACCACACCGGCGGCGCCGCCGGCCGGTACGTGTTCGCGATCAGCGGCCTGTCGCTGATCGTCACGGCGATCACCGCACCGCAGGGCCTCACGGGCCTCTGGCGCGAGCAGCTCGCCCGGGCCCGGCGCCGCCCGCCCGCCCCCGTCGCCGAGGTCGCATCGTGACAGCGTGGGTGACCGACCCGGTGCTCGCGGTCCGCGACCTCACCGTCGCGTACGGGGGCGTCGTCGCCGTCGAGGACGTCAGCTTCGACGTGGCCGAGGGCGCGATCGTCGGCCTCATCGGCCCGAACGGCGCTGGCAAGACGACCTGCATCGACACGCTCACCGGGTTCACCCGGGCCCGGCGCGGCCACCTCACCTTCCGCGGCGAGCAGATCGAGGACCTCGGACCCCACCTCCGCGCCCGCCGGGGCCTGGTCCGCACGTTCCAGTCGCTCGAGCTGTTCGACGACCTGACGGTCCGCGAGAACCTGCTGGTGGCCACCGGGCGGCCCGGGCGCTGGTCCTCGTTCGCCGACGCGCTCCGGCGGCGGAGCCTGCACGACCCCCGCGTCGACGAGGTGCTCGCCGAGCTCGACCTCGAGGCCGATGCCGAAACCCTGCCCGGCGCCCTCTCGAACGGCCGGCGCCACCTGGTGGCACTCGCCCGCGCCCTGGTCGCCCGCCCGCACCTCGTGCTGCTCGACGAGCCGGCGGCTGGCCTCGACCCGGCCGAGACGGCCGCGCTCGGCGAGATCCTGCGCCGCCTGCCGGCGCTGGGCACGAGCATCCTGCTCGTCGACCACGACATGGCGCTGGTGCTCGGCGCGTGCGACGAGATCCACGTCCTCGACTTCGGCCGGCGGATCGCCAGCGGATCCCCCGCCGAGATCCGCACCGACCCGGCCGTCATCACCGCGTACCTCGGCCGCCAGGAGCACGACGCACCGGAATTCGGGTCATGAGCGCCGTCCTCGAGGTCCAGGGCCTGGTCGCCGGGTACGCCGGCGTCCCCGTGCTGCACGGGGTCGACCTCCGCGTGCAGTCCCGCGAGGTGGTGGCCCTGCTCGGGGCCAACGGCGCCGGCAAGACCACGAGCCTGCTCACCATCTCGGGGCTGGTCCGGGCCGACGGCGGCACAATCGAGGTGCTGGGCGAGCCCCTGGTCGTCGGGCGGCGACGGGCAGCCGCGGTGTGGCGCCAGGCGCGGCGCGGCGTGGCTCACGTGCCCGAGGACCGCGGGCTGTTCTTCGACCTGACCGTCGCCGAGCACCTCCGCCTGGCCCGGTCCGGCCCCCGCCGGGGCGCCGACGCCGTGTCACCGGTGCCCGACGCCCAGCTCCACGAGTGGTTCCCGCCGCTCGCCGGGGTGTGGGACCGGCGGGTCGGCCTGCTGTCGGGGGGCGAGCAGCAGATGGTCGCGCTGGCGCGGGCGGTGGTGGCACGGCCCAAGCTCCTGCTCGTCGACGAGCTCAGCCTGGGGCTGGCGCCGATCATCGTGGAGGGCCTCCTCCCGGTGCTGCGCACCATCGCCACCGAGACCGGCGCCGGCGTGCTGGTCGTGGAGCAGCACGTCCCCCTGGTGCTCGACATCGCCGACCGGGCCTACGTCATGGTGCGCGGCCAGATCGCCCACGAGGGACCGGCCGACGTGCTGGCGGCCCGAGCCGACCTGCTCGAGGCCAGCTACCTCGGCGGCGACCCCGCCCCCTGAGCTACCCCTCGGCCCCGGCCCACACCGGCGGCACGCCCTCGTCGAGCTCCCGGGCCACCTCGCGGGCGACGGCCTGGAGGTCGTCGGGCAGCTCGCCGATGCGGTCGAGCTCGTCGGCGAAACGCACCCCGGTGCCCTCGCCCACCCGCCGGGCCTCGGGCATCCACGCCGAGTGCAAGACGAACGGGAGGCGGGCGCCGGGCTCGGCCAGCGTGGCGATCGGGCCGGCGCCGACGTCGGCGGCGTCGAACACCTCGACGCGGAAGCCGTCGTCGTTGATCACCGGCAGCACGACGTACCCGTCGTGGCCGCCGGGATCGCTGCCCGCGTGCCGGGACCGGCCCGGCCCGCCCGGGTCGCGGGGCACGAAGATCGGCGAGGTCGGCAGATCGTCCAGCGCGAGCTCCCAGCGGGCGGTCACCTCCAGGTCGGGCATCGACGACGTCACGAGCTGGGGCGGCGTCTCCTCGGCGGGCCACCACGACCGGTCGACCCGGTCCCCGTAGAGGGCGAGCATGCGCTGGGTGATCGCCTCGGGACGCCACCCGAGGTGCACGGTGTGGTGCACCGTCGGCCGCGTCCGGCCCTCGGTGCTCCAGTCCATGGCGTTGAGCTGGCGGCTCCACAGGTGCTCGGGGTCGCGCAGCTCGGCCCGGTGGGCGACGGTGCCCCGCTCGGGGTCGAACACCACCAGCGACAGGCGGTCGGGGCTCATCGGGAACCCGTAGAGGCCGCGGAGGGCGGGATCGCAGGGGCGGCCGAGCGCGTCGACGTCGCCCGCCTGCTGGGTCATGGACAGCTCGGCGTCCTGGGTGTGCTCGAAGAGCACCGCGACCCCGTCGGTGTCGTCGTAGGTGGCGTAGTAGTGGTTCGTCTCGGGCGCGATCTCGAACTGGCGGCACGACACCGGGGTGCCGGGCGGCGCGGCGTCGAGGACGTCCTTGCGGATCAGGTACACCGGCGCGGTGGCGTTGGCGGGCTCGGTGCGGTCGCCGCCGGCGAGCACCTGGGGCTCGACCTTGTAGGCGCAGTCCGCCACGACCAGCCAGTCACGGGTCTGGGTGATCGTGTGGACCGACTGGGGGATCGTGGCCCCCTCGATCGGCCACGAGCGCACCGGGCCCCGGCCGTCCCAGCACACGACGTGGAGGGCGCCCCAGAACGTGTTCACGGACCACAGCACGTCGCGATCGGGATCGACCACCGGGTGCGCGGTCGACATCACCATCGGCAGGAGCGGCTGCGGGGCGAACTCGAAGGCCTGCCAGTCCCGCCGGTGCCCCACCTCCCCGAGGTAGCCGAAGGTGACGGGATCGACCTCGACGGGCCGACCGGCGTCCCAGGTGGCGAAGAGCCGGTCGCCCCAGGGCAGCGGGGCGGTGTTCGCCGCGTTCACGTGCCCGAACGGCGAGCGGACCCCGACCATGGTCGCCTCGAACACGTCGGGCCGCTTGGCCCGCAACCGGGCAGACGGGGTGTCGATGCGCCCCTGCCGCCAGGCGAACCGGTCCGCCGGCGCGCCGTGGGTGCCGGGCCGCAGCGAGAGCCGGTGCACCATCCCCTCGCCGAAGAAGGGGTGCGGGCCGCCGAAGGTGTCGGGGTGCGGGGCGCTGATCACCAGCTCGCCTGACAGGTCCGCCGGCCAGGTGCCGCGGGCGACGGGCAGGTCCAGGTCGCGCGGCGACGTCGGGGCGAGCAGGGTGCGGGGCAGGGGCATGGGGACCTCCGAGGACCGTCGGGGTGAACACCGTAAACCGCTGGGGGCCCGGCCGCCCGAGCCCTCGAGCGGCACCCCGGTAGGGTGCGACGCCGTGATCGCCCGCACCGCCCGCTCGGCCGGCACCCTCGTGCTCGCCGGCTCCCTGGCCGTGGCCACCGCGGGCTGCGGCCTGTTCGGGAGCGACGATGCCCCCGCCCCCACGACCACGACCCGCCGGGCGACCACCACGACGACCACCGAGCCGAGCGCCCCCGAGCCCGCGGTCACCGACCCAGGCGCGACGCCCCGCCGCGAGCTGCGCCTCACGTTCACGCCGGGCACCAAGGCGACGGTCGCCATCACCAACGACCTCACCGTCACCCAGGAGGCGAGCGGCCGGTCCCAGACGCTCGACATCCCCGCGATCCGCGAGGTCGTGACCTTCACCGTCGACCGGCGGACCGCCGACGGCGCCGCCGTCACGTTCCGCTTCGACGACGTAACCCTGGACCGCACCGGCACGAACCTCACCGACGCCGAGCACGCCAAGCTCATCGAGGAGCTGCGAACGCTCGTCGGGATCACGGGCACCGGCACGATCACCGACCGCGGCGCCTACACCGACTTCGCCTACGAGCTGCCCGAGGACCTCGACCCGGACCTCGCCCGCCAGCTCCGCGAGCTCGAGGACCAGCTCCAGAGCGTGGCGGTCACGCTCCCCGAGGACCCGGTCGGCGTCGGCGCCACCTGGACCACCACCCAACCGATCCGCGCCGGCGGCATCCGCGTCACCCAGCAGGCCCGGTACCGCCTGACCACGCTCGACGGCGCCACCGCCGGCTACGCCGCCCAGGTCACCCAGACCGGCACCCGCCAGCGCATCACCCTCGGCTCCCTGCCCGACGGCATCACCGCCACGCTCACCCGAGCCGAGCTCACCGGCACGGTCGTGGGCACGCTCCACCTCGACAGCCCCGCCACCGAGGCCACGGGCTCGCTCACCGGCGATCAGCGCATCACCCTCGCCGGCGACCCGTCGGGGCCCCTCGTGGTGACCCAGCGCGTCGTGTCGACCACCACGGTCCGCCCCGCCCCCTGACCGCGTCGACCAACCCCACGGCAACGCGCGTGCCGTGGTCGTAGCATCGGGGGTCGCGTGGAGGCTGACCGAGGACCCGAACCGGTGGACGAGATCTGGCTCACCCTCCCCGCGCTCGGCGCGAACTCCCGGGTCGCCCGCCTCGCCATCGCCGGCATCGCCACCCGCCTCGACCTGAGCTACGACGACATCGAGGACGTGCGCATCGCCACCGGGGAGCTCTTCGGGATCTTCGGCGACGAGCCCGAGACCCGCGTCAGCTTCCGGTGCGTGCTCGAGCCCGACGCGATCCGCATCGAGGTGTCGCGCGCTCCCGCCGGGGCACCGATCGAGCTCGATCCCCTCAGCCGCCAGATCCTGGAGGGCGTGATCGAGGTCCTGGCGGTCGAGCTCACCCCCACCGACGGCACCGCGCCCCGCATCACCGTGCGCAAGCAGCGCGGAGGCTGAGGGTGACGGTCGACCCCACGCGGGAGGAACTGCGCCAGCTGTTCGCCGAGTACCACGCAGACCCCACCGACGCTCGCCGCGACGAGCTCGTGGCCCACCACCTGCGCCTCGCCGTGCACCTCGCCAACCGCTTCGCGAACCGGGGCGTGCCCACCGAGGACCTCGTGCAGGTCGCCTCGCTCGCCCTGATCCAGGCGGTCGAGCGGTTCGACCCGGAGCGCGGCCTCGAGTTCTCGACCTTCGCCACCCCCACGATCGTCGGGGAGCTCAAGCGCCACTTCCGGGACAAGGGCTGGTCGGTGCGGGTGCCGCGCCGCATCCAGGAGCTGCACGTGCGGCTCGGTTCGGTCGTCGCCGAGCTCACCCAGCAGCTCGGACGCTCCCCCACCATCGCCGAGGTCGCGCGTGCGGCGCGCAGCTCCGAGGAGGAGGTCCTCGAGGCGATGGAGGCGGGCCGCGCCTACCGGGCCGCGCCGCTCACCGACGACGAGAACCCCCACGACACCAACGGCGCGCTCGGACGGATCGATCGCGCCCTGTTCGACGCCGAGAACCGCGTGGTGGTCGACCGCCTGCTCGAGGCGCTCCCCGCCCGCGAGCGCCTCATGGTGCGGCTCCGGTTCTACGAGGAGATGAGCCAGCGGGAGATCGCCGACCGCCTCGGCATCTCCCAGATGCACGTGTCGCGCCTGCTCGCACGGAGCCTCGAACACCTGCGGCGCGCCCTCGAGGGCGCCGAGTCCGGAGGTCCGGCCGACCTCGACGGCCCCTGACGGGACCGCGGCTCAGACCCCCGTCGAGCCGAACCCCGCGCTGCCGCGCTCGGACGCGGGAAGCTCGCCGACCGGCTCGAACACGGCGTGCTCGACCCGCTGCACCACGAGCTGGGCGATCCGATCGCCGCGCCGGATCTGGAACGCCTCGGTGGGGTCGTGGTTGATGAGCAGCACCTTGAGCTCGTCGCGGTAGCCGCAGTCGATGAGACCTGGTGAGTTGAGGCAGGTGACGCCGTGGCGCAGGGCCAGGCCGCTGCGGGGCTGGATGAACCCGGCGGTGCCCACGGGCAGGGCGATGGCGACGCCGGTCGGGACCAGGGCGCGCCCGCCGCCCGGGGCGAGGAGCGCGTCCTCGCGGGCGACCAGGTCCGCGCCTGCGTCGCCCGCCCGCGCGTAGCTGGGCAGGTCGAGGTCGGGATCGAGGCGGATGACAGGGACGTGCAGCACGACGCGACCCTAGGCGGGACGGTCCCCTAACCTGCCGGGATGCTCGTGTGGATGGACCTGGAGATGACCGGCCTCGAGCCCGAGCGCCACGTCATCGTGGAGATCGCCACGATCATCACCGACGACCAGCTCGAGATCGTCGCCGAGGGCCCCGACCTGGTGATCCACCAGCCCGCCGAGGCCATGGCCGAGATGGACGAGGTCGTCGTGAACATGCACACCAGCTCGGGCCTCCTCGACGCCATCGCGGCGTCGACGGTCACCCTCGAGGAGGCCGGGGCGGCCACGCTCGCGTTCATCAAGGAGCACGTGCCCGAGGCCCGGACCGTGCCGCTGTGCGGGAACTCCATCGGCACCGACCGGCGGTTCCTCGTGCGCTACCTGCCCGAGATCGAGGACCACCTCCACTACCGCTCGGTCGACGTGTCGACGATCAAGGAGCTGGCCCGGCGCTGGCACCCGCAGGCCCTCGCCGGTCTGCCCCGCAAGGCCACCGCGCACCGCGCCCTCGACGACATCCGCGAGAGCATCGCCGAGCTGCGGTACTACCGGGACCACCTCTTCGTGCCCGCCGAGGGAGCCGATCCGGCTGCGGCCGCGGCCGAGGTCACCGGCGAATCCTGATAAATCGGTTGACGGGCCCGCGCCGCGCGTGGTGAGGTGCACCCGGCGCCCGCCCGGGTGCCGCCCGAACCACGTGCACGGAGCACCCATGGACACCACCACCACCGACAGCTGGGGCGCAACCCTCATCGTCGGCCGTGGCGCGTCCGCCATCGGCCTGACCGCCGAGGCTTCGTCCATCGCCACCACCCCCGCGGCGCCGGCCATTCCCGGCGCGTCGGCCTGGCATCGGTCCCACCTCTCGGTGACCGCCAAGCCGAACGCCTATGGGGTGAAGCAGGGCTTCAACCGCATGCACCGCCGGCCTTCGGAGGGCTCGAGCTAGGCACCAGCCGACTCGAACCAGGAACTCCGCAAGGCCGCCGGGACACCCCGGCGGCCTTTCGCCTTTTCGGGCCCCACGTCCACCTGGACCTGACCCACCACCCACCACCACCTGATGACCACCGATCACCTGCTCACCCGACGCAGACGACCAACCTGACCAACGACACGAGATAGGGGACCACCGATGCTGGCCGCACCGGAGACCATGCAAACCGACGACCTGCTCGAGGACCGCTCCTGGTGGGCGGACGCCTCGTGCGCCACCGGAGGCTCGGGGCTGACCGCCCTGTTCTTCTCCGATGAGCTGCAGGACATCGCCGCCGCCAAGCGGCTCTGCGCCGAGTGCCCGGTCCTCGAGCCGTGCCTCGAGGGCGCCATCGCCCGGCGCGAGCCGTGGGGCGTGTGGGGCGGCCAGCTCTTCTCGAACGGCCACATCCTCACGTCCAAGCGTCGTCGGGGTCGGCCGCCGAAGGTCGCCCGTCCCGAGGACGTGTTCGTCGAGGTGGCGATCCCCGAGCGCCTGCGCACCGCGTGATCGCGCGGTGATCCGGGGCGGGCCCTGCCGATGGGAGTCGGCGGGGCCCGCCCCGGTACCGTCGGGGGTGCGATGAACGTCGTCACCCCGTCCGAGTCGTCGCCCGACGACCCTGCGGCGCCCACCGCCGCTCCCGGCCCGCGCCCTCGCCGCGGGCTCGACGCCCGCACCCTGGCGTGGGTGATCGCCCTCGCCGCGGTGGTGGCGGCGCTCGCCGCCCTCGTGACGTTCCGGGCCCTCGGCGGCGGCGACGACACGGCCGGCTCCACCCCCGAGGGCACGCTCGTCCCGTCGGGGCGGGCCAAGGGCGCGGACGTGCTGGGCGCCACGGTCATCACCCAGCAGGGCCGACGCACGACCCTCGCCGACCAGCGCGACGCCACCCGGCCGCTGCTCGTGAACCTGTGGGCGCGCGACTGCGTGCCGTGCGTGGACGAGATGCCGCTGCTGGAGCGGCTGCACGCGGGGCGCGACGATGTCGAGGTGATCGGCGTCAACGAGCTCGATCCCCTCGGCAAGGCCGAGGAGCAGGCGGAGCGCACCGGCATCACCTACGCGTGGTTCCGGGACCCGGACGGGTCGTTCGCCAACGCGGCCCGCAGCACCGGGCTGCCCGCGTCGATCCTGATCTCCCCGGCCGGCACGGTGCTGGCCGCCAAGGTCGGTGCCTTCGACGACCTCGCCGAGCTCGAGGGCTGGCTCGCCGACCACGGGGTGGCGCCGTGATCGACGCCCCCCTCGCCCTGGCCTTCACGGCCGGCATGATCGCCACGGTGAACCCGTGCGGGTTCGCCATGCTGCCCGCCTACCTCTCCTACTTCCTCGGGCTCGAGTCGAGCGACGGGGAGGACGCCACCGCATCGGTCCTGCGGGCCCTGGTGGTGAGCGCCACCGTCTCGGCCGGCTTCCTCGTGATCTTCGCCATCGCTGGCGCGATCGTGTCGTGGACCTCGGTGAGCGTCGGCGAGTTCTCCCCGTGGCTCACCGTGGTGATCGGCGTGGTGCTGCTCGGCGCGGGCATCCGCTTCCTCACCGGCTGGGAGCCGACGCTCAACCTGCCGCACCTGAACAAGGGCGGACGGACGCGGGGCCTCACGTCGATGTTCCTGTTCGGCCTCTCCTACGCGATCGCCTCGCTGTCGTGCACGATCGGCCCGTTCGTGAGCGTGGTCGCCTCCACCTTCGCCCGCGAGACGTTCCTCGCCGGGGTGGCGAGCTTCGTGGCCTACGCGCTGGGCATGGCGCTGCTGCTCATGGTGCTCACCGTGACCCTCGCCCTGGCCCGCCGGGGGATGGCCGCCAACCTGCGCCGGGCGCTGCCCTACATCTCGCGGGCATCGGGGGCGATCATGGCGCTGATGGGCGCGTACCTCACCTGGTACGGGATCTACGAGATCCGCCTGATCCGCAGCGGGAAGTCGAGCGGGCAGGGGCCGGTGGGCCTGGTCACCTCGTGGTCGGGCGACCTGCAGAACCACATCAGCAGCCTCGACCCGATGACGGTCGCGCTGGTGCTCGGCCTGGTCATCGCCGCCGTGCTGCTCGCCACGCTGGTGTGGAACGCCCGGCGCCACCGCGACCCGGGCGAGCCCCAGCCCACCGCCGACGCCTGACGGCGGGGCGCCCGCCCCGCTCAGCTGTACCAGAAGATGTCGTCGACCCCGTTGCCGTCGTAGTCGCCGACGATCGGCTGGTAGACGCCGTTGACCGTCGTCGCGGTGCCCGTGTGGGCGCCGCTGCGCGCGATGCCGGTCCAGCGGTAGTCGTTGCCGGGCCCGGGGGCGTACCAGAAGATGTCGTCGCCGCCGACGCCGTCGAGGTTGCCCGCGAAGGGTCGGTACTGCTCGCCGGTGGCGCTGGTGGCCTGCGAGGTGTGGTTACCGGCGTGATCGAACCACCAGAAGTAGTCCGGCGCGGTGCCCGGGGCGTACCAGAGGATGTCGCTCACGCCGTCGTCGTCGAAGTCGCCGACGACGGGCCGGTAGTTGCCGTTGATCACGAGGGACGTGGCGCTGGGCACCCCGCCCGAGAAGCGCCACATCACGTCCGGGGCCGAGCCGGGCTGGGACCAGATGATGTCGTCGTCGCCGTCGCCGTCGAAGTCGCCCACGATCGGGACCGCGGCCCACGGCATGGACAGTTCGGTCTTGGTCCAGCCCGTGCCGGTGGACCGCCACAGCTCGTCGTTGCGGGCGTTGGGCTCGTAGTTGGTGCCGGAGTGGGCCGCGTCGGCGACGAGCGGGTCGGGGCCGGGCTGGTACCAGTAGATGTCGGTCTTGCCGTCACCGTCGTAGTCACCCGGCAGCGGCACGAACGTGCCCCGCTGATCCAGGCTGCGGCTGGTGAAGGCGCCCTTGGTGGCGGTGCCGATCGACATCGTGTCGGGCCGGTCCCACGCCCCGTACCAGGCGATGTCGGCCTTGCCGTCGCCGGTGAAGTCGCCGGCTGCGGGTTGGTAGGCCTTGGCCACGGACTGGGGGGTGGACGTGTACCCGCCGCCGGGGCTGAACGACCAGGTGAAGTCGCTGCCGGCGCCGGGGTCGATGTCGCGCCGGATGACGCGGACCGGGCCGGTGGCGTCGGTGCTCAGCTCCATGGTGTGGGGGCGCCGGCGATCGGTCCCGTCGGTGCCCGACACGCCGCCCCACGCCGCGTAGGTCGCGATGAAGCGGCCCCGCCCGTCGACGATCCCGTCCGCGCCGCCGGGCCCGTACGCGCCGGTCGCCGAGCGCAGGATCGGGTTCGCCGACTGCTTGGTGCAGGGGCCCGTCGGCCCGCTGCAGATGGCGGCGCCGGTGGCGTAGTTGGAGCTGCGGTACTCGTTGCCCGAGTAGAGGAGGATCCACCGCCCGGCGACCTTGGTCATCGAGGGGTTCTC
>CAZUYW010000019.1:0-28059 GCA_964624775.1 uncultured Iamiaceae bacterium
CGCCCCGGGTGCGGGCGCTCCTGCTGGCCGACGTGGCCGATCAGGCCACCGGGCCGCTGGCGGTGGTGCGCGGCGCCGTCGCCCACCCGACCGCGGTGCTGGCGGCGGCGGGGGTCCCCCCGCTGGTGCGCGACGCGTTCGCCGAGCGGGCCTTCCCCGAGGACGCGTACGACCTCGCGCCCGCCACCTTCGCCGACCTCGCCCCCGAGTTGCACGAGCCCGGCCTCGTGTGGGGCGCGGCCAAGGCCCACGTCGTCCTCGCCCGCCGCCGCCCCTGACCCACCCCGCGCACTTGCGTGGATCGTCCCCACCAGGGGTGGTCCATCCACGCATTTCGGAGCGCGACAGTCGCTGAGCGACCGTGCCGCTCCGGAACGCGGGCTCAGTGGATGCGCCAGGCCTCGGGGTCGGCGGCGATGGCGTCGACGTCGGGGGGCAGGGCACCCGCGGCGAGGTCGGCGAGGCTGACGTGCTCGAGGACGGCGCGCAGGTTCGCCCGCACCGCGATCCAGGCCCGCTGCAGCGCCTCGAGGTCGGCCGGGTAGTCGAGGGACTCGGGGCGCTCGCCGCGCACGTCGGCGAGGGGGCCCTCGACGGCCCGGATGATGTCGGCCATGGCGATCTCGGCGGGCGGGCGGTTGAGCCAGTAGCCGCCGTCGGCGCCGCGCACCGAGCCGATGAGCCGGCTGCGCTTGAGGTCGGCGAGGATGTGCTCGAGGAACTTCGCCGGGATCTCCTGGGAGTCGGCGATGGTCTGGCGGGTGACGGGCGAGGGGCGGCTGCCGTCGGTGGGGTAGGCGCGGGCGAGCTCGATGGTGGCCCGGACCGCGTAGTCGACCTTCGCCGTGGTGCGCACCGCCTACTCCTCGCCCGGCTCGTCGAACCGGCGCCACCCGGCATCGGTGATGGATCGCTGCTCCAGGAACAGGCAGAACTCGGGACAGGCGAAGGGCGCGGTCTCGTTGGCGTCGACGCGGCACCGCTGCACGAGGTCCCCGGTGGGCGTCGTGCGGGTGGAGTAGTGGCGACAGTCCTGGCGAACGCCCATCGGGCGAGTCTCCCACGCGCGGCGCGGCGTGCCGAAGGTCGCGTGCGGCGGTGGGCGTGCCGTAGCCTGCCGCCATGGCTGAGCGGCTGGTCGTGATCGGGGGCGATGCCGCGGGGATGGCCGCCGCGGGCAACGCCCGCCGGGGCCGGCCCGACCTCGAGATCGTCGTGATCGAGAAGGGTCGTCACACCAGCTACTCCGCCTGCGGCATCCCGTACGTGGTCGGGGGCACGGTCGGCTCGCTCGACGAGCTCGTCGTGCGCACGCCCCAGGAGTTCCGCGACGGCTACCGGGTCGACGTGCGCCTGCGCCACGAGGCCGTGGGCATCGACCTCGACAGCCGGCGGGTCGAGCTGCGGGCGCTGGACCAGGGGCGCACGCTGCACCTCGGCTTCGACCAGCTCCACATCGCCACCGGCGCCCGGCCGCGCCGCCCGGACCTGCCCGGCATCGACGCGCCGTGGATCCGCGGCGTGCAGACGCTCGACGACGCCGAGGCGCTGCTCGCCACCGTGGCCGCCGGCCGGTGCCGCAGCGTCGTCGTCGTGGGCGGCGGCTACGTGGGCCTCGAGATGGCCGAGGCGTTCACCAACCGGGGCGCACGCGTCACCGTGGTTGATGGCGCCTCGCACCCGATCCGCAACCTGGATCCCGAGTTCGGGGCACGGGTGGCCGACGCCATGCGCCGCTACGGCATCGACGTGCGCTGCGGCGTGCGGGTCGACGGGTTCGGCGATCACGTGGTGCACACCTCGGCCGGCGATCTCCCCGCCGACCTGGTGGTGCTCGGCACCGGCGTCGCCCCGGCGTCCTCGCTCGCCATCGACGCCGGCCTGGCCGCAGGTGCGAACGGTGCGATCGCGGTCGACCACCGGCAGCGCACCTCCGCCGAGGGGATCTACGCGGCCGGTGACTGCGCCGACACCTACCACCTGGTGTCGCGCCGCCGGGTCCACATCGCCCTGGGCACCGTGGCCAACAAGACGGGCCGGGTCGCGGGCACCAACATCGGCGGTGGCTACGCGTCGTTCCCCGGCGTGGTCGGCACGGCGGTCACCCAGCTGTGCAACATCGAGATCGCGCGCACGGGGCTCGCCGAGCACGAGGCGAGGGCCGCCGGCATCGAGTTCGTGACCGGCACCGCCGAGGCCACCAGCCGGGCGGGCTACTTCCCGGGTGCCGAGCCGGTCCTGGTGAAGATGGTGGTGGAGAAGGGTCGGGGCCGGGTGCTCGGCGGGCAGATCATCGGCGCCGACCGGGTCGGCAAGCGCATCGACACCGTGGCCACCGCGATCACGGGCGGGCTCAGCGTGTGGGACTTCCTCGACCTCGACCTGGCCTACGCGCCGGGGGTGTCGCCGCTCTGGGACCCGTTCCAGGTGGCCGCCCAGTCCGCCATCAAGGCCCTCGGCCGAGCCCCCTCCGCCTGATCGGCCCGCCTCGGCCCAGGTGCCTGACAGCTGGGCGTAGGCACTCGTTCACGCGTTGGAAACACTGCTCGCACGTCCGGGAAACCATGTGTCGCCAAGCTGACGCCGCTCGTGTTCACCAACCCGAAAGGTGTCGCTGTGGAAGGCAACATCGCGTGGATGCTCGTATCCACCGCCCTGGTGCTCTTCATGACCCCTGGCCTGGCGTTCTTCTACGGCGGCATGGTCCGCTCCAAGAACTTCCTGGCCATGCTCATGCAGAACTTCTTCGCCATGGGCCTCATGGCCGTGCTGTGGGCCCTGATCGGCTACTCGATCGCCTTCGGCAAGTTCGGTGACGGTGGCTGGTTCGGCGGCTTCGACCACCTCGGCCTGGCCAAGGTCGGCCTCACCGAGGGCGGCCTCGCCCTCGGCATCCCGGCCATCTTGTTCGCCGCGTACCAGATGACGTTCGCGATCATCACGCCGGCGCTGATCACCGGGTCGCTTGCCGATCGCCTCAAGTTCGCCTCCTACGCGGTGCTCATCGGGGTGTGGCTCGTGGTCGTGTACGCCCCGGTCGCCCACTGGGTGTTCGGCGGCGGCTGGATCGCCAAGATGGGCGCGCTGGACTTCGCGGGCGGTGCGGTGGTCCACATCAACGCCGGCGCGGCCGCGCTGGCGGTGCTGCTGCTCGTCGGGCCCCGCAAGGGCCACGGCAAGGAGCCCATGCCGCCCCACGCCCTGCCGTGGACCCTCCTCGGCACCGGCATCCTCTGGTTCGGCTGGTTCGGGTTCAACGCCGGGTCCGCGCTCGCCGCGAACGGTGTCGCCGCCCAGGCCCTGATGAACACGATGCTCGCCCCGGCGGCCGCCATGCTCGGCTGGCTGCTCATCGAGAAGGTGAAGGGCCACCACGTCACCACGCTCGGCGCCGCCTCGGGTGCGGTCGCCGGCATGGTGGCCATCACCCCGTGTGCCGGCTTCGTCGCGGTGATGCCCGCCATGTTGATCGGGTTCCTCTCGGGCGTCATCTGCTACCTCGCCCTCGCCATCAAGGAGAAGGCGAAGCTCGACGATGCGCTCGACGTGCTCGCCGTGCACCTCGTCGGCGGCCTGTTCGGCTCGGTGGTCCTCGGCCTGTTCGCCGACGCCTCCGTCAACGAGGCGGTCACCCACGAAGGCCTGTTCCTCGGCGGCGGCACCGACCTGCTGGTCGACCAGATCGTCGCTGCGGCCGCCGTGTTCGCCTTCTCGTTCGTGGTGACCTACCTGATCGCCAAGGTCATCCAGGTGACCATGGGCCTGCGGGTGGACGAGGAGACCGAGCAGATCGGCCTCGACCGCTCGCTCCACGCCGAGACCGCCTACTCCTACGATGCCCGGATCTGAAAGGCCCGCCATGAAGCTCATCACCGCCATCGTCAAGCCCTTCCGCCTCGACGAGGTCAAGGACGCCCTGAAGGCCGCCGGGATCACCGGCATCACCGTGTCGGAGGTCCAGGGGTTCGGCCGCCAGTCCGGGCACACCGAGGTGTACCGGGGTGCGGAGTACCAGATCGACTTCGTCCCCAAGGTGAGCCTCGAGCTCGTCGTGGACGACGGCGACGTCGATCGGATCGTCGAGACGATCACCGAGGCTGCCCGCACCGGCAAGATCGGCGACGGGAAGATCTGGGTCACCGATGTCGATCGCCTGATCCGGATCCGGACGGGCGAGCAGGGGTCGGACGCCCTGTAGCGTCGCCGGATGACCCTCGCCGCCGACCGCGACGTCCTCCGCGCCGAACCCGGCCTCCGGGGCGCCGCGTTCGCCGATCGGTGGCGGGGGATCGTCGACGCCTGGCTGATCGACCTGTTCGAGCGGGTCACCGCGGCCGACGGCGAGGGCCTCGCCCTCGTCGCGGTCGGCGGCTACGGCCGCGGTGATCTCGCACCGGGCTCCGACCTCGACCTCCTCCTGCTCCACCGGCGCCGGCAGCCGCCGAGCGAGGTCGCCGAGGGGCTCTGGTACCCGATCTGGGACGAGGGCCTGAAGCTGGGGCACGCGGTGCGCACCATCCCCGAGGCGCTCGACCTCGCCACCGACGACCTCGACACCGCCACCGCGCTGCTCACCGCGCGGCACCTCGCGGGCGACCCCGAGCTCACCCGCGACCTCCAGGTCGCGGCCACCGGCCAGTGGCGCAAGCGGGGAAAGCGGCTGCTCGGGCTGCTGCGCGAGAACGTGGCGGCCCGGCAGGCGTCGTTCGGTGAGGTCGGCTTCCTGCTCGAGCCGGACCTGAAGGAGGGTCGCGGCGGCCTGCGCGACATCCACGCGCTGCGCTGGGCCGAGGCGGCCCGGCCCGTGCTCGAGGAGGGCGATGCCGAGGCGCTGGCCGAGGCCGAGGCCACGCTGTTCGACGTGCGGGTGGCGCTGCACCGCGTCTCGAAGGTCGCCGGGGATCGCCTCATGCTCCAGGACCAGGACGCGGTCGCCGCCGACCTGGGGACCACCGCCGACGCCCTCATGTCCGACATCGCCGGCGCGGCGCGCACCGTCGCGTGGATCGCGGACGAGACGTGGGACCGCGTGGTCGCGTCGCAGTCGTCGGGCCTGAGCCTGCTGGGCTGGCGGAGCCGCGATCGGTTCCCCGGGCTCGTGCTGCGAGGCGGCCAGGTGCACCTCGAGCCGAACGTCGACCCCGCGTCCCAGCCGGCGCTGGTGCTCCAGGCCGCGATCCTCGCCATGCGCAAGGACGCCCGGATCGCCCGCTCGTCCTACGCCCGCCTCGCCCGCGCCCCCGAGCCGGGCGACCCGTGGCCGCAGGCCATGCGGGACGCGTTCGTCGAGCTCCTCGGCGGCGGCCACGACGCCATCCGGGTGATCGAAGCCCTCGACCACACGGGGCTGTGGGAGCGGTACCTGCCCGAGTGGGCGGGCGTGCGGCACAAGCCGCAGCGCAACGCGTACCACCGCTTCACCGTCGACCGGCACCTGCTCGAGACCACGGCCAACGCCGCGGCGCTGGTGGACCGGGTGGAGCGGCCGGACCTGCTCCTCTTCGGCGCCCTCCTGCACGACATCGGCAAGGGCCGGCCCGGCGATCACACTGAGGTGGGAATGGCCATGGTCGCCGAGATCGGCCCGCGGCTCGGCTACCCGCCCGAGGACGTGGCGATCCTGGTCGACCTGGTGCGCCACCACCTCCTGCTCCCCGACGTCGCCACCCGGCGCGACATCAGCGACGACGCCACGGTGGCGGCGGTCGCCGCCGCGGTTGGCGACCCGATCCGACTGCACCTCCTCGCCGCCCTCACCGAGGCCGACTCGCTCGCCACCGGGGTGGCGGCCTGGGGGCGGTGGAAGGCCGATCTGGTCCACGAGCTGACCCGCCGGGTCGACCACTACCTCGCGGGCGGGGACCTCGCCGCGCTCGTGACCCAGGAGTTCCCCGACGCCGCCCAGCGCGACCTGCTCGCCGCGGGGGAGACGGTGGTCGAGGCGGGCGGCGATGTGATCACGGTCGTGGCGCCGGATCGGCCCGGCCTGTTCAGCCGGGTCGCCGGGTCGCTCGCCCTCCACGGGCTCGAGGTCCGCGCCGCGGACGCCGCCGGCCAGGACGGCATGGCCATCGAGGTGTTCCAGGTCGCCTCGCGGCTCGCGCCGTCGGTCGACTGGGACCGCGTGCGCACCAACGTCCGGGCGGGGATCGAGGGGCGCCTGGCGATCGAGGCCCGGCTGGCCGAGCGGGTCCGCACCTACTCGCGCCGGGCCACCGCGCCGTCGCTGCCGCCGCCCTCGGTGCGCTTCGACGACGCCGCGTCGCGCACGGCCACGGTCGTCGAGGTCCAGGCCCCGGACCACATCGGCCTGCTGTACCGGGTGCTGCGGGCGTTCGCCGAGTTCGACCTCGACGTGCGCGTCGCCAAGATCCAGACCCTCGGCGATCTCGTCGTCGACGCGTTCTACGTCACCACCGCCGACGGTGCGCTCGTCGAGGATCCTGAGGTGCGGCGCGAGCTGGAGCGGGCGCTCCTCCACGCGGTCACCTGACCTGGGCGCGGCCGGTAGGTTGCCGCCCATGGACCGCCCGCCCATCACCGAGACGGACCTGCTGCGCTGGGCCGAGGCGCTGTCGGGCATCGCCCGCACCGGCCTCGGCTTCACCGAGAGCCTCTACGAGCGGGAGCGGTTCGAGGAGGTGCTCGCCGTCGCCGCCGACATCCGCCACGCCGCGGGGCGCGACCACGACCCCGAGGCGCTCGTCGCCGAGTGGCTGAAGGGCGTTGGCTCGGGGGTGCCCGGTTACGTCACCCCCAAGGTCGCGGTCGGCGCGGTCGTGGGCAACGACGCCGGGGAGCTGCTGCTCGTGCAGCGCAGCGACTCGGGCGTGTGGCTGTACCCGACGGGCTGGGCCGACGTCGGCTACTCGCCCGCCGAGGTGGTGGTGAAGGAGGTCGCCGAGGAGACGGGCATCCGCTGCGAGGTCCTCGGCGTGCTGGCCGTGCTCGACGGCATGCGCATGGGCCTCACCCGCATCCCGCTCTACTCGATCGTGTTCCACTGCCGGGCGATCGGCGGGGAGCTGGCCGCCCACCCGCTCGAGACGAGCGATGTGGGCTGGTTCTCACGGGACGCGCTGCCGGCCCCGCTCGCCGGGTACGCGCAGTGGGGCGACCTCGCGTTCGACGCCATCGCCGGTCACCCGCAGCCGGTGTGGTTCGACGCGCCGCGCGACCCGCCGTGGGCCGGCGACGCGCACGCCTGACCGAGGGTCAGTCGCCCCGGAGGAAGCGCTCGACCTCTTCGACGAGCGCGGCGGGGTCCTCGTCCTCCATGGGGCCGAGGTCGGGCGCGGCGTCGGGGTCGTCGGCCGCCTCCTCGAGGCGGGCCACGTACTCCGCGGTGTCCTCGTCGGCGGCGACGAGCTCGTCGATCTGGCGCTCGTAGGCCGCCGACGCGATCTGGAGGTCGGTGGTGGGCTGGGACAGCCCGAGCACGGCGAGGGACCGCTCGACGAGGGCGAGCGTCGCCTTGGGCGACGGCGCGCCGGACACGTAGGTGGGGACCGTGGCCCACAGCGAGGCGGACGGCTGGTCGAGCTCGGCAGCTGCGGCGTGGAGCACGCCGACGATGCCGGTGGGGCCCTCGTAGCGGGAGCGGGTGAGGCCCAGCCGCTCGGTGAGGATCGGGTCGTCGGTGGTGCCGGTGACCGACGTCGGCCGCGAGTGCGGGACGTCGGACAGGAGGGCGCCGAGCGACAGCAGCAGCGAGGCATCGAGCTCGGACATGGCGGTGAGGACGGTCTCGCAGTAGGTGCGCCACCGGAGGTGCGGTTCGTTGCCGATCAGGATCACGAGGTCGCGCGGGCCGTCGGTCTCGGCGGCCCACAGCTCGGTGTCGGGCCAGGTGATGAACCGGCGCCCGTCCTCGCCGAGCTCGACGATGGGGCGGGTGGTGGTGAAGTCGAAGAAGTCCTCGGCGTCGATCGTGGCGACGAGCTCGGCGCCGTAGCGATCGGCGAGCCACCTGGCTGCGCCCGAGGCGGCGTCACCGGCGTCGTTCCAGCCCTCGAAGGCGGCGATCAGCACGGGATCGCGGAGCTCGGGGCGATGCCGCCAGCGGAGGTGGTTCACATCGCCACGCTACCGACTGCGGCCCGGTGCGGGGCCGCACGATGCGGGCGGGGGGACCGGCCCGTACGCCGGGTCTCGGGGGGACAGCCGAGACCCAGCGCCGGACCAGCGGGTCGTCAGGCGACCCGTGCGTCGGCGGCCGGTGCCAGGGGAGCACCAGCCGGGCCGAAGCGATTGACACGTCGGGCCACCGCGGCGGCCTGGACGTTGATGGCATGGGCGGTCGTGAGCTCGGCCCGTGCGTTCTCGGCGGCACCTCGGGCTCCGAGGCCAGTCAGGAGGAGGGTGAACCGTGGCATGCGGAGCACGGTACGGACCCGGTGTTGCCGCCGGTCGTCGGCGTCGTGCACGTCCGGTGACGGGCGGCTGAACCCTTGCTGTCGACGGCCGCACCCCCTGGCGACACCTACGATGCGCCCTCGTGGGAATCACCGTGGAGATCGCCGACGAGGTCACGCCCGAGCTGATCGAGGCGTTCGAGCGCCTCGTGCCCCAGCTGTCGAGCTCGTCGCCCCCGCCCGACGCCGAGCAGCTCGGCGAGATCGTCGCCTCGCCCGCGGCGCACGTGCTGATCGCCCGTGACGAGGACGACACCATCGTGGGTTCGCTCACGCTCGTGCTCTTCCGCATCCCGACCGGCCTGCGGGCCTGGATCGAGGACGTCGTCGTCGACGGCAGCGCCCGCGGCAAGGGCGTCGGCGAGGCGCTCAACCGCTTCGCCATCGACGTCGCCGCCGAGCGCGGCGCCCGCTCGGTCGACCTCACCTCCCGCCCGAGCCGCGAGGCCGCCAACCGCCTGTACCAGCGCCTCGGCTTCGTCGCCCGCGAGACGAACGTCTACCGCTACAGCGGCTCCTGAGGCTGGGGCCGGCGTGCCCGGACCGGCACCTCGAGCATCGTGGAGCACCCAAAGAGGCACCGAGGCAGCGATAGCGTTCTAGCCGAGAGCAGTAGCAAGAGCGACGAGCAGGCACACGCAAGCCAACGCGGTGAGCACCGTCACGAAGTAGAAGTCCTGCCGCCGAAGGCGGTTGAGGTTCCGCTACTTCAACGTGTCATCACGTCGCTCCCGGTTCAGGCGCACCCAACCGCCCTCGATCCGAAGTGCCCAGGCACGAGTGAGGGCAAGGAACACGAAGACGGCGGCCATCCAGAGTGCGCGCACGTGAACCATGCTGCTCGACCGGACCTGCCGCGCCTGACACTGACCCCAATCGCCGACTCACGGACGCCTCACGAATGTGGTCGGGTCGATCTCCTCCGACCAGTGCTGCCGGCTGGGGTCGATGCCGCCTCGAAGCTCGATGCCTCCGAGGTCGGCAGCGGTGAAGTCGTTCTCCTCGAACCGGTTGCGTTCGCCGGCCCTGGGATGCTGGTCGGGGACGGTCCCGTAAAAGGCGGCCGAGTCGATCCGGCCTTCGAATCGGCATCGCACGTAGGAGGTCCCGTGTGCGAGATGGGTCGTGAAGGTGCACTGTTGGAACGTGCAGTCCTCGAACGAGGCGTCGCCCGTGCGGAAGCCGGCGAGGGCCCGGAACTGCACCCCCTCGAAGACGCACCGGCGGAAGGTGGTCGGGCGACGGCCGAAGGTTCCCTGCGACCAGGTCCCATCGGATGACTGCCATGGGCGTTGCGTGAATCGGCAGTCGTCGAACACCGAGCCTTGAACGGTGATGTTGGCGAGTGTCAGGTCGAGATCCGCACCGACGACCGTTGCGCCGTCGAACGCGTAGATCGCTCGCGGTGCAAGGATCCCGGGTCTGACCTCCCGCCGGAGGAACTCGAACGGACCGGCCCCGACCTCTCCACGAACCACCGTGGTCCCGGAGGACCAGGCGCCTCCTGGATCGTCAGACCTGGTCTGCCGGAACCTCACGGCTCAAACGCAGGAAGCGGGAGGAACGCGCAGATCACGTCTGCAGGGTACAAACCGCGTCGACCACCCTGCCCCAGAACGCCGGGTCGAGGGCGGTCGCGCGGGCGTCGGCTCAGTGGGTGGTCGCAGCGAGGGACTCGAGTCGGGCGGCGATCTCCTCCAGGGTCACCTTGGTGGAGGCGACGGTGATGACGAGGTCGTAGACGTCGTCGTTGGTTGCGCCGGCGACGCTGGCGTCATCGAGCTCGAGGAAGACGGCGGTGGCGAGCCAGCCGAGGCGCTTGTTGCCGTCGACCAAGGCGTGGTTGTTGACGATCGATTGCAGGAGCGCGGCGGCCTTGAGCCAGATGGTTGGGTAGGCATCCTGGCCGCCGACCGTGGTCTGGGGTCGGGCGACGGCGGAGCCGAGCAAGCCGACGTCTCGCAGCGGTAGTGGGTCGCCGAGGAGTCGTGTGGTGAGGGCGAGGACGTCGTCGAGGTCGAGGTGCTCAGTGGGTCGGGTCAACGGCCGAGCCGCTCGATGGCGTCGGCGTGCACGTCGAGGATCCTCTCGGCGGCGCCAGCCACCCGCTGCTGGTGGGCACGGCGGGCGACGTACTCGCGGATCGCTCGTCGGGCGACGTCCTGCATCGAGGCCCCCTCGGCAGCGGCCTGGTCGCGCAGCGCCTGCTGCTCGTCGTCGTCGAGTCGGAGGGTCATCGGCATGACCGCCCTGGTATCAGTCTGATACCAGCATCGATCGAGACCGACCACGCCTGGGCAGGGGCTGGTCGTAACCTCATCCGATGGCGAGGAGGCAGGCGGGCGGCGCAAGGGCGGCGGTGGCGTTGGTCCTCCTGGTGGCAGGCCTGATCGGGTGCAGCCGCGCCCGGAGCACGGAGGCCGTCCGGCCGGGCGGGACCGAGGTCGCTTCGTCGAGCCCGCACCTCGAGCCTGCGGTCACGCCGATGCGAGACGGACTCGTCGTGCCGCACGGCGCCCACCTCGCCGGCGCCGTGTTCGTCGAGCGCGATGACGTCGTGGAACGCAATCCCGCCCCGACCACGTCGATCGGCCCGAAGGCGGCGAGCATCTTGCCGTGGGAGGCCCTGCTCACCGTCGAGGGAGATCCGTTCGCGGCGTGGGACGACCTCGTCGCGCAGCTGCGCAGGACCCTCCACGTCGCCATGCCGGGTTCGCCCGACAGTTGCCTGTGGACCTCCGCCACGCCCGGGACCGAGGCACCGCCCAAGGTCGTCGCGCTCGCTCCGCCACCATCGGGCACCGATGGCATCATCTGCGAAGCCGGGGCCGGTAGGGGCGACCACGGGCGCGTCCAGTGGCTGATGCTCACGATGATCGGGGAGCACGACAGGAAGCCGCTCACGATCCACGTCCAGAGCCGTTGGTCCACGGGGTCGAGGGCGCCTCGGCCCACGGCGCTGGCGGCCAGCCTGGTGCGGCACGGGCGTGCCGGCGAGGACATCCCGGACCCGGGGTCCGGTCCGATGCCGGCGGGCAAGGCGGAGCAGGTACCGACGTTCCCGCCGCAGCCACACGCCGGTCCGGGCCAACCCTTCGGAACGGCGGTGAACTGCTTCGTCACGGACGCCTACCGGATGCGGGTGCCCGAGGGAGGGTCGTTGGTCGCCACCTCCGACTTCGGCGAGCTGGCGGTCGTGGCGGTCGACGACCTCGACGCGGCACTCGCGGACGTCCGCCTCCAGGTCGAAGGGCCGACCCGAGACCCGACGAGCGAGGTGGAACGGTGGCGGTTGGACCTCCCGTCGGGCCGGAGGGTCGTGCACTACGGCCACGCGGTCTTGGCAGGCGGCGGGTTCTGCGGCTTCACCAGCTCGCGTGATGGCCGGTACCTGCTCGTCACGCTCAACGCGGACTGACCCCAGGCGTGGCTTCGCCCCTACGCTGCCCCCGTGGCGTACGACGAGGGCCTGGCCGAGCGGATCCGCAATCACACCGCAGCGCGCCCGGGCATCGGTGAGAAGAAGATGTTCGGGGGCCTGTGCTTCCTCGTCGAGGGGAACATGTGCTTCGGCATCGTGGGCAGCGAGCTGATGGTGCGCGTCGGTGCCGACGCCTATGCCGAGGCGCTCGCCCTGCCCCACGCGCGGGAGATGGACTTCACCGGCCGGGCCATGCGGGGGATGGTGTACGTCGGCGAGGACGGCATCGCGGAGGACCCCGACCTGTTGGCCTGGCTCGAGCGCGGCCTGGCGTTCGCGGGCTCGCTGCCGCCGAAGTGACCGCGATCCGGCGCCTGATCGGCGTCTACGACGCGGACGGCACGCTCCGGGGCGAGCTCACCTACTGGGTGGGGGCCCGCCTCGGGCGAGCGCACTGCGCGCTGTGCGACATCACCCACGGCAGTGTCCGCGAGAAGAACTCGTGGCGGGCGTGCCGGGCCGGCCTGCCCGTGCCGTTCGACACCTATCACCGCAACGACCAGCCCGACGATGTCCGAGCCGCGCTCGCCGGTACCTACCCGGCGGTCCTGGCCGCCACCGACGTCGGCCCGGTCGTCCTCCTGGGACCGGCCGAGCTCGACGCGTGCGATGCCTCGCCGGAACGGCTGGTCGCGTCCATCGAGGCCGCCGTCGGCCGCCTCGGCCTGCGCTGGGGCGACGACGAGCGAGGCACGGCGCATCCCTGACCCGGGCCGCGATCCGGGACGGGTCAGCGATCGAGGCGCCAGGCGGACACCGCCACGAACGCCGACAGGGTGGAGGGCACCACCATGAGCCCGAGGAGCCCCGCACCCTTGCCCGTGAAGGCCACCCATCCCACGAGGTAGATCGTGGCGTAGACCATGCCGCCGGCGACGAACAGCGCGAGCGCCGAGCCCCACCGTCGTCTCGATGCGATCCCGGCCGCGGCGACGGCGGACCCGATGATGCCGATGGCGATGTCGGCGAAGAGGTAGGAGTCGGTCACCGCGTGCTGGGCGGTCGACATCTCGAACACCTTGCGGATGCCGGGCACGGTCGCCACCGCGACCCAGAAGCCGATGCCGGCCACCGCCTGCAGCGCGAAGTACCCGGCGTAGACCCGCGCGGCGGTGTCCTCCGCCGCGCGTCGCGTCGCGTCGTCGGCGACATCGGGGGCCGGGGTGGTGACCACGGGTCGACCGTACCGGTGGGGGTCGCCGGCCTCACGGATGCGGTGGCCCAGAGGCGGTGCAATCCATGCGCTTGCGCATATATATGTATTCATGTATATTCGGGTCCGTGCCCGCCTCCCTCGCCGTCCTCGATGTGATCGCCGAGCCCACGCGTCGGCGCATCCTGGATGTCGTGCGGGAGGGTGAGCGATCGGTGGGCGAGCTCGTCGACGAGCTGGGCATGCACCAACCCGGCGTGTCGCGCCACCTGCGCGTCCTGCGCGACGCGGGCCTCGTCGAGGTCCGCCGGGACGCTCAGCGTCGCCTCTACCGCCTGCGGCCCGAGCCCCTCATGGAGCTCGACGCCTGGCTCGAGCCCTACCGGGCCGAGTGGGCGAACCGCCTCGACTCGCTCGAACGGCACCTCGCCCGCACCAGCACCCCGATCGATCGCACCTCGATCACCTCGACCAAGGAACCCACGTGAACGACCCGACCGACCTGGCCTACGACGGCGTCATCGAACGCACCGCAGATGGCGGGGTGATCCGCTTCGAGCGGCACCTCCCCTACCCCGTGCGCGACGTGTGGTCCGCCATCACCGATCCCGAGCGCATCGCCGACTGGTGGCTCCCGTTCGACGCCGACATCACCGTCGACCTCCGCGAGGGCGGCGAGCTGCGCTTCGTCGGCCGTGGCGACGATGCGCCCGAGATCGTGTGCACGATCCTGCGGGTCGAGGCCCCGATGCTCCTCGAGCACACCCACGTCGACCCCTCCTCCCGGATGCGGTGGGAGCTCGAGGCCACCGATCCGGGGTGCACGCTGCGGCTCAGCCACCACGTCACCGACGTCGACGGCGCGATCGACCGCTGCTACGTGGTCGGCCTCCACGCCTCGCTGGCGCGGTTGGAGCCGGCGCTCGCCGGGCACCCGATCCCGTGGGACTGGGATACCTTCGCCGTGTCCCAGTCGGCCTACGCCCGACTCGGCTTCGCCTCGGAGGTGGAGGGATCGTGACCCAGCTGCTGCGCGTCCAGAACTTCGGCGTCTCCCTCGACGGGTACGCGACCGGCGAGGGCCAGACCCTCGAGGCGCCCTTCGGGCACGCCAACCCCATGGACTTCTTCTGGTGGGCCGGGGCCACGGCGAGCTGGCCGAACCGGGCCGAGCCCGGCGGCAGCCGCGGCCTCGACGACTACTTCACCCGCGACTTCACCAACAACATCGGCGCCGAGATCATGGGCCGGAACAAGTTCGGCCCCGTGCGCGGCCCGTGGCCCGATCTCGAGTGGGAGGGCTGGTGGGGCGACGAGCCGCCGTTCCACACGCCGGTGTTCGTGCTGACCCACCACGTCCGGCCGAGCCTCACGCTGTCGGACACCACCTTCCACTTCATCGACACCACGCCGGCCGACGCGCTCGAGCAGGCCAAGGCCGCGGCCGACGGCAAGGACGTGCGCCTCGGCGGCGGGCCCACCACGGTGCGCGAGTTCCTCGACGCCGACCTGGTCGACGCCATGCACGTTGCCGTCGCCCCGATCGAGCTCGGCGCCGGCGTGCGCCTGTGGGACTCCTCCGACGACCTGCTCGACCGCTTCCACCGCGAGATCGTGCCGAGCGAGAGCGGCGTCACCCACCACATCTTCTGGAGGCGCTGACCTCGGCGGTCGAGCGGCAACGGGCGGGTCGCTCCCACGACGGCTAGCGTCGAGGCACCGTGGCGGCAACGGGCCGCGCTGCACACACCGGCAATCTGTCGGAGGAGGTTCGCGTCATGACCGTCCGCACCCGCATCGTGCTGGGATCCCTCGCCGTCGCCGGCATGGTCGTCCTCGGCGCGCCGCCGGCCGGCTCCGCGCAGGTCCAGCCGCCGGTCGTCACCATCACCGCCACCGACGGCGTGCTCACCGTGACCGGCGACTGCGACGGCAACGAGACGACCGACCTCGAGCCGGCGACCTTCACCCTCAGCCGCACCGGCGACACGTCGGGTGAGCTGTTCGTCGACACCGCGCTCGGCGGGACGATCCAGGACATCGCCAACGCCGCCGAGGGCATCACCATCCCGGCCGGCGAGGCCACGGCGACGTTCGAGCCGGAGACCGGCACGCAGGTTGGCACCGTGCAGATCGACATCGCCAACACCTCGCACCCTGACACCTTCACCGTGGGTGATCCGGCCAGCGCCACGGCGCAGGTGCAGCGTCGCACCATCGCCCCGTCGTGCGAATCGATCCCGACGTCGTCGACCGTGCCGACGACCTCCACGACCACGCCGCCCGCGGCCGCGGTGCCCGTGAGCGGCGGTGCTCGCTACACCGGCTGATCCGACCCGCGGGACAGCACGCAGAACTCGTTGCCCTCAGGGTCGGCGAGCACCACCCACGACACGTCGCCCTGCCCGATGTCGACCCGCGTCGCGCCCATGGCGAGCAGGCGCTCGACCTCGGCCGTCTGATCGTCGGGCCGCAGGTCGATGTGGAGCCGGTTCTTGCCCGGCTTCGGGTCGGTGACCTGCTCGAAGAGGATCCCCGGGATTTGGTCCGGCTCGGGCCGGATCTCGAACTCCCGGGGGTCGTCGTTGACGACGACCCAGCGGAGCGCCTCGCACCACCAGCGCCCGAGCGCCACGGTGTCCCTGGCGTCGACCACGATCTGCTCCCAGGCGAGGACCATGCCGTCAGTCGATCGATCCGGCCGGGACGACCCACTCGCACCGTTGGCCGGTGACCTTGGCGATCTTGTCGAAGTCCCGGTCGTAGTGGAGGACGACCAGGCCCTCCGCCTCGGCGGCCGCCGCGATCAACAGGTCGGGCACCTTGCGGCCGCGCTGGCTCTTCGACGCGAGGTGCCGCTGCACCTGCTTGGCCCGCACGACGTGTGCGCTCGTGGTCTCGACCAGGCTCAAGGACTCGAGCGCGCCGATGAGCCGATCCCACTCGCGCCCGTTGCGGGACGAGTAGCCGACCTCGAGGTCCGAGATCGATGCCCGTGCCACGCGCCCGGCCTCGGCGAGGGGTTGGACGGCCTCGCGCACCGATCGGTGGCCGAGCCGCTTGATCACGCTCGTGTCGACGAGGTGCGTCAACGCCACGCATCCTCGCGATCATCGAGGTCCGCGCCGGCGAGCACGTCGAACGCCTTCTCGACCCGGGCATCTCGGGTGGATGCGGCGAGGAGCAGCGCCTGGTTGACGGTGTCCTTGAGCGTCACCGTGCCGAGCTCGGCCCGGGCCGCGCCGAGGACCTCGTCATCGATGTCCACGAGCCGCTTCGTCATGCCGACAGGATATCCTCGCTCCGGTTGGGATATCCAGGGTGCGAGCGCAGGAACCTCAGAGGTACTCGCAGAGGTAGGCGGTGGGGGCGGCGACCTTGAGGTCGAAGCCGCTCGAGCCGGGGACGTCGAACGCCGTGCCGGCGCCGAACGCCTGCCAGTCGTCGGCGCCGGGGAGCAGGACCACGAGCTCGCCCTGGATCACCGTCATGCGCTCGGGGGCGTCGGTGCCGAAGTGGTACTCGCCTGCGGCCATCACCCCCACGCTCTGCCGAGCGCCCTCGCGCTCGAAGCCGATGCTCTGGACGCCGCCGTCGAAGTAGGTGTTGTGCTGCAGGGCCATCGGGCGATCGTGCCAGGTTCCCGAATCGGCGGGCCACCCGGCGGGTGGGACGACCACACTGGGGGGATGGAGATCCGGGCCTGGCGGGGCGACATCACGACGCTCGACGTCGACGCCATCGTGAACGCGGCCAACCCGGCGCTGCGGCGCGGCAGCGGCGTGTGCGGCGCGATCTTCGCCGCGGCCGGTCGTCAGCTCGACATCGCCTGCGCCGACCTCGACATCTGTCCCACGGGCGACGCGGTGGCCACCCCGGGCTTCGACCTGCCCGCCCGTTGGGTCATCCACGCCGTCGGCCCCGTCTGGCACGGCGGTGATCAGGGCGAGGCCGACCAGCTCGCCTCGACCTATCGGCGCTGCGTCGAGGTGGCCGCCGAGATCGGCGCCCGCACCCTCGCCATCCCCGCCATCTCGACGGGCGTGTACGGCTACCCCGGTGACGCAGCGGCCGAGATCGCGGTGGCCGCCCTGCGCGCCGCCGACACCGCCGCGGTCGACACGGTCCTCCTCGTTGCGTTCGACGAGGCCACGCACGAGCGGTACCGGCGCCTCCTCGACGAGGTGGGCTGAGCGGCTCGTACCCGGGCTCAGGCCATGCCGTAGGCGTGGGTCGGGTGGATGCGGATGACGAGGCGACCGTCGGCCACCATCGCCGCCCGGTACTCGTCCCAGTCCGGATGCTCGCCCTGCAGGGCGCGGTAGAGGTCGACCAGCTCGTCGACCGTGGCGTCGTCGGGCGAGGCCGCGGTGGGGGTCACGTCGGCATCGCCGTCGACCACCACGTAGGACCAGAAGTCGGCCGCGGTCACGTGCAGCGACACCCGGGGGTCCCGCCGGGCGTTGGCGGACTTGGCCCGGCCGGCCGTGGCCGAGATGCGGATCACGCCGTCGTCGCCGACGCCGTACATGATGTTCGAGGCCTGCGGGCGACCGTCCGCCTTCAGGGTGAGGAGCACGCCCTTCTGGTGGTCGCGCAGGTAGGTGAGGGCCTGGTCCAGTTCCATCCGGCCATCCAACCAGGCCGAGATCGAGATGGCACCGGCTTGGCCCCCGACCGGCTCCGTGTGCTGGGATGCGCGCGTGGTCGAAGCGCCGGTCCTGTCGGTCGATGTCCCGAGGCGGCACGGGTCCCAGTCCAGGTTGCTGCTGCTCCTGCACGGCTACGGGGAACCGGTCGCCGATCTGGCCGACCGCATCGACCTGATCGACCCCGACGGCCGCTTCCTCGCCGTCTACCCCGAAGCGCCCTTCGAGCGCTCGGGCCGCCAGATCTGGCACCGGGCGATGACCGCGCCCGATGAGGCTGAGGTCCAGTTCCTCACCAGCATGGCGGCCCTCGACCGGTGCCTCGCCGACCTCGAGCAGCGCTTCGGGCTGCCCGCGTCCGAGGCGATCCTCGGCGGCTTCAGCCAGGGCGGCGGCGTCGCCCTCGGGATGCTGCTCGGCGCCGACGTCGAGCAGCGGCCGGCGGCGGCGTTCGGCGTGTGCAGCTTCGCCCCGGTGGTCCAGGGCTTCCGCGTCGACCGGTCCGCGATCGCCGGGCGGCCCTACTTCTTGTCGAGCGCCCGCCGGGACCGCTTCGCCGCGATCGAGCAGTCCCGGGCCGGTGCCGCCCTCATCCAGGATGCGGGGATCGACCTGACCTACGTCGAGTCCGACGGCGAGCACGAGATGACCGACGCGGCGGCCCGCCAGATCAACCGCTGGCTGGTCGACGTCGAGGCCGGGGTGCCCGCCGCGCCGAGCCCGCTGCTGGAGGGGGCGGGCGCCGATGCGTCGGCGTGGAGCCGGACCTGGACCTTCGTGGGCTGATCAGGCGCCGGGCACGGCCTCGGCGTGGGTGATCGTGAGCGCCAGCGGCCATGGGTGGGAGGCGTCGAGCCCCGAGATGTCGACCCGCGTGCCGTCGGCCGTGCGCTCGTGGGCCAGCGCCTCGCCGCCCGCCACCCGCACGGTGCCCGCCGGCCCCGGCGCGACCTCGCGCAGGGTGACGGTGCGGGCGACGGTGGCCGGGTCGGTGCGGTGGACGAGGGCGTGCACGTCATCCCCCGACGCGGTGTAGCGCACGGCGTCGCCCTCGGCGGTGGTGCCCTCGGGCCGCACCCACGGGCGGGTGGCGTAGACGGCTGGGCCGGCGACGGCGAGCCATTCGCCGAGCCAGTCGAGGCGGCGCAGCTGGGCATCGGGGATCGTGGCGTCCTCGCCGCGCGGACCGACGTTGAGGAGCAGGTTGCCGCCCTTCGCGGTGATGTCGGCCACCATCTCGACGAGCTCGTCGCGGGGCAGGAACGCCGACTCGTCCGACGCCCGGTTGAAGCCGAACGAGGCGTCGATGCCCCGCACGCACTCCCACGGCCGCTTCTGGACGTCGGGGAACGTCGTGTACTCGGGGGTGCGCACGTCGTAGTGCGGGGGCGTCGGCGGCACCATCCCGCCGCCATCGGCCGCGCCCTTCGCCGCCGACCGGTTCACCAGGTTGCGCACCGGCCCGAACCGCAGCACCTCCCAGAGCGCGTTGCGGGCGAGCCAGCGGTCGTTGACCACACCGTCGGGCACGGCGTCGTAGTAGTGCGCGAACAGGCGCCACAGGCGATCGCCCGAGAACGGCCAGGCGATGTCGTTCCACAGCACGCTCGGCCGGTAGCGCTCGATGAGCTCGCGGACGTGGGCCTCGGCGTAGTCGGCGTAGGCGTCGCTGCCGGGCACCGACGCGGCGACGTCGGCGGTGGTGCCGAGCGGCCGATCGTCGAAGGTCCAGTCGAGGCCCCCCGAGTAGTAGACGCCGAAGCGCAGGCCGCGGGCCCGCACGGCATCGGCCAGCTCGCCCACGACATCGCGCTCGGTGTGCCAGCCGGCCTTGTTCGGGTTGGGGACCGAGGTCGGCCACAGGCAGAAGCCGTCGTGGTGCTTGGTCACGAGCACGACGTAGCGGGCTCCGGCCCGGGCGAAGCGGTCCGCCCAGGCCTCGGGGTCCCAGCCGGCGAGGCCGGCCTGGAAGTCGTCGGCGAACGAGTCGTAGGGCCGGTGGCCGAAGTGCTCGCGGTGGTAGCGCGCCGCGGGGCCGTCGGGGAAGCGCAGCGAGTTCTGGTACCACTCGGTGTAGGGCATGGACGCCATGGCGTCGGGTGCCCGCGAGGCGAAGATGTCCCCGACCTCGCGGTCGGTGGGCGCCCACCCGATCACCGACGCCGGCGTCCAGTGGATGAAGATCCCGAGCTTGGCGTCGAGCCACCAGGCCGGGACCCGGTGCGCCTGCACCCTGCGCTTCACCGTCCGGTCGGCCACGGCGGGAGCGTGCCACACCCGCCCGCCGGGTGCTCGGGATCAGGGGGTCGCGAGGGCGCGGGCGATCGCCTGGGCGATGTCGGCGACCGGCACGCCGAGGCGGCGGGCGTCGCGCACGCACGTGCTCGCCACTCGATCGAGCTCGTCGGCTCGGAGCGCCGTGGCGTCGGGAGCGACCGCTGCCCGCACGAACGTGCCCCGTCGGCCGCGAGATTCGAGGACGCCGTCGACCTCGAGCTCGCGGTAGGCGCGGGCCACGGTGTTCACGGCCAGGTCGAGGTCGAGGGCGAGTTGCCGGATCGTCGGCAGGCGGGTGCCGGGCTCGAGGTCACCCGATGCCAGCGACGCGAGGACCTGCTGCCGGATCTGCTGGTAGGGCGGTTCGCGCCGCGCCGGGTCGACCGTGATCAGCACGGCGCCACCGCCGGGTCCGGTTGGCGGTGCCGCAGCCGGTGGCCCCAGGTCTCCTGCTGCACGATCGTCCACCACACACCCACGCTCGTGGCCTGGAGCGTCCCGAGCGCAGCGACGGGGACCAGGGCGAACCAGCCCATCTGGTCGGGCATGGCGGTGACGATCGCACCGGACAGCGCCAGGGTGGCCGCGAGCACGCTGGCCCCGGTGGTGACGGCCACCCCGGTGGCGCGCAGGCCGTCGTCCGCGGCCAGCAGATCGGGGTCGGTGCTGCGCTGTGGTCGTCCGACGATCCGTCGGCCGGTCACCTCGGCGGCGCCGGCAACCAGGACCGCACCGGCGATCACCGCCACGGTGCGGATCGGGTCCTCGAGCGGGTGCGGGAGCAGCGGTGCGAGCGCGAGCAGGAGGCCGGCGAGGGCGATGAGCAGCCATGGCAGGACCCGGATCCAGGCAGGGGCGTAGTCCTCGAGGCGCCGGGGGAGCAGGCTCGCCTGCCGGATGGGCTGGTCGGTGCCGACGAGATCGGGTGCGGTGAGCTCGGCCAGGATCGCCCCCACCAGGTAGGCGACGAGTGCCGGCTGTGGGCTGGCCCAGGCGGCCGGGAAGTCCGGTCGGATGATCCGGATGCTCGCGAGCCACCAGAGGGGGAGGGCCATGGTGGAGCGGATGCGGCGGGCCCGACCGAGGTGTCGGCGCACGGGGTCGACGTTGGTGGCGGTGAGGACCACCCCGGCGCCTGCCGCCCAGCGGGCGAGGCGCAAGCGGCTCGGCGCCCGCCACGCTCGGACCCAGAACCCGAGGGGAGCGAGCACGGCGGGGACGAGGAACCACGTGATGCTCGCCGCGTCGGTGTCCATGCCGCCATCCTCTGTCGCAATTGCCTTGCGACAGAGTGCACAAACGCGGTGACGCCGTCAAGGACTCCCGGCGATCGACCCGAGCACGGACGGCGATGATGCCGTAGGGTGGTCGGGTCCCGTCGAACCTGAGGGGGCATCCGAGGCCACATCGGCGTCGGAAGAAATTGAAAGAGAAATACTTTGGCTACTGGCACCGTGAAGTTCTTCAACGCTGAGAAGGGCTACGGCTTCATCTCCCGGGAGCAGGGCGACGACGTGTTCGTGCACTTCTCCAACATCCAGGGCGAGGGCTACAAGACCCTCAACGAGGGCGAGCACGTCGAGTTCGACGTGGCCCCCGGCCGCAAGGGCGAAGAGGCCCAGAACGTTCGCGTCGTCTGACTCCGCGTTCACGAACTGATCGGAGCCGCCGGTTCGCCGGCGGCTCTTGTCGTTTTCGGGTGATGCCGGTCGGTCAGGTGTTGGGCACCAGCCGCACGACGGCGCCGGTCTCGGAGAGCACGAAGGGCTCGCCGTCGGCGTCGAAGGCAAACGAGATGGGGCGCTCGACGTTGACGTGGGTGATGATCAGCGAGCTCTTGCCCCGTTGCTCGGCAGGGGATGCGGTCGGGTCGTCGGGCCGGAAGGCGAGCACGTCGCCCTTGCAGTAGTCGGCGAACAGGTAGGCCCCCTGGAGCTCGGGCAGGGCCTTGCCGCGGTAGACGAAGCCGCCGGTGATCGAGCAGTTCCCGTCCTCGTGCGGGTAGGTGTACACCGGCTCGACCCAGGTATCGGGCCGCCGGCCGTCGCCGTCGAGGTAGGGGTCGAGCCCCTCGTAGCCGGACCAGCCGAGGTTGGCGCCCTCGATCTCGTCGCGCTGGAGGTGGTCGATCTCCTCGACCTTGTTCTGGCCGACGTCGCCGATCCAGAGGCTGTCGTCGGTGTCGAAGGTGAACCGCCACGGGTTGCGCACGCCGGAGATCACGATCTCGGGGGCGCCACCGTCGGGATCGATGCGCACGATCTTGCCGAGCGGGGTGGAGGGGTCCTGGGCTCGGTTCTCCGGATCGTCGCCCGCGCCGCCGTCGCCGAAGCCGAACCAGAGCCGGCCGTCGGGGCCGAGCTCCAGGTTGCCGCCGTTGTGGTTCGGATACGGCTGGTCCTGGGCGAGCAGCACCTTGCGACTCGACGCGTCGACCCGACCGGCCTTGCTCACCGCGTACGACGCGACGCGGGTGTTGCCGTCCCGGTCCGTGGTGCTGACGTAGAGCGTGGCGCCGTCGGCGGAGAACACGATGTCGAGCAGGCCGCGCTCGGCGTCGGTCGTGGTCTGGTCGGTGAGGTCGAGCGCCGTCTTCGGGTTCGGCTTCAGCGAACCATCCGGGCGGACCGTGACCTGGCGGATGGTGCCGAAGCGCTCGGCGGACCACAGGTGATCGTCGCCGGGACGGACGACGAGCGCGGTGGGCGAGCCGAGGGTGCCGACCTGGCGGGCCTCGATCTGCTTGCCGGCGCGGTCGGGCGCCATCGTGCTGGCGGTGGACCCGCCCGTCGTGGCGGTCGAGTCCGAGCCGCCGTCGCTCGAGCAGGCAGTGAGCGACACCGCCAGCGCAGCGGCCACGGCGGCAGCGGCGAGGCGCCGGCTCACGACTTGGCCTGCCGGATCAGACCCTCCTGCACGACCGACACGGCGAGCTCGCCGGTCGGCGTGAAGAACAGACCGCGGGCGATGCCGCGGGCCCCCGATGCCGACGGCGTGTCCTGGTCGTAGAGGAGCCACTCGTCGGCCCGGAACGGCCGATGGAACCACATGGCGTGATCGAGGCTCGCCATCTGCACCTTGGCGTTCATGAACGTGCCGCCGTGGGGGAGCAGCGTCGTGTCGAGCAGCGTCATGTCCGACGCGTAGGTCACGATGCACGCGTGCAGGACGGGGTCGTCGGGCAGCACGCCGTCGGCCTTGACCCACACCCGGTGGCGGGGCGGCAGCGGCTCGGCGCGGTCCGGCGGGTTCCAGTCGGCGTAGCGGGTGTCGATCGCTCGCGGCCGGTCGTACCACTCGCCGAGGTGCTCCTTCCACGGCGCCCAGCGCGTGGCGAAGTCCGGGAGGGTCTCGGGCGGCGGGGTGTCGGTGGGCATCGGGAACTGGTGCTCGTAGCCCTCCTCGGCGATGTGGAACGACGCCGAGAGGTTGAAGATCGGCCGACCGTGCTGGATGGCCACGACGCGGCGGGTGGTGAACGACCGGCCGTCGCGGATGCGGTCGACCTCGTAGAGGATGGGCACCCGGGGGTCGCCCGGCCGCAGGAAGTAGGCGTGCAGCGAGTGCACGGACCGGGGGTCGTCGAGCGTGCGCGACGCCGCGACCAGGGCCTGCCCGGCCACCTGGCCGCCGAACACCCGCTGCACCTCGATGTCGGGGCTGGTGCCCCGGAACACGTTGACCTCGATGTTCTCGAGGTCGAGGAGCTCGATCAGATCGTCCACGGCGCGCTGTTCCACCCCGGCATGATGGCGCGTCGCCGGCCGAAGCGGCGCGTCCGGCTCCCTCATCTCCGGATGCGGGGTGCCGATGACTTCGAGGTGACCACCGTTGGCGCCTACCATCAGCCTGCCGTGAACAAGTACCACCCCAGGGTCCTCGTCGCCCACGCCCGGACCGAGGCCGGCATGCGGGCCATCCGCTACTCCGCCACCTCGTTGATCTGCGTCGCGATCACCCAGGTGCTGATCATCGTGTTCTACAAGGGCGTCCGCCTCAACGAGGTCGAGTCGAACCTGGCCGCCACGATGCTCACCTCGATCCCCGCCTTCGCCCTGAACAAGTACTGGGTCTGGGGCAAGCGGGGGAAGGCGCACCTGCGCCGCGAGGTCCTGCCGTTCTGGCTCTTCACCGTGGCCGGGTGGGCGCTGTCCACCGGGGCCGTGTACCTGGCCGCCCACCACGTCGGTGACCCGCACTCCTCGCTGCGCACCATCTCGGTCATGGCGGCGAGCATCACCGGCTTCGGCGTCCTGTGGATCCTCAAGTACCTGTTCCTCGACAAGATCATGTTCGGCGACGAGCACCACACGCCGTACGACGAGGACATCGAGGTCGAGGAAGCCGCGCTCGAGGCCAGCGGTCCCGTCGCCGGGGCCTGATGCCCGACGGCGGCCCCGTTTCGTGACGGCGACCGCCCCGGCCCCTCCTCCGACCACCACCTCGCGCCCCCGGCGCCCCGCCCGCCCGACCCTCGCCGAGGGCGTCGTCCTGCTCGCCGCGCTGGCGGCGGGCTCGGTGCTGCGGGCGATGGTGCTCCGGGGCCGCCTCGGCTACGTGGACCTGGACGAGGCGGCCGTCGGCCTCCAGGCCCGGCACTTCGCCGCCCACCCGCAGGTGTTCTTCCCCGGCCAGCCCTACGGCGGCACCCTCGAGACGGCGATCGTGGCCCTCGTGCGAGCCGTCGGCGGCGACGGCGCCCTGGCCCTCAAGGCCACGCCGATGGCGCTGCACCTCGCGGCCTGCGTGGTCGTGTGGCGCGTGGCGCTGCGGGTGGCGCCGGGCCGCCTCGGCGCGCTCGCAGCCCCCGTCCTGCTCTGGTGCGGCCCGGCGGCCGGCACCTGGGAGTCCACCAAGGCCCGCGGCTTCTACGGCGCGGCACTCGTGATCAGCGCGCTCGTGCTGCTCGTGGCCGTGCGCCTCGACGAGCACACGACGCTCGGGGACCTGGTCGCCCTCGGCCTGCTCGCGGGCATCGGGTGGTGGACCACCCCGCTCGTCCTCCTGACGGTCGTGCCGGCGGTGCTCTGGCTGCTCGCCCGGCGGCCCGAGCGCTGGCGGTTCGGCGGGGTCGTCGGCGCGGCGGCCGTGCTCGGAGCGGCCCCGTGGATCGCGTGGAACGCCCGCAACGGCTGGGCCTCGCTGCGCCAGCCGGCCGATTTCGGCTCCGACATCGGCCACCGGTTCAGCGACGGGCTGGTCAAGGTCGCGGTGCTGCTCGGCCTCGAGACCCCGTGGGACCCCGATCGCACCCTCGTGCCCGCGGCACGCGTGGTGGGGGTGGCCCTGCTGGTCGGCGTGCTCGCCGCGGCCACCTGGCGGACCCGGCGCACCGCGCCCGGGTTCCTCGCCGCCGTCACCGCGGGCTACCTCGTCTGCTACCCGCTGTCGAACTCGGCGGGCTCGGTCGGTGCGGATCCGCGCTACCTCTACCTGTTGCTGCCCGCCCTGTCGCTCGCGATCGCCAGCGCCCTGCCGGACCCGCCGGAGCGGCTCGTGCCCGTGGCGCTGGCCGGCGTCGTGCTGGTCGCCTCGCTCGGGTCGTGGTGGGGCGTGCGCGGGCTCGAGGCCGTGGCCGACGCCGATCCGTCGTTCCTCGACGCGCCCGGGCTCGACCGGGTCGCCTCGCTCCTCGAGGAGCGGGACGTGCGCCGGGTGGTCACCGATGTCGCCGGCGCCCAGCTCACCGACGCCACCGACGAGCGGATCCGAGCGTCGTCCTTCGTGGCGCCCAGGTTCCCGGAGCTCGAGCGCGTCGCTCTCGTCCGCGAGCCGACCACCTACGTGCTGCGCCGCGACCTGTTCGGCAACGAGGCTCGGCTCGAGCGGTACCTGCGGGCGCGCGGGATCGGCTACCAGCGCCGGGACCTCGGCGTGTGGACCGTCGTGTTCGTCGACGCCTGGGTGCCGCCCTGGACGGCGGGCATGGTGTCGCTCGGGGTCCCCGTCGGACGGCCGGACTGACCCGAACCTCTAGGGTGCCGACGTGACCGACCCCGCCGTCCCCGACATCCCCGCCGACCTCCACGCCGCCGCCATCGCCGCGCGCGGGTTCATGCCGACGGAGGAGGGCGACGCCCTCTGGGTGGCAGCCCACGAGGCGGCCGGGGCCGTGCCCGATGCCCCGTTCCTCGAGATCGGCTCGTACTGCGGGAAGTCCTCCATCTGGCTCGGCGGGGCGGCGGCAGCCACGGGCACGGTGCTGTTCGCGCTCGACCACCACCGGGGGTCCGAGGAGAACCAGGCCGGCTGGGAGTGGCACGAGCCGGACCTTGTCGACCCCGAGGTCGGTCGCATGGACACGCTGCCCCGGTTCCGCCGGGCCGTGTTCGACGCCGGCATCGAGCCGTCGGTGGTCGCCGTCGTGGGCGACTCACCCACGGTCGGCCGGTTCTGGACCACGCCCCTCGCGCTGCTCTTCATCGACGGCGGCCACGGCCACGACCCCGCGCACCGCGACTACGAGCTCTGGACGCCCCACGTGGCCCCGGGCGGCACGCTGTGCATCCACGACGTGTTCCCCGACCCCGCCGACGGCGGCCGTCCGCCCTACGAGATCTACCTGCGCGCCCTCGACGACGGCTTCGTCGAGACGGGCGCCACCGGCAGCCTCCGCGTCCTCGAACGCCCCACCTGACCCACTCGACCCACCGGAATTCTCGAGGAGCCAGGCAACTAGTCGTCGAGGGGGAGGAGCGGGGGCAGCACCGCGTCGTGGTCGACGAAGAGCTTGCTCGCCTCCGTGGCGCCGGCGAGGGCGTCGGCGGCGAGGATGACCGAGGCGGAGGTGTAGGTCGACTGCTCGCCACCCGGGAAGGTGGCCTCCTCGGGGTAGACGATGCCGGTCCAGTAGCGGCCGTCCTCGGTGCGGTGGGCCTGCGCCATCGCGAACAGCTCGGTGGCCAGCTCGCGCTCGCCCACGGCGAGGTGGGCGATGAGGCACTCGCAGGTCTCCGCGGCGGTGACCCAGGGACGGTCGGACACGCAGCGGATGCCCTTGTCCTCGAGGAGGAAGGTGTCGCGGCGCTCGGCCAGGTGGGCCCGTCCGGCGTCCTCGGTCAGCACGCCGGCGAGCACCGGGTAGTACCAGTCCATGGCCCAGCGGTGCTTGGGGGCGAAGGCGTCGGGCTCGGTGGCGATGACCCGGGCCAGGCGGGCCACGGAGAGCTCCCAGTCGGGGCGCTCGTGGCCGAGCTCCTCGGCGATGGCGATGGCGCAGCGCAGCGAGTGGCAGATGCTCGACGAGCCGGTGAGCAGCGCGAAGGACCACGGCGTGCCGTCGGCGTGGCGGGCCCACAGGATCTCGCCACGCGGGGTCTGGAGGTCGAGCACGAAGTCGATGGCGGGCTCGACCATGGACCAGGTCTGCTCGAGGAAGGCGAGGTCCCGGGTGAGCAGGTAGTGGTGCCACACGCCGGCGGCCACGTAGGCGCAGGTGTTGGCGTCGAGCTTGTCCTGCTCGATGCCGTCGGCCAGGTAGTACTGGTGCCAGGCCCCGTCGGGGCGCTGGAGGCCGACCAGCCAGTCGTAGGCGCGGACGGCCTCGTCGTGGAAGCCGCACAGGTCCAGCGCCATCGCGGCCTCGACGTGGTTCCACACGTCGGCGTGGCCGCCGGGGAACCAGGGGATCATGCCCGTGGGCAGCTGCCACTCGACGATGGCCGCCGCGGTGGCGAGCATGTCGTCGGCGGTGACCAGGTCCGGCACCTCGGGGAGGCGGAGCTCACGAGACATCGGCGGTCTCCCTTTCGGTGGAAGGAGCCTCGGCCCCGTTGGTGGCGACGGGGTCGGTCGCCCCGGCCTCGGGGGCGTCCGGCACCGGCGCCGTGGCGCGGCGGGGGGCCCGGCGGGCGGGCGGCACCGTGGCCAGGGGCTTGCGGGCGTACACGACGAGGCTCTTGCCCATCAGGGGCTGCAGGAGCTTCTCGGCGACCTGGAGCACGAGCGGCTGCTTGGTGATGTCCCAGGTGAGCAGGCGCAGGTAGGCCTTCACGAGCGGGTTGTCGTCGTTGGTCGGACCGACCGCGCACTTGAGCCACCAGTAGGGCGAGTGCAGCGCGTGGGCGTGGTGCGACGGGCCGGGCT
>CAZUYW010000020.1:0-17273 GCA_964624775.1 uncultured Iamiaceae bacterium
AGCGCCTCGGTGAGGCAGTTCATCGAGTTGGCGGTGAACATGCCCGAGCACGAACCGCAGGTGGGGCAGGCCGAGCGCTCGACCTCCTCGAGGCCCTCGTCGGTGACCTCGCTGCTCGCGCTGGCCGAGATGGCGGTGATGAGGTCGGTCGGGGCGTGGGCGACGCCGTTGACGACGAGCGCCTTGCCGGCCTCCATCGGCCCGCCCGACACGAACACCGTGGGGATGTTGAGCCGCAGCGCGGCGTTGAGCATGCCGGGCGTGATCTTGTCGCAGTTGGAGATGCAGACCAGGGCGTCGGCGCAGTGCGCGTTGACCATGTACTCGACGCTGTCGGCGATGATCTCCCGGCTCGGCAGGGAGTAGAGCATCCCGCCGTGACCCATGGCGATGCCGTCGTCGACCGCGATCGTGTGGAACTCCTTGGAAACCCCGCCCGCCGCCGCGATCTGCTCGGCGACGATGTCGCCCAGGTCCTTCAGGTGCACGTGGCCGGGCACGAACTGCGTGTAGCTGTTGGCGATGGCCACGATCGGCTTGCCGAAGTCGTCGTCGGACATGCCGGTGGCCCGCCACAGGGCGCGGGCACCGGCCATGTTGCGGCCGTGGGTGGACGTGCGGGAACGCAGCTCGGGCATGGCGCCAGGCTACGCAGCCCCCGTCGCCATCACGCCACCCGTTCCGCGCCTCCCGGCAGCGACCCGCGGCGGGCTGCACGAAAGCGGACGGCCCCCACCTCTAGGGTGCTCGTCGTGGCCGAGGCGAGAGCGGGAGGCGGCGACGCCGTCATCGAGTGCACCGGGGTGGTGAAGCGCTGGGGCGCCACCACCGCGCTCGCCGGCGCCACCTGCACGATCGGCCCCGGCGTCACCGGCCTGCTCGGCGCCAACGGCGCCGGCAAGACCACCCTCCTCGGCATGATCCTCGGGCTCACCGACCCCGACGACGGGGCCATCCGGGTGTTCGGCCTCGACCCCGCCACCGCCGGCCCCGACATCCGGGCCCGCCTCGGCTACTCCCCCGAGCACCACCTGCTGCCGCCAGATGTGAAGGCGGTCGACTTCGTGCGCCACGTCGCCGAGATCCACGGCCTCCCCCGTCGGGAGGCCGTCAACCGGGCGTCGGACGCGCTGTGGCAGGTCGGCCTGGGCGAGGAGCGGGGCCGGGCCATGGGCACCATGTCCACCGGGCAGCGCCAGCGGGTGAAGCTCGCCCAGGCCCTCGCCCACGACCCCAAGCTCGTCCTGCTCGACGAGCCCACCGACGGCCTCGACCCCGTCCAGCGCGACGCCATGCTCGAGCTGATCCACCGGGTCGGCCACGAGTTCGGGATCACCGTCCTGCTGTCGAGCCACCTGCTCGAAGAGGTCGAGCGCATCTGCGACGCCGCCGTCATCCTGAGCGGCGGCCAGGTCGCGGCGGCCGGCTCGCTCGACGCGCTGCGGGGCACCGGCGAGGGCGTCGTCGTCGAGTTCGACGCCACCCCCGAAGCCGTCCACGACACGCTCACCGCGCTGCACGAGCGGGGCGCCCAGATCCGCGCCGAGGGACGGGGCTACGTCATCAGCGGCGACGACGGCCTCACCACCCTCGTGCGCGACACCCTCGCCGACACCGGCGCGGGGGTGCGTCGCCTCGGCCGGCGCACGGTGTCGCTCGAAGAGGTGTTCCTCGGGGTCGGCGCCGGTGCCGATCCGGCGCTCGACCCCCGCCTCGCCCACCTCCCCGCACCGCCACCGCCCGCGCCGTCGCCGTCCCCGTCGCCCGGGTCCGGGGATCGGCGATGAGCGCGCCCGAGGTGTTCGACGGCACCGAGGCCCGCATCATCGACCGCGGCTACCGCTCCTACGACGGCCGCCGCACCGGGGTGCGCGGCGCCATGGCCGGGGTGTTCCGGTCGACGGTGCAGCGCGCCCTCGGCATGCGCCGCACCTTCTGGGCCAAGGTGCTGCCCATCGCGTGCGTGGCCATGGCCTACATCCCGGCCATCGTGTTCGTCGGCATCGTCGCCCTCTTCCCCGCCGACGACATCAAGGACCTCGTCCTGCCCACCTACGGCGAGTACTACGGGTTCGTCATCGCCGCGATCATGGTCTTCGTCGCCCTCGTCGCCCCCGAGGTGCTCTGCACCGATCGCCGCACCGGGATGCTCGGCGTCTACCTCGCCTCCCCGCTCGACCGCGACACCTACCTGCTCGCCAAGGCCGCGAGCATCGCCGCCGTCCTCTCGCTCGTGTGCCTCGGCCCGCCCCTCCTCATGCTCATCGCCAACGTGCTCCAGAGCACCGGCCCCGACGGGCCGGCCGCGCTCGCCACCACCACGTGGCACGTCCTCCTCACCGGCCTCGCCCTCACGCTGCTGTTCACCGGCGTGACCATGGGCGTCACCAGCCTCACCGACCGCAAGGCCGTCGGCGCCGCCGGGATCATCCTGCTGTTCCTGCTCTCCCTGTCGATCAGCGGCACGTTCGAGGCCACCGGCGCCGTCGCCCACAGCCAGGTCCTGTCGCCCACGCTGCTCAGCCTCGAGATCGCCCAGCGGGTGCACGGCGAGTACAGCCCGATCATGGTCGGCGCCTCGGACCTGCTCGTGTGGGCCGCCTGGGCGACCTGGACCATCGGCGGGTTCGCCCTCGCCCGGAACCGGCTCCGCGTCCTGCCGGTGACCCGATGACCGGCGCCCCGCCCATGGTGGCGGTCGACGGCGTGTCCAAGTGGTTCGGCGACGTGGTCGCCGTGTCCGACATCAGCTTCGGCCTCGGCCCCGGGGTGACCGCGCTCCTCGGGCCGAACGGCGCCGGCAAGTCCACGCTCCTGCGCATGCTGTGCGGCCTCACCCCGCCCGACCGCGGCACGATCCGCATCCTCGGCGCCGACCCCCGCACCGACCTGCCCGTCCGCAGCCGCATCGGGTTGGTGCCCCAGCAGGAGGCGATGTTCGAGTCGCTCACCGCCCGGGCGTTCGTGCGCCTCGCCGGCGAGCTCACGGGCGTGCCCGACCCCGACGGCGCCGCGGTCCGGGCCCTCGAGTTCGTGGAGCTCGACCCCGCCGACACCCGCCGCACCACCTCCTACTCGAAGGGCATGAAGCAGCGGGTCAAGGTGGCCCAGGCGCTCGTGAACGACCCGTCGGTGCTCATGCTCGACGAGCCGCTGACCGGCCTCGACCCACGCCAGCGCAACCACCTCATCGAGCTGTTCGGCCGGCTCGGCGCCGAGGGTCGCTGCGTGATCGTGTCGAGCCACGTGCTCGACGAGGTCGAGCGGTTCGGGTCGCGGGTGCTCGTCGTCGCCCAGGGCCGCCTCGCCGCGGTCGGCGACTTCCGCGCCATCCGCGACCTCATGGACGACCGCCCCCACCGCATCCGGGTGCGGACCGACCGCCCGCGCGAGCTCGCCACCATCCTCGTCGCCAGCGCCGGCGTGCTCGGCGTCCAGCTCGAGCCGGCCGCGGGCGGGCGACCGGGTGGCGTGGTCGTCGACACCAACGAGGCGCCCCGCTTCCGCCGCTCGGTCGCCGCCGCCGCCCGCGAGGTCGACGCCTCGCTGCTCGAGATCACCCCGCTCGACGACGACCTCGACAGCGTCTTCCGCTACCTGGTGCAGCGATGACCGTCGCCCACGAACGCCCCGCCACCGTGCCCGCCGTCGGCGCCGTGCTCGGTAGCGAGTACCGCCTCCTGCTGCGCAACGTCGCCACGCGGGGCCGCCTCGCCGCCATCGGCACCTTGTCGCTGCTCAGCGTCCTGACCGCGGTCGCCGTCCACGCCGCCGGGCCCGACAACCCGATGCGGGCCGCCACGACGTACATGAACTCCAACGTGGCCACCCTCATCCCCGTGGCCGTGCTCGTCTTCGGGGCCGGGGCCCTCGGTGACCTGATCGACGACGGCTCGCTCGTCTACCTGTGGCTGCGCCCGGTGCCCCAGTGGGTGCACGTGGTCGCCGCGGTCGGCGCCACCGTCACCATCACCGCGCCCCTCGTGCTCGCCCCCGTGGTGCTCGCCGCCGCCATCATCGACCCGTCCGCCGCCGTGGTCGGGTCGACCGCGCTGGCGGGCGCGGTCGCCGTCGTCACCTACTCCTCGCTGTTCGTGATGGGCGGGGTGCGGTTCCGTCGGGCCCTGCCGTGGGGCCTCGTCTACATCTTGATCTGGGAGGGCTTCATCGCCTCGGCCGGCAAGACGGCGACGAAGCTGGCGGTGCGGTCCTATGTGCGGTCGATCCTGTCGAACGGCACGGGCGTGGCCATGAAGCTCGCCGAGTTCACGACGCTCTCCTCGCTGCTCGTGTGCGCCGGGGTGAGCGCGGCGTCGATCGCCTACGCGGCCCGGCGACTCGGCCGCACCGACGTGCCCTGATCCTGCCGGGCTCGTTCACGCCGCCCGCCGGGCCGCCAGGGCCGCGCGCACCTGGGCGACGACCGCAGCCGGCTCCCCCACCACCTGCTCGTAGGTGAACTCGAGCACCGTGTAGCCCGCGGTGATGAGGGCGTTGCGGCGCTTGGCGTCGGCGGCCCGCTGGATCGGGGTGCTGTGGGCCACCGCGCCGGTGACCTCGAGCACGACCCGCTCGGGCTCGTAGAGGAAGTCGACCCGAGCCACGAACGCGCCTCGCCGGGCGATGCGCCGCTGGCACCGCGGCGCCGGGAGGCCGCCCCGTTCGAGCACCCGCAGCATCTGCCGTTCGAGCCAGCTCTCGGTGGGGCTGTCGGCCCGGGCGGTGAGGATCGACTCGAAGGCGCGCACGCCGTTGCGCCCCCGGCACCGCAGCTTCTCGAGCCGCCACCACAACCAGTCGTCGGACGCGAGGCGCAGCCGCACCGCCTCGTCGACCGCGCCCCGCACGACGTCGAGCGGCACCTCGGGCACGAGGGCGGCGAGCGAGAACAGCGTGCGCGCGACCGACGTGCACGGGATCCCCTCCACCACCACCAGATCGTCCCCCGGCAACCACGTCGTCCGATGCACCACCACGTCGGGTCCGAGCCGGGCGAGCGATCGTCCCTGGATCAGCACCTCGGGCACGTCGGGTCGGGGAAGGCCCGGGATTCGATGGAGCTCGGCGGCCGAGCGAGCGACGGCCACTCCACCGGTGCTGAGGGTTGCTGCCAGCAGGATCGTGCGCCGATCGGGTGCCGCTCCCCC
This sequence comes from uncultured Iamiaceae bacterium, assembly GCA_964624775.1. Taxonomy (GTDB): domain Bacteria; phylum Actinomycetota; class Acidimicrobiia; order Acidimicrobiales; family Iamiaceae; genus Aquihabitans. Next base: position 5,148 of record CAZUYW010000020.1, read on the forward strand.
AGCGAGGAACACACCGGGTTGCACCGGCCGGAGGGCCCCCTCGCCCTGCAGCCGCTGCAACTGGGATCTGGTCGCGCCGACGCGGGCAAGGTCGGCCCGGGTCACCAGGCCTCTCTGGCTGAGCGCGACCTCGTACACCTTCCGCCTGATGTTCTGCATGCCCCCACTCCACCAAGGGGGTCTGACACCCTGAGCCCATTCTGTTCTGAGCCCCCCGCGTCCAACCCGTGCGACCCGGGGCGCACAGAACGGACCCACGGTTGGCCTGGGAGATTCTGAGCGTCTCGCGTCGCAGCCGTGCGACGGTGGGCGCTCAGAACTGACCCGCGGTGGGGTCAGGGGGCCTTTTGGGTGAGGAGGGCGGTGGCGAGCTTGCCGTCGGCCTGGCCCTTGGTGGCCTTCATAATCTGGCCGACGAAGAAGCCGGTCAGCTTGCCCCGCACCTTGGGGTCGCCCTCGCAGAACTGGGCCCACTCGGACGGGTTGGCGGCGATCACCTCGTCGACCACCGCCTCGAGCGCACCGGTGTCCATGGCCTCGAAGCCCTTGGCCTTGGCGACGTCGGCCGCGTGGGCGAGCGGATCGGCCACCAGCTCCGCCAGCACCTGCTTGGCCTGGGTGGCGGTGAGCTCGCCCGCCGTCTCCATCAGGACCAGCTCGGCCAGGCGAGCGGGCGCCAACGCCGCGCCCTCCGGTGACGCCAGGTTCTGGACGACGTGGACCAGCGTCCGGGCCTTCACCGCGTCGGAGGCGCCAGCGGCAGCCGCAGCCACACCGGCATCGGCCGCGAGCCCGTACCCGTCCGCACCGTCGGCGACGGTGACCACACCGCCGCCCCCGTCGGCCGCGCCGGCCATCTGGGCGGCGACCACCATGGCGAGGAGGGCCTGGTCGTCCTGGCCGCGCTCGACGGTGACGACGACCGCCTCGGAGGTCACGGCCTCACCGGTGACCTCGGCCAGGCGGTGGCGCCGGGCCGCAGGCAGCACGGGCAGGGTGGCCCGGATCTCCTCGATCCGCTCCGCCGGGAGCTCCACGGGCACGAGGTCGGGCTCGGGGAAGTACCGATAGTCGTCGGCCTCCTCCTTCGAGCGCATGGTGTGGGTGCGGCCGTCGGCCTCGTCCCAGTGGCGGGTCTCCTGGATGACCCGGTCGCCCGAGGCGTGGAGGTCGGCCTGGCGCCGGGCCTCGTACTCGATGGCCCGCACCAGCGAGCGCAGGGAGTTGACGTTCTTGATCTCGCAGCGGGTGCGGAGCTCGTCGGTGCCCTCGCGGCGCACCGAGATGTTGGCGTCGACCCGCATCGACCCCTCCTCCATCTTCCCGTCCGAGATGTGGCAGGCGACGAGGATGGCCCGCAGCTCCGCGACGTACTGGCGGGCCTGCTCGGCCGAGCGGACGTGGGGCCGCGACACGATCTCGAGCAGCGGCACCCCGGCCCGGTTGTAGTCGACGAGGCTGTGGTCGGCGCCCTTGATGCGCCCGGCGCCGCCGACGTGGGTGGACTTGCCCGTGTCCTCCTCGAGGTGGGCCCGCTCGATGCCGACGACGTGCCCGGAGGGCAGCTCCAGGAACCCGTCGACCACGATCGGCTGGTCGTACTGGGAGATCTGGAAGTTCTTCGGCATGTCCGGGTAGAAGTAGTTCTTCCGGCTGAACACCGAGCGCTGGACGGTGGCGCCGACGGCGCAGCCGAACGTGGCGGCCAGCTCGACCGCCCGCTCGTTCACCACGGGCAGGGTGCCGGGCAGGCCGAGGGTGACGGGGTCGATGTTGGTGTTGGGGTCATCGCCGAACTGGTTCGGCGCACCCGAGAACATCTTGGTGACGGTGTGCAGCTCGGCGTGGACCTCGAGGCCGCACACCAGCTCCCAGCGGGAGCCGTCGGCCGCCTCGACCACGAGCGTGTCGGGCGAGTCGGGGACGGTGATGACGTTGCCGAGCGAGTCGGTGGCGACGGCGGGGACGGTGGGATCGGTCACGACGCCACCTCCTTCCCGGTCGGGGCGGCCGCTTCGAGCGCGGCGGCCGCCCGGAACATGGGCACCTCGCCGAGGGCGGGGGCGAGCACCTGCACGCCGACCGGCAGGCCGGCGTCGTCGGCGCCGAAGGGCACGGACATCGCGGGATGGCCGGCGAGGTTGGTGGGGATCGTGCAGATGTCGTTGAGGTACATCGTGAGCGGGTCGTGGATCGCCCCGACCTCGAAGGCCGTGGTGGGCGTGGTGGGCGACAGCAGCACGTCGACCCGCTCGTAGGCGGCGGCGAAGTCTCGGCAGATGAGGGTGCGCACCTTCTGCGCCTTCCCGTAGAAGGCGTCGTAGTAGCCCGCCGAGAGGGCGTAGGTGCCGAGCATGATGCGGCGCTTCACCTCGGCGCCGAACCCGGCGGTGCGGGTGGCGATCATCATCTCGTTGGTGGTGGGGGCGTCGACCCGGAGGCCGTAGCGGACGCCGTCGAACCGGGCGAGGTTGCTCGACGCCTCGGCCGGGGCGATCAGGTAGTAGGCGGAGAGCCCGAACGTGACGGCCGGGACCGACACCTCCTCGACGATGGCGCCGGCGGCGGCGAGGGCGTCGGCCGCCTCACGGGTGCGGGCGGCGATGGCGGGGTCGATGCCCTCGCCCATGAGCTCGGTGACGAGGCCGACCCGGAGCCCGGCCACGCCGTCGTCGAGGTGGTCGACGATCGACGGCGGGGGCTGCGGGATCGACGTGGCGTCGGCCGGATCGTGGCCGGCGATGACCTCGAGGAGCTGCGCGGCGTCGGCGACGGTGGCGGCGAACGGGCCGACCTGGTCGAGCGAGGATGCGAAGGCGATGAGGCCGTAGCGGCTGACGAGCCCGTACGTGGGCTTCACGCCGACGACCCCGCAGAAGGCGGCGGGCTGGCGGATGGAGCCGCCGGTGTCCGAGCCGAGCGAGATCGGGGCGAAGGCGGCGGCGACGGCCGCGGCGGACCCGCCCGAGGAACCGCCCGGCACGCGGGCGGTGTCGACCGGGTTGCGGGTGACGCCGAACGCGGAGTTCTCCGTGGACGAGCCCATGGCGAACTCGTCGAGGTTCGTCTTGCCGACGGTGATCGCACCCGCGGCGGCGAGGCGCGCCACGACGGTGGCGTCGTAGGGCGGGACCCAGCCTTCGAGGATGCGCGACGAGCAGGTGGTGGCCACGCCCTTCGTGCAGAGGTTGTCCTTCACGGCCACGGGCACGCCGGCGAGCGGGCCGACGGGGTCACCCGCAGCGACACGCCGGTCGACGTCGACCGCCGCGGCACGGGCGGCCTCCGCGGTGACCTCGTTGAAGGCGTGGACCTCGGGCTCGGTCGCCTCGATGCGGGCGAGGTGGGCCTCGACGACGTCGACCGCCGAGCGGGTGCCCGCCCGCACGTCGGCGGCGATGGCGAGGGCGGAGTCTGCGGCGCTCACGGGGCCTCCCCCAGGATCGTGGGCACCCGGAACCGACCGTCCTCGGGAGCGGGGGCGCCGGCCAGGGCATCGTCGCGGTCGAGCGTGGGGCCGGGCACGTCGGGTCGCAGCACGTTGGTGAGGTCGAAGGGGTGCGACGTCGGCGGGACCTCGGCGAGGTCGAGGGCCTCGACGTCGTCGGCGTGCTCGAGGATGGCGCCGAGCTGGGCCGTGAACGTGTCGAGCTCGTCGTCGGCCAGGGACAGCCGGGCGAGCTTGGCGACGTGGGCGACGTCGTCGCGGGTGATGCGTGCGGACATGGGTGCCGATGCTACGACCCGCCGTTCGGCCACCGAAAAGGGCTTCGCTCCCACTGGCGATCAGTCCGGTTCGGGTAGCGTCCGCCCGCAGTGGGCACCGGTGTGGCACGGCGGATCCTGGCGGCGGGCACGCTGGCGCTCGTCGGCCTGCACCTGGTGCTGGCGCGCCACATCACCGGGCCGTGGGTGTCGCCCGACGAGGCCGGCTACCTGGGCAGTGCCCGCTGGCTGGCCGGCAACCGGCACTGGCCCATCCACTTCGCACCCTTCTACTCGTCGGGCTACTCGGTGCTCGTCGCCCCGATCACGGCGGTGGTGCACGACCCCCCCCTGCAGTGGCGGGTGATCTGCCTGGTCAACGCGCTGCTGCTCGCGTCCCTCCTCCCGCTCCTGCACCTTGTGGGGCGGCGCGTGCTCGGCCTCGGGCGTGGGGCGGCGCTGGCCGCGGCGACGATCGGCGCCCTGGCCCCGGCCGCGCTGGCCTCGAGCTACGCGGGCCTGCCCGAGAACGTGGTGCTGCCGCTCGCGGCGGCATCGGTGCTCGCCGCGTGGGGGGCGGGCCGGGCCGACGTCGCGATGCGATGCCGGATCTGGTGGGGGCCCGCCATCGGCGGGCTGTACGCGCTGCACCCCCGGTTCACGATCGCCGTGCCCGCCACGGTCGCGCTGCTCGCGGTGGCTGCGCTGGCCCGAGGCCTGGACCGGCGGGTGGCCGCGGCCAACCTCGGCGGGCTCGCGGTGACCGTCGGTGCGGCCCGACTGGTGAACGGCTGGCTGCGGGCCCACCGCTGGGAGGGCGTGCAGAACCCTGAGGGCGACCTCGACGCCTGGCTGCGGCTGCTGACCACGCGCAGCGGCCTCCGGGAGCTGGTCGCCACGGCGGCCGGCCAATCGTGGTACCTGCTCGCCGGCTCGTTCGGGTTGGTGGCGGTGGGCGTGGTCGCCGCGATCTGGTGGGTGTGGCGGCCCGACGCGACGACCGTCGGGCCCGAGGCCGACCCCGCAGCACGGGCCGGTCGACGACTCGCCCTCGCCCACCTCGTGACGACCGCGTCGCTCGTGTTCATGACGTCCGTCGTGTTCTTCACCCAGAACCAGGCGCGGGTGGACCACTACATCTACGGCCGCCACAACGACTCGTTCGCGCCGCTGTGGTTCGCCCTCGGCACGGCGTTCGTGGTCTCGGCCCGGCCGCTGCGGTTGCGGCTCGGCGTGCTCGCGGCCGCGGCCGTCGCGCTGATCGCGACCGCGACGGTCCTGATCCACGAGCGGGACCCGCTGGCCTTCGGCTTCAGCGTGTCGTCGTTCTCGGTGCCGGCGGTCCTGCGCACCATGTGGTGGGACCCCTACGACTCCTTCCGGGTGACGACCGCGTACGCCGCGGCGGGCATCGCCGTCGGCGCCGCGCTGCTGGGCTTGGAACGGCTGCGGACGACGGCCATCCGCCCGGCGGCGGTCGGTCGGGCCGCGCTGCTCGGCGCCCTCGCCCTCTGGCTCGTCACCGGCGGCTTCGACGCCAGCCGCCGCGCCACGGGCTACGACGAGATCCAGTACCGCGGCTGGCACGCGCCCGAGCAGCTGGCCCGGCTCGGCGTGCGGGAGGCCGCCATCGACGAGGGGATGGCACGGGGACGCCCGGCGCTCAGCTACCCCTTCTTCCTGCCCGACGTGCGCTGGGACCCCTACGACGCTGCGGCTGAGGACCCGGGCACGGCGTTCACCCTGGGGCGCCTGGACGACGACCGCCGGGCCCGGGCCGGGGACCGCATCGCCCTGCTCGACCAGGGCTACTCGTACTACGACGCCGACGAGCCCGACGGGCTGGCGCTGTGGGTGGCGCGCGGCCCCGACCAGCGACGCCTGGCCGCGCAGGGAGCGCTGCTGCCCGCCGGGTTCCCCACGACCCCCCTGCCCCGCTCGGCGCGCTCGGCGCGGATCACCCTGATCGACCGGCCGTCGGGCGCGGTGCGGGTGCGCGCTGGCGAGGCAGCCGAGCTGCGGGCCAGGGTGACCCACACCGGGTCAGGCGCCCCGTGGCCGGACCTGGCGAGCTTCAACCAGGCGGGGCGCGTGCGGATCGCCACCCTCATCACGCCGCTCGACCCCGGCGGCGAGCCGGGCGCCCGCTCGGGCGGCGAGCTCACCCGCTGGATGCGGCCGGGCGACACCGACGTGGTGGACCTGCAGGTGCTCGCCCTGGGCGCCTTCCTCGAGCCGTTGCCGCCGGGTCGCTACCGCGTGGAGCTCGCCGTCGTGCAGGAGGGGTTCGCGTGGACGGCCCGTGGTGGCCGCACCGCGACGTTCACCATGCGGGTGACCCGCTGAGCCGCCGACCCGCTGACCCGCTGACGCTGACCCGCTGACCCGGGCGCGGCGGGATCAGCCCGCGGTGACCTTGGTGGCGAACGCCACGACGGCGTTGCGCACGAGGTCCTTGTCGTAGTCGAGGGTGACGACGTGGTAGCTGCGCTCGCAGCGCAGCCGCTCCACCGGGCCCGACACCTGCGCCGCGAGGATGTCGGAGTTCTCCGGCGGCACGACGTGGTCCTGGGTGCTCGTGATGATCAGCATCGGCGAGGTGATCCGCGTGAGCGCATCGCCGAGCTGCTCGCCCGCGTCGAACATGGTGAGCAGCGGGGCGAGCGGCGTCTCGGCGTAGGCGGTCTCGACCACGTTCGGGTCGGCGATGTCCGAGCCGATGCCGGCGAAGCGGTCGGCGCCGCTGTCGAGCACCTGCTGCACGGCCTCGCGCATGCCGGGCGGCACCGACACGACGGCGTTGATGCAGACGAGGCCGGCGATCTCGGGGTGCTCGGTGCCAAGCGTGGCGGTGAGCGCGCCGCCCATGGACAGGCCGACGACCACGACCTGCTCGCACCGCTCGGCCAGCGAGGCGTAGGCGGCTTCGGCGGCACCGAGCCAGTCGGACCAGCCGGTGGGGATCATGTCCTCCACCACGGTGCCGTGCCCGGGCAGGAGCGGGAGCTCGACGGTGAAGCCCTCGGCGGCGAGGGCCTCGGCCAGGCCGCGCATCGACCCGGGGTTGCCGGTGAACCCGTGGAGCACGAGCGCGCCGTTGGGCCCGCCCTCGTGGGACCAGGGCTCGGCGCCGGGGATCAGGTTGTCGGGAAGCTCGGTGGTCATCGGACCCTCCTGGGCACGGGTGCCCGCACGACGGACCCACCAGGCAAGCACACCGGCGAGCTGCGGGCACCGTTGGCCGCGACGCCGGGCCCCTGGCGCCGGGGCGCCCTTGACCCGACGGTCAACCCGGTGCTCCACTGCCCCCCATGACCGAGGACCGTCGGCTCACCTCGCAGGGCCTGGAGCGCAAGGAGCAGCTGCTCGCCTGCGCGGCCGAGCTGTTCGCCGAGCGGGGCTACGCGGAGACCCGCGTGGCTGACATCGTGCGGGCCGCGGGGGTGGCCAAGGGCCTCTTCTACTGGTACTTCGAGAACAAGGAGGCGGTGTTCCGCGAGCTCGTGGAGGTCAACCGCCTCCGCCTGCGCCGCGCCCAGGGCACCGCGATCGATCCCGCCGCCGAGCCGCTGATGCGGATCCGCCAGGGCGCGGAGGCGTCGGTGCGCTTCATGGCCACCTACGCCCACTTCTTCGCCCTGCTCGAGGTCGAGAACCTCGAGAAGCAGTTCGCCGACGAGCTCCGCAAGGGCACCGAGGTCCACGCCGCGGACGTCGCCGCGGTCCTGCGGGAGGGCATCGCCGACGGCACCGTGCGCGACGAGAACGCCGAGCTGCTGGCCTTCGGCGTCGTGGGCACCGTCGGGTACTACGGCCACTTCCACCGGACCGGGCGCCTCCCGATCCCCGTCGACGAGCTCGCCGCGTTCGTCGGGCGGTTCGTGGTGTGCTCCCTCGCGTCCGACGAGGAGATCGCCCGGCGGGTGCTCGCCGCGCCCCTCGCGGGCACCCCGCAACCGGCCTGATCCTCTGCCGACGCCGACGGTCGGGACGGCCCGTGTGACTTGTTGCACGCCACCTGCAGCATCCGCGGCGCGCCGACGCTGGGTTGGTTAGGGTCCGCCCACCACGTTCGCGCCCGCCTGCAGGAGGACCCCGGTGCCGAAGTTCCTGAGCCACACCTGGCTGGAAGAAGCCAAGGCCATTCGCCACTCGTACGCCGGTCAGGGCGGCAACCCGCCCCACCAGATGCGGATGAACCTGATCATCACCGACGTGCCCGAGGACGTCGCCGAGGACGACAAGGCCGCCCACATCGACGACGGCGCCATCGCCGCCCACATGGACACCACGGGCGAGGAGATGGACATGGACATCGGCCACCTCGAGAACCCCGACCTCACGGTCACCCTCGAGTACGCCACCGCCAAGGCCATCCTCGTCGAGGGCAACCCGCAGGCCGGGATGCAGGCCTTCATGGCCGGCAAGATCAAGGTCCAGGGCGACATGACCAAGCTCATGGCCATGCAGTCCGCCTCGCCGGACCCCGTCGCCGCCGAGATCGCCGCCAAGATCCAGGCCATCACGGACTGACGGGTCGCCCGGCCGGGCGATCGCACGCTGCCTCGGGGCCGTCCGCCAGGGCGGCCCCGAGGCGCGTCCGGGGCCGATGCGGATCAGGTCGGCTCAGGCGACGTGGGCGGGCTCGTGCTCGTGGTCCCCGGCCGGCCCCGAGACGGATGCGATCCGGGTGGCGGCGACCGCGCCGAGGGCGGCGATGGCCAGGCCGGCCAGGTAGCCGCGGTGGTAGCTGCCGGCCAGCCCCACGCCGGCGGCCTGGGACCGCTGCACGCTCTGCATGATCTGGATGCCGAACACGATGCCGACCTGGCTCATCATCTGCTGGGCCGAGCCGGCGACGCCGAGGTCCTGCTCGTCGACCGAGACGGTGACCGAGCCGACGAGCGGCGGCATCGCCACCCCCATGCCGACGCCGGCCAGCGCCAGCGCGCCGGCGATGTAGGCCACGGGCGCGTGCGGGCCGATGGTGGACATCCACCCCATGGCGGCGACCACGCCGATCGCGCCGACCGACGCGGTGCGCCGGCCGCCGAGGCGCGCCGCGATCGCACCGGCGAAGGTGCCGGCGAGCGAGAACGAGAGCGGCCGGGCGAGGCTCACCAGACCGGTCTTGGTCGGCGAGTACACGGGGTCGAGCACGTTCTGGAGGAGCAGCGGCGTGAGGATGAACGAGCCCATGTAGGCCGCGTTCAGGAACGCCTGGGCCGACACCGCGTAGGTGAACCCCGGGCGGCCGAGGTAGCGCAGCGGGAAGAGCGGGGTGGCGGCCCGACGCTCCACGGCCACGAACGCCACGCCGGCGACGGGGCCGATCAGCAGGCACGCGATCACCACGGGCGACGACCAGCCGAGCCGCGGGGACTCGGCGACCGCGAACAGCACGGGAGTGACGGTGAGCGCGAGCAGCGCGGCGCCGGCGACGTCGAAGGACCCGGCGCGGTAGCGGGGTGTCTCGGGCAGCAGGCGGTAGGCGAAGGCGAGCGCGAGCAGCAGGACCGGGACCTGGCCGACGAAGATCCAGCGCCAGCCGAACGCCTCCACGAGCGGGCCGCCGGCGATGACGCCGATGACCGGTGCACCGGCGCCGACCATCGACCAGTAGCCGAGCGCCCGCACCCGCTCGGCGCGGGGGAAGATCCGGCTGATCACGGCGAAGGACGCCGGGCCGGTGGCCGCACCCTCGATGGCGCCGAGCGTGCGGAAGGCGATCAGGGCGCCGGCGCTCCACGCGAGGGCGGACGCCGCGGCCATGAGCGCGGCACCGAAGAGCCCCCACAGGAACAGGCGCCTGTGGCCGAGGCGGTCGCCGAGCTTGCCGACGAGCGGGCCGATCACGCCGAAGGCGAGCATCGGCCCGGTGACCACCCAGGTGACGGTGGACTGCTCGGCACCGAGGTCCCGGGCGATCGTCGGGATCGACACGGCGAGGATGGTCACGGTGACGTTCACCGAGAACAGCCCGAACAGGAGGGTCGTGAGGATGCGCCACCGGTTCTCGGGGACGGTGCCCTCCACGAGGGTGTTCTGCTCCGTCACCGACACGCCCGAGACGGTACTTGACCCGCGGGTCAAGTCAGGGGGTCGGATCCGGTGGCACCGGTCACGTCATCCGCCACGGTCGGGTCAGCCCAGGACGATGTTGACCGTCGAGCCGGGTCGGACCATGGTGCCCGCGGCCGGGCTGGTGCCCACGGGCGAACCGGTCGCCGGCCCGCTCACCGATCCGGCCTGGAGGCCCGCACCGGTGAGGATCGAGATGGCGCCGCTGATGGTGGACGCCCCGCTCACGTCGGGCACCGCGATCAGCTTGGGACCGCGGGACACCTCCACGTTGACCGCCGATCCGCGCGGCACCGACGTGCCGGCGGCCGGCAGGACCGAGATCACCGTGCCCTCGGCCACCGAATCGCTGTAGGAGCGCACGATCGCGGCCCGCAGCTGGACCGCCTCGAGCGCGGCCTTGGCCTCGGCCTCGGTGGACCCGACGAGGCCGCTCGGCACGACGCGGGGCTTGGGACCGTCGGACACGACCACCTTGACCGTCGAGCCCTTCTCGAGCTGGGCGGGGGTGCCGGCCGCCACGCCGATCACGACGTCCTTGGCGACCTCCTCGTCGAAGCGACGCTCCCCCTCGGCGAGGCGCAGCCCGGTCTTGAACAACTCGACGGTGGCGTCCTGGACGGACTTCCCGGCCAGGTCGGTGGGCACGGGCACGATCGTCTGACCAGCCGAGACGGTGAGGTCGAGCGTGCGGCCCCGGGCGAGGCGCTCCCCCGCCGCAGGGTCGCTGGCGAGGACGTCGCCCTTGGTGGTGCGATCGCGCCGGACCCGCTCGACCCGCACCTTCCAGCCGGCCGCCGCGGCGATGGCACGCGCCTCCGCCTCGGTGCGGCCGGTGAGGGTGGGCACGGGCAGGTCGACGCGGGGCGCGGCGGCGGTGCCCTCGTCGCCCGCGATGGCGACCGCTGCCCCGGCCGCGCCGGCGATGAGGGCCAGCACCAGCAGGACCCACGGCCAGCGCCGACGGCGCCGCTCGACCGCCTCGACATCGTCGACATCGTCGCCGTCGCCCTCGTCGTCGGCCGCGAGCACCCGAGCCGGATCGGCGATCACGGCCTCCGTGGCGGGCACGACCGGCGGGACCACGCGGGTGGGTGCATCGGGCTCGTCGGGGGCCGGCGCGTCCGGGGTGCCCGAGGGCGCGGCGTCGGTGTCGGTGTCGGTGGTGGTGTCGCTGGTGGCAGCCGCCTCCGGGTCCGCGTCGGCCGCCACCTCGCCGAGGGCGACGGTCGGGTCGGCACCGAGGGCCGCGAGCGGGACCAGCACCGCCGGCTCGGCCCGGTTGACCCAGTCGGGCGGGTCGAGGTCCAGATCCTCGGGCGTGAGGTCGGCGGTGCCGGCGCCGTCGGCCGGGGCGCCGCCGTCGTCGAGCGTCACCGGCGCGTGGAGGGTGGGGTCGACGACGGCCTCGGCCCCGCCGACGGGCGCGACCGCGCCGGCGAGGGGCAGCGGCGCGGGCGTGGGCAGCGCCTTGGCGGCGCGCAGCAGCCCGGCGGCGAGGGTGCGGGCATCGATGCGAGTCTCGGCGTCGGGGTGCCCCGCTCGGGCCAGGATGCCCTGCAGCGGACCGAGGGCATCGGGCACCTCGAGCGGCTTGTCGACCCGGGCCATCAGGGTGCCGAGCGTGGTGTCGGCGGTGAACGGGACCTCGCCGGTGACCGCCTCCACCAGCACCAGGGCAAGGGCGTACACGTCGGCCTTGCCCGACAGCGTCTCGCCGCGGGCCTGCTCGGGCGAGGCATAGCGGGCGGTGCCGAGCATCGCCCCCTGGGGCTCGGTCCAGGCCGCCTCGGCGAGCGCCCGGGCCAGCCCGAAGTCGGCGACGCGGAGGCGCTGGTCCTCGCCGAACAGGAGGTTGGCCGGCTTGATGTCGCGGTGGACGAAGCCGCGGCGGTGCGCGTAGTCGAGGCCGCGCGCCGTCTCGAGCCCGACGAGCAGTGCCTGCGACGGCGACAGCACCGCGCCGGAGTCGAGCAGGGCGCGCAGGCTGCCGCCACCCAGGTACTCGGTGACGATGAACGCCGTCTCCTCGTCGCCCCAGTCGTAGACGGCGACGATGTTCGGGTGGCTGAGCGCGGCCGCGGCACGGGCCTCGGCCCGGAAGCGGCGCAGGAACTCGGCGTCGTCGGCCAGGGCGTCGTGCAGCATCTTCACGGCGACGCGCCGACGGAGGCGCACGTCGTCGGCCAGGTACACCTGGGCCGACGCCCCCATCCCGATGGGAGCGACCAGCCGGTAGCGGCCCCCGAGTACCCGGCCGATCTCTGCCGTCATGCGGGGATTGGCCACGGAGCGAGGGTACCGCCCGACCCCGTCCGTTCCGGGGGATGCCCCGGCGCC
>CAZUYW010000020.1:17373-27979 GCA_964624775.1 uncultured Iamiaceae bacterium
CCACGGAGCGAGGGTACCGCCCGACCCCGTCCGTTCCGGGGGATGCCCCGGCGCCCTGGGCGTGACGTCCGACCACCGGGGCGGCTAGGGCGGGCGACCACCCGGCGGGCACAATGGGAGGCCATGACGACGATCGGTCCCACCACCGAGCCGCCGGCCGCCGCCGACGAGGCCACCGCCGGCAACCCGGCGCCGACGGTCACCCGCGAGGCCCCCGGCCGGGTGTGGGGCCGTCGCGCCGCGATCCTCGTGGTGCTCCTGGGGGCGACCGCCCTGCTGGTGTGGGGCTCCAAGCGGGCGGTCACGGACCTGCCCACCACCACCTCGAACCCGGCGATCGTCGCCCAGTTCCCGCTGCCCGGCGGCCAGGCCCCGAGCCAGACCGCCATCGGCGCCGAGCTGGCCGAGGGCTACGACGGGCGCCTCACGATCAACGGCGTGGCCATCCCCGAGAAGGACATGGAGGGCGTGCTCGTGCCCGGCTCCCCCGAGGCCGCCAGCTACACCGGCAAGGAGCTGCGCCCCAACAACCGCAACCACGTGGAGTTCCGTCCCGGCCCGGGCAAGGCCGTCGAGGAGCTGCGGCAGGGGCGCAACACCATCACGCTGCGCTACTTCAAGCAGGGACGCCCCGAGACGTCCCGCACCACCACCTGGTACGTCGACGTCACCTGAGCAGCCCTCCGCTGAGGCCCAAGGGTGCGGGTCAGCCCGGCAGCTCGCCCGTCTCCAGCAGGGCCAGGAACCCGGCCTCGTCGAGCACCGGGATGCCCAGCGCCTCGGCCTTGGTCACCTTCGACGCACCCGGCGACGCCCCGATCACCACGGCCGTGGTCTTCTTGGACACCGATCCCGGTGACTTGCCGCCCCGGCTGGTGATCGCCGCCTCGGCCTCCTCGCGGTTGAAGCCGTCGAGCGTGCCGGTGACCACGATGGTCTTGCCGAGCAGGGTCTGGGGCTCGGTGGAGGCCTCCGGCCCCTCGAGGTTCAGGCCGGCCCCCCGGAGCCGCTCGATCAGCGCCCGGTGCTCGGCGTCGTCGAACCAGGCGCGGGTCGATGCCGCGATCACCGGGCCTACGCCGTCGACCGCGCTCATGGCGTCGACGTCGGCGTCGATGATGCGGTCGAGGTGGCCGAACGACCGAGCGAGCGCCTCGGCGCCCGACGGGCCGAGGTGGCGGATGTTGAGGCCCACGAGCAGGTTGGCGAGCGGGCGCTCCCGGCTGCCGGCGATGGCGGCCCGCAGGTTCGTGGCCGCCTCCTCCCCGAGGCCGCGCAGCGTGTCGGCGGTGGTCTTGAGGCGGTCGGGATCGACGGCGAGGTCGGCGACGAGCTCGGCACCGAGGAGGTCCTCGGCGCCATCGGGCAGGGACGCACCGACGTCGGCCAGGTCGGGCGCCGCAGCCGCGTCGCCCGTGCGCTCCCTGGCGGCCACCTGGGCTGCCGCGGCCCAGGCGGTCACCACGGCCCGCATCTGGGCCAGGCGCCCCCAGTCGATCTCGTAGAGGCCGGCGATGTCGGTGATGAGGCCGAGGTCGCCGAAGAGGCGCACCCGCTGCTCGCCGAACCCCTCGATGTCCATCGAGCCGCGACCCGCGAAGTGCTCGATGTGGCCCGCCCGCTGGTACGGGCAGAGCGGATCGATGCACCGGGTGTCGCTCTCTCCCTCGGGGCGGTGCAGCACGCTCGCGCGCGGGCAGGGGCACGTGCGGGGGAACTGCCAGCGGGGCCGGGCCTCGTGCTCGGGTCCCGGCACGGGGCCGACCACCTCGGGGATGACGTCGCCGGCGCGGCGCACCACGACCGTGTCCCCGACCCGGACGTCCTTCACCGCGACCTGGTCCTCGTTGTGAAGGGTGGCCTGGCTGACCGTGACCCCGCCGACGAACACCGGCTCGAGCTGGGCGTAGGGCGTGACCCGTCCGGTGCGGCCGACCGACACCGCGATGTCGCGCAGGATGGTGGTGCGCTCCTCGGGCGGGAACTTCACCGCGATGGCCCAGCGCGGGGCCCGGGCGGTGAACCCGAGCCGCTCCCGGGTGGCGAGGTCGTCGAGCTTCACGACCACGCCGTCGATCTCGTAGCCGAGGTCGTGGCGGGCGGCCTGGAGGGCGGTGCAGTACGCCTGGACGGCCTCCATGGAGGCGACCACGTCGATGTGGGGGTTCACCGGGAAGCCCCAGGCCTCCAGGCGCCGGAGCGTCTCGCGGTGGGTGGCGGCCTCCGCCCCGCCCACGACCTCACCCAGCTGGTACGCCCACAGGCGCAGGCCCCGGGACGCGGTGATCGACGCGTCCTTCTGGCGCAGCGACCCCGCCGCCGCGTTGCGGGGGTTGACCGCCACCGGCGTGGGCTTGCGCCCGGCCTCGATGCGGGCGCGGTTCTCCTCCTGCTGGGTGGCCTGGAGCCGGGCGAACGCCTCCAGCGAGAGGTAGACCTCGCCGCGCACCTCGAGCACCTCCGGGGCGTCGGCCGGGAGCTCGTGGGGCACGCCCTCGAGGCCGAGGGCGTTGGCGGTGACGTCCTCCCCCACCTGACCGTCGCCCCGGGTGGCGGCCTGCACCAGGCGCCCGCCCTCGTAGCGCAGCGAGATGGCGACGCCGTCGATCTTGGGCTCGCAGCAGAAGGTCGGCGGCTCCTCCACCCCGGCCTCGCGCACCCACCGGCCGATCCGCTCGCCCCACGTGGCGAGCTCCTCGGGGGAGAAGACGTTGTCGAGCGAGGTCATCGGCACCCGGTGCGGGACCGGGGCGAAGGCGGTGGACGCCGCGGCGCCGACGGTGGCGGTCGGCGAGCCCGCCACCGCCAGCTCGGGGTGAGCCTCCTCCAGCGCCCGCAGCTCCCTGACCAGGGCGTCGTACTCCGCGTCGGCGATCGACGGGGCGTCGAACTCGTAGTAGCGCCGGTTGTGCTCGGCGATCTCGGCGCGCAGCGCCGATGCTCGCTCGGCCGGCGTGGCCTCGGACCGGTCCGCAGGGGTCATGGCCAGGCACCCTACCGGCGCCCACCGACACCCTGACCGGGCGACGCGGGGCTGTCCCAACCCCTCAAGTCGCGCCAGAATCAGCCGACGAGAACAGGGCCGGTCCTGCCGCCGGTTACTCCCACCACTGCTCGAGGAACGCGGATCGGTATGACCCTGAACGGCACGCTTGAGGACTTCTCGCCGGCGGGCATCTTGAAGGTCCTGTCTGCCGACGGCCGCACGGGCGCCGTGCGCTTCGGCGGCCCGTCGGGCTGCACCGTCTACCTGCACCGCGGCCAGATCTACTTCGCCCGCAACGAGCGCACCGACGAGGCCCTGGCCACGGCGCTGGTGCGTCCCGGGCGCCTCACCGCCGACGACTGGGGCCGCGCCATCGACGCGTCCGGCGACCGTCCCATGGTGGGCGAGCTCCTCGTGCGCGACGGCGCCATCAGCCCCGACCTGCTCGCTTCGGTCGTGCTGTCGGTGGTCTACGACCCGCTGATCGACCTGTTCCGCGACGGCACCGGCGAGTTCGACTTCGAGCCCGACACCGTCCACTGGCTCGGCCCGTTCCGCGCCTTCCCCGCCGACGCCATCGTCAACGAGGTGCGCAAGCGGGTCCGCGAGGTCGACGAGTGGATCACGGCGATCCCGAGCCTCGACGTGTGGGTGGAGGCCAGCCGCACGCTGCCCGGCAACGCCGTGCAGGTCACGATCCTCCGTGAGGACTGGGAGCTCGTCACCGCCCTCTCCGGTCCCCGCACCATCGCCGAGCTCGCCACCGAGCTGGGCCGCGGCGTGTACTCCACCGCCCGCGTGGTCAACCGCCTGCACCAGAGCGGCCTGGTCGAGGTGGTGTCCACCACCGCCGAGGCCGACGTCGTGCCGATCCGACGGCCCGACGCCTCGCCCGGCATCGAGCTCGAGGCCGATCCGCTGCTCGCCATGGGCCTCCCGCATCGCACCGCCCGGGACGAGGACGCCTCGGGGCACGCCCCCGATCCGCTGAGCGCCCACATCGGCGACACCATCGCCGGCGCCCTCGCCGACACCACCCTCACCGCGGTGCCCGACCTGGACCCGGCCGGCACCGACACGCTCGTCGCCGACGACCCCGACCAGGGGCCGACCGCCTGGGACGAGACCCGCCTGATGGGTGCGCCCGACACCACCTACCACGGCGAGGTCGAGCCCCAGTCGCTCGACGAGGCCCGCCCGGCCGATCCGAACGCCGCCTGGCTCGCCGATCTCTACTCGCAGTTCATCGACGAGCCCGAGGGCGGCGGCAAGAAGCGCCGCAAGGGCGAGCCCAACCCGGTCGACGTCGCCTTCAAGTCGGCCGAGGTCGAGGGCGAGGCCAAGGTCTCGACCCTCAAGCGCCTGATGGGCGCCCTCAAGAAGCTCTGATCACGCCCCGACGCTGAGGCGGATGCCCATCACCTGGTCGTGGATCTTCTCCGCGAGCTTCCGGGTGAGGTCGAAGACGTGATCGGCCGTGGCGCCGTCGTGCAGGGCGAGCCCGCACACCGGTGACACGAGGGCCTGGCGGCGCAGGAGCACCGGGTCGCAGCCGTTCTGGACGAGCTCGCACCACTGGCTCGAGAGCTGGCGCCACGACCGGGAGGTCTGCTCGCCGAGCGGGCCGTCGGTGGCCACCGCACCCCAGATGACCCAGCCGCCGCGCTCGAGGAACTGGTTGAGCGCACCGGCGGAGGCGGTGATCTCGGCCCCGACCGGCAGGGACAAGACGTCGGGCCCGGCCTGGAGCACGAGCCGCCAGTCGGTGGGGCCGCAGCAGTGCACACCGAGCAGGGCCCGGCCCTCCACGGCAGCCAGGGCGCCGGAGAGCACGTCGATCACCTCGTCGGGCGTGAGCGGCAGCTCGGCCCGCAGGCCGCCGACGAGACCCGGCTCGTCGAACACGAGCAGGCGGGGCACGCCCGGCGCGTGGCGGTCGGCGAGGTCGAGCAGGTCGGCGGCGCGCTGGGCGACCGCCCGCATCGCCGTGGTGAACGCCACCGCACCCGGCACGCCGGCGGCAACAAGGGTGAGGCCGAGCGTGTGCGGCCCGGTGAGCTGGAGCTTGATCGGCTCGGTGCGGCCGGCGACGGCATCGAGGAACCGGCGCCACGTGGCGAAGGGCCGGCCGAGCAGCTCGCGGTCGCCGAGGGGCGCGGCGGCGTCGACCACCGACGGATCGGGCACCGAGATGGTGCCGTCCTCGTCGACCACGACACCGTGGATCCCCCACGCCGCCTGCGGGATCATCAGCTCCAGCGGCTCGCCCCGGGGGACCGTGGGCGCGGCGGGGAGCTCGGGGTTGTGCTCGAGCACGAAGGCGATGGCCTCGGCACTGTCGAGGTGGGGCAGGCTCCCGATCGAGGTCGGCGCGCCGAGCGGGAGGCTCGTCGTCTCCCCTCGTCCTGGCGTTGCACCCACCACGTCATCGACCTCTGGTCCGTTCCCCTGCCCTCTGGAATAGCCACCGCCGCGCCGCGTCGGCAAATCTCGGGGCCATGTCGAGCATCGAACAGGTCGGCGCGTGGCCGGCCCGGGTGGCGTGGGTGGTGCTCGCCCTCGTCGCCGGCGGGTGCGTGGGCGACGCGCTCGACGGGCGCACCAGCGCGGTCCGGGTCGTGGTCGTCGTCGGCCTGTGGCTCGGCTGGGGCGCCAGCCTGGTGGCCCTGCTCGTGCCCCGCACGACGAGCCTGACGGCCCTGCGGGTGCTCGTGCCGACCGGCCTCGCCGCGGTGCTCGCCGCGGTGGCCGCCGGCGACGTGCTCGACGCGTCGGACCTCGCGGCCGTGGCCGCGGCATCGGTCACCACCGCCGCCGTGCTGATGCCGTGGGTCGGCGAGGCGTGGGTCGACGGCTCGGCGTACGGCCCCGAGCAGCGCCTGCCGCTGCGGCCGCCTGTGGTCGTGGCGTACCTGCTCGCGCCCATCACGTGGGCGGTGGTGGCGCTCGGCGCGGTCGCCGGACCGCTGCTGCTCGCCGCCGGGGCCTGGCTGGCCGGGGCGATCGCCCTGGTGGTGGGCTGGGCTGCGGTCGTCGCCGGGATGCGATCGTTGCACCAGCTCGCGCGTCGCTGGATCGTGCTGGTCCCCGCCGGCGTCGTCGTCCACGACCCGCTCACGATGCCCGAGCCGCAGCTGTTCCTGCGCCGGTCGATCATGCGGTTCGGTCCGGCCGAGGTGGGGTCCGACGCCCACGACCTCACGGCGGGCGCGGCGGGCCTGGCCCTCGAGCTCGTGCTCGACGAGCCGGTCGAGCTGCTCGTGCGCGTGGCCCGGGGCACCACCGAGACCATCGCGGTCACCGCGGTCCTCGTCACCCCCACCCGCCCGGGCCGCGTCCTCGCCGGCGCCCGCGAGCACCGCGTCCCCGTCGCCTGACCGATCTCCGTTCCTCGCCGCGATCTGGTCGCCAGTGAGCCGCTTCGCGGCGAAGAACGGCGGGCAGGCCGGGTGTTTCGACCGGTTTCGCGAACCTCGCCGCGATGTGGTCGCCGGCCAGCCGCTGCGCGGCGAAGAACCGATGCGACAGGCGTCAGGCCGCGGTGCCGGCGCCGGCGACCTCGTCGGCCTCGTAGGCCACCACGCTCTGCCCCGGGGCGACGATGCGCTGGGGGTCGCGCCAGCGGACCACCCCGGTGCCCGTGCGGTCGACGTCGACCGCGGCAGGGCGGGGCGCACCGTGGGCGCTGCACTGCACCAGCACCTCGCCCGCGACCGGGTCCGCCGACCACCGCCAGCCGGCCACCGGCTGCTCGGCCACGAGCAGGTCCCGTTCCTGGCCCACGGTGATCGTGGCGGACGCACGATCGATGCCCACCACGTAGCGGGGCGCGCCGCCGCCCGCGAGGCCGAGCCCCTTGCGCTGGCCGAGCGTGACCAGCTCGACGGCGGGCACCACCCCCACCTCGGTGCCATCGAGGTCGACGACCCGTCCGGGCGTGAACGGGATCCGCTCGCCGAGGAACGAGCCGCGTCCCTGCGTGCGCGTGATGAAGCACACGTCCTGGCTGTCCGGCTTGGCCGCGGTGCGCAGCCCGGCGGTCGCCGCGTGCGCCCGCACCTCGTCCTTGGTCATGGCCCCGATGGGCAGGAGGGTGCGAGCCAGGCGCTCCTGGTCGAGCACGTGGAGGACGTAGCTCTGGTCCTTGGCGGGATCGACGCCGCGCGCGACCCGGCGGGTGCCGTCGGCCCGCACGGCGACCCGGGCGTGGTGCCCGGTCGCGACGGCGTCGAAGCCCAGCTGGTGGGCCCGCTCGTCCACCGCGGCGAACTTGATGTGGCGGTTGCACTCGATGCAGGGGTTGGGCGTGCGGCCGGAGGCGTGGTCCGCGGCGTAGGGCCCCACCACGTGCTCGGTGAACGCGTCGCCGTAGTCGAAGGTGTGGTGGTCGATGCCGAGGTGGTCGGCGACGCGGCGGGCATCCTCGACGTCGCTCACCGAGCAGCAGCCCGAGTCCGAGGCCCCGCCCCACAGCTTCAGCGTCACGCCCACCACGTCGTGCCCGGCGTCGCGCAGCACGGCCGCGGCCACCGACGAGTCGACGCCGCCCGACATCATCACCAGCACCCGCATCGCGCCGCTCACCGGGCCACCGCGCCGCCGAGCCGGGCGACGGCGTCGGGCACGGCCGCGAGGGCGAGGTCCACGTCGGCGTCGGTGCTGCTCCAGCCGAGCGACAGGCGCAGCGCGCCGCGGGCGGCGTGGTCGTCGACCCCGCATGCGGCCAGCACGTGCGACCGCTCGAGCGCGCCGCTCGCGCAGCTCGAACCGGCCGAGGCCGCCACGCCTGCCTCGTCGAGCAGGAACAGCAGGGCCTCGCGCTCGACGTCGGGGATGAGGAGGTGGACGATGCCGGGCGAGCGGGCGACGTCCGGCCCGCCGATGCGACGGGCACCGGGCAGAGCGGTCAGCAACCCGGCCGCGAGGCGGTCCGCGAGGGCGGCGATCCGCGGCGCGAGCACAGCCCGATCGGCGACGGTCGCGGCGAGGGCCGCGGCGAGCGCCTCGGCGCCCATCACGTCCTGGGTGCCGCTCCGCCGCTCGCGCTCCTGGCCGCCGCCGAGCAGCACCGGGGCGAGCGGCGTGCCGCCGCGCACGACGAGCACGCCGGTGCCCTTGGGGGCGCCGAACTTGTGGCCGCTCAGCGCCACCAGGTCTGCCGCGGCCACGACCGGGCCGAGGTCGAACCAGGGTGCGGCGGCGACGGCGTCCACGTGCAGGTGGGCGCCCGGCGCGGCGCGGCGCACGGTCTCGGCGACGGCCTCGATCGGCTGGCAGGTGCCGAGCTCGTTGTTCACCGCCATGACGGCCACGAGGGTCGTGCCGGGCGCGGCGGCGAGGCGATCGCCGAGCGCGTCGAGGTCGATGACGCCGTCGGCGCCGACGGGCAGGGTCGCCCCGCCCGTGGCGAGCATCGGCTCGAGCACGGCCGGGTGCTCGACGGCGCTGCACCAGGCCGGTCCGGGCGCCGCGCCGATGACGCCGCGCACCGCGAGGTTGTCGGCCTCGGTGCCGCCCGAGGTGAACACGATCTGGTCGGGCCCGGCACCGACGCAGTCGGCCACGAGGTCGCGCGCGTCGTCGAGGCGCCGCCGAGCCGCCCTCGCGGCGGCGTGGTGCCCGGAGGGGTTGCCCCACCCATCGTCGAGCGCGGCCTCGATGGCGCGGCGCGCCTCAGGTCGCAGCGGCGTCGTGGCCGCGTGGTCGAGGTAGGCACCCATCGGGACGAGGCTAGGACCCCACCCGCAGACGGCTCCCGTCCCGGCGGACTAGGCGGTGCGCACGTAGCGGGTGACGTGCGCGGCGGCCTCGTCGTGGAACGGCGCGCCCGCCCAGTCGGCCCACCGCTCCGCCACGATCAGCCCGGCGTCGGCGGCCATGGCGTCGAGCTGATCGACGGTGGTCCAGCGGATGTGCCAGGGCCGCAGCTTGATGCCGGCCTCGGTGATGTCGACGTACTGGCCCAGAGCCTCCTGGCGCTCGGGGTCCGAGCGGCTGACGCTGAGCACGACGCGGTCGGCGGTGATGGTGCGGGGCGCGACGGCGTCGACGACGCGGTCCGCGTCGGGCACGAACGCCTCCACCACGAAGGACCCGCCCGGCGCGAGCCGCGACGCGGCGCTGGCGAAGCAGCGGGCCTGGTCGCCGGGATCGACCAGGTTGAACAGCGTGTTGTAGGCCACGAACACCAGGGCGAACCGCTGGTCGCCGACCGGCGGCGCGGCCATGTCCCCGAGGACCCCGTGCACGGCGTCGCCCCCGTCCTTGGCGGCGAGCCGCTCGAGCATGGCCGGCGACGCGTCGATGCCCGTGACGGCCAGCCCCGCCCGGGCCAGCGGGATGGCGAGCCGCCCGGTGCCGACACCCAGCTCGAGCACCGGGCCCGGCCCGGCGAGGCGGGTGAGGGCCTCGACGCACGTGGCGGTGTCGGTGATCCCCTCGTACCAGTCGTCGTAGACGTCGACGAAGCGATCGCCGTAGGTCGACGCGTCGTAGCCCTCCATCGCCCCAGGGTGGCACACCTGAACCCCGGCCCCGGGGGCCTGCCCCTACGCTGCGCGCACCCCGTCCCCGACCCTCGGAGCGCCCGTGCCCGGTCCCGCCGTGCGGCTCATCACCTCGCTGGCGCTCGCAGCCGTCCTGGTGGTGCCGACGGGCTGCGGGCCCGACGCCGAGCCCGATCTGGCCGACCAGGTGCACTCGTTCGCGCTGGCGCTGGGCGTCGACCCGCTGGACCGGCAGGCGATCGACCGGCTCGGCCGCCACGACCTCGTGGTGGTCGACGGCGAGACGACCCGCCCGTCGGAGGTGGCCGCCCTCCAGCGGCGCGGGGCGCGCGTACTGGCCTACCTGAGCGTCGGGACGGTCGAGCCGTACCGGCCCTGGTACGCCGAGGCACGGGATCGGGGCTGGCTGCTCGAGCGCTGGGACCGCTGGGACGAGTGGTACGCCGACGTCGCCCAGCCGGGCCTCCGCGCCCTGCTCCGCCGCCGGGCGGCGCGCGAGCTCCTGTCGGGCTTCGACGGCCTGTTCCTCGACAACACCGACATGGTGGCGACCCACCCGGACCAGGCGGCGGGCATGCGGCGCCTCGTCGCGGACCTCGATGCACTGATCGGCCCGGACCGCATCCTGATGGCCCAGAACGGTGACGAGACCGTCGACCAGATCGCGGCGCACCTCGACGGGTGGAACCGCGAGGACGTGACCGCCACGTTCGACGCCGACCGCGATCGCTACGGCCGCGTGCCGGTGGACGAGGCGAGTGCGGCACGGGCGACCCTCCGCCGCCTGCACCGACGGGGCCTCCTCGTGACCACCACCGACTACGTCCGGGCGGACGACGGGGCGACCTCGTTCGCGGCGACCGTGCACGCCTGTGCGGCCGGCGCGGTCCCCTACGTGGCCGACATCGGGCTGCGGCGCGTCCCGCCCCGGCCCCTCGTGTGCCCGTGACGAGCCGCGCAGGGTGATGATCGCGATCGTCGGCGGCACGCGACCCCCGTCGACAGCGTGGCAGGCCGGACGGCGCTCCCTATGCTCGGCCCGTGGGTCGCATCCGGGTGTCCGTCGTCATCAAGGCCTCCCCCGCCGAGGTGTGGGAGGAGGTGCGCAACGTCG
>CAZUYW010000021.1:0-27844 GCA_964624775.1 uncultured Iamiaceae bacterium
GCATGCGCCAGCGCGTCGCCCTCGCCCGGGCGTTCGCCCAGGACGCCGACGTGCTGCTCATGGACGAACCGTTCGGCGCCCTCGACGCCATGACCCGCGACCTGCTCCACGACGAGCTCGAGTCGCTGTGGGCCGAGCGCGGCCTCACCGTGCTGTTCGTGACCCACAACGTGCGCGAGGCGGCCCGCCTCGGCGACCGCGTCGTGCTCCTGTCGTCGCGCCCCGGTCGGGTGGCGGAGACCTTCACCCCCGACCTCCCCCGGCCCCGCCGCATGGAGGACCCCGCCACCACCGAGGTCGCCGGCGCCATCACCGCCCGCCTGCGCGAGGAGGTCGCCCGCCATGCCCGGTGACGCCATGCCCGCTGAGCCGACGAGCGACGCCGTGCTCGAGCGCGAGCTCGCCGGCCTCGACGCCCTGGAGGTCCCCACCGTCGCCGGGCCCTCGCTCCCGGCCCGCCTCTGGTCGGCCGCGTGGCCCGGCCTGCTCGCCACCGCGATCGGCCTGTTCCTGTGGCAGTGCGTCTACTGGTCGAACTGGAAGCCCGACTGGGTCCTGCCGGCCCCGATCGACGTGATCAAGGGCCTGTGGCGGTGGGAGCTCGTGGAGGGCCTGCAGATCACCATGCGTCGGGCCGCGGTCGGTTTCGGGCTGGCCACGGCGATCGGCACGGTGATCGGCCTCGCCATGTCGCAGTCCTCGGTGCTGCGCCGGGCGATCGGCTCGTTCATCACGGGCCTGCAGACCATGCCGTCGATCGTGTGGTTCCCCCTGGCCCTGCTGCTGTTCAAGCTGAGCGAGGCAGCGATCTTGTTCGTGGTCATCATCGGCGCCGCACCGTCGATCGCCAACGGCCTGCTCGCCGGCGTCGACAACCTGCCGCCGCTGTGGCTGCGGGCCGGTCGGGTGCTCGGCGCCCGAGGCCTGTCGCTGTCGTGGAACGTGGTGCTGCCGGGCGCCCTGCCGTCCTATGTGGCCGGGCTCAAGCAGGGCTGGGCGTTCTCGTGGCGCAGCCTCATGGCCGGCGAGCTGCTCGTGGTGATCGGCACCAAGCAGTCGATCGGCTTCCTCCTCGACCGGGACCGCACGCTCGGCGACGCCGTCGGCCTGCAGTCGACGATGCTGCTGATCCTGATCATCGGCATCATCGTGGACCGCCTGATCTTCGCCAACATCGAGCGGGCGATCGCCCGGCGCCGGGGCCTGCTCGCCACCTGAGGTGCCCGCTCGGGCGATCGGGCAGGATGGCGCCCATGGCCGACCCCACCACCCCGGACCAGCCGTTCTCGGTCTACGGGCTCACCGTCTCGTACTTCACCCGCAAGGTCACCGGCTACCTCGACTACGCCGGGATCCCGTGGCGGCTCGCGCCCGGGATCGGCCTGCACCTGGCGGCGCGCGAGGCCGGCTGGAACGGCGGGATCCCGGTGATCACCACGCCCGACGGCGAGCTCATCTGGGACTCGACCGCGGTGATCCTCCACCTCGACGCCCAGGTCGCCCCGCGCCACCCGGAGCGGGCGATCCTGCCCGAGGACCCGACGCTCGCGTTCCTCGTCCACGTGCTCGAGGACTTCTCCGACGAGTGGTTCTATCGGCCGGCAGTCGGCACCCGCTGGCTGTGGCCCGAGAACACGGTGGCCGGGAGCTGGGACATCGCCCGCGACGGCGCGGTCGAGCTCGGGGTGGACGCCGAGTCGGTCCGGGCGTTCGTCACCGAGGCCATGACCGGTTCGCTCCCCCGCCTGGGCGCCTCGGCCGAGAACATCGACGGCTGGATCGACGATGCCGTGAAGCCCTGGCTGCGGGCGATGGCCGATCATGTCGGCGACGGCGGCTACCTCGCCGGCGCCCGCCCCTCGCTGGCCGACTTCGCGGCGTTCGGCGCCAACGTCGCCCACTTCGTGAACGACCCGGCCTGTCGTCGCCTCACCGACGAGGTGGCGCCCCGCGTCGTGGCCCACACCCATCGCCTCCGCGCACCCTGGGACCACACGTACGGCGACTGGCTCGACCCCGCGGACCTCCCCGACACGTTCATCGCCCTCCTGACCGAGGCCGGCCGCCACTACCTGCCGTGGGTCGCCGAGGCGACGGTCGCCGGCGCGGCGCCGGTGCGCTTCGCCGACGGCAGCGGTGCCGAGATCGCCACCACCAACTTCCTCACCACGGCGCGGGGCATCATGCTCGCCCGCTACCGGGAGGCCCGGTCCCCCGAGCTCGACGCGATCCTCGACCGCGCCGGCATCCTCGGCCACTACGCGGACCACCTCGGCCAGGCCACCGAGGTCCCCGATCCGGCGCTCCTCCCGCGGCCCGTGGACAATCGCCCCTACCCTGCCGGGGCATGACCCTCGACCTCACCCCCGACGAGCTCCTCACCACCACCCGATCGGTCCGCAAGCGCCTCGACCTCGAGCGTCCGGTGGAGCGCTCGATCATCGAGGAGTGCATCGACATCGCCATCCAGGCACCCACCGGGTCGAACACCCAGGGCTGGAGCTGGATGGTCATCGAGGACCCGGAGCTCAAGGCCGCGATCGCCGCGTGCTACGGCCGTAACTTCGATCCGTACATCAACAGCCCGAAGCCCGAGTACCCGGCGGGTGACCCGCGTGGCGAGCGGCAGGGCGCGGTGTCGTCGTCGGCCACCTACCTGCGCGACCACTTCCACGAGGTGCCGGCGATGGTGATCCCGGTTATCGAGGGGCGCCTGCCCGACGGCATGCCGTCGTTCGTGCAGGCCTCGTTCTGGGGGTCGATCCTCCCGGCCGTGTGGAGCTTCATGCTTGCCCTGCGGGCCCGCGGCCTCGGCTCGGCGTGGACCACGCTGCACCTCCCCGACGAGCGCGAGGTCGCCGACCTGCTCGGCATCCCGTACGAGACCCACACCCAGGCCGGGCTGTTCCCCGTCGCCTACACGATCGGCACCGACTTCAAGCCGGCCAGCCGGGTGCCTGCGGCCCAGCTCATCCACTGGGACCGCTGGTAGGGAATCTGCACGGGCCGTGTGCCAACCTTGACGGGCTGACGGCCCGCCTGGGGGCGGCCGCAGGGGAGGCATCGTGCACCGAACGTTCCACGTCGTCGACGCGCCGCGTCGCACCACCGGCCGCCGCGTCGCGGCCGTCGCGCTCGCCGGGCTGCTGCTCACCGGGGCCGCGTCGTGCACGTCGTCCGACAGCGACGGCGGCAGCGCGGCCAAGGGATCGAGCACCACAGGCTCGACCCTCGCCGGCTCGATGGCCGAGGTGCGCGACGCGACCCCGGTCGGCAAGGCCACGACGAAGGCGACCTTCGACGTGCAGGCGGGGATCGGGTACGTCGCGGTGCGCAAGGCCGAGCCCGGCTCGCCCCTGGTCCTGGCCTCGAAGGACGACGACCAGGTCGCTCGCGGCACCGCCGACCGCTACGGGAGCCTGGTCTTCCGCGACCTGCCGCAGGGCAAGGCCTTCACGGTCCGCGGCCCCCAGGGCTCTGGGGAGGTCGGCGGGTCCGACGAGGTCACGACGCTGCGCTTCGGCGACAACCCGAAGCAGTCGTTCTACGACGACCAGCCCGTCCTGAAGGAGGGGTACCAGTACCTCACCACCCGCGACGGCACGAAGCTCGCGGTCACCGTGCGGGCCCCCATCGGCAAGACCTGGGACCAGGGCCCGTTCCCCACGCTCATCAACATGTCGGGCTACGCCGACGCCGACCCCGACTCGCCCACGCCCATGGGCCTCATCGCCAGCGCCAACGGCTTCGCCACCGTCTCGGTCAACGAGCGCGGCAGCGGCTGCTCGGGCGGCATCGCCGGCCTGTTCGACGAGATCTGGGCTGCGGACGGCTACGACGTGGTCGAGACCGTCGCCGCCCAGCCGTGGGCCACCAAGGTCGGCCTCACCGGCATCTCGTTCCCCGGCATCACCCAGCTGTTCACCGCCGCGACCCAGCCTCCGCACCTCGCCGCGGCCAGCCCCATGTCCGTCCTCGCCGACGTGTACCGCACGCCCGGCTACCCGGGCGGCATCTTCAACAACGGCTTCACCAAGTCCTGGCTCACCGAGCGCCGGGCCGACGGCATGCCAGCCCCCGAGGGCGGCCAGGGCTACGCGGTCCAGCGGGTGAAGGACGGCGACGAGACGTGCCTGGCCAACCAGGACCTCCGCCTCCAGACCCTCGACCCGATCGAGATCACCAACTCGACGGAGTTCCGGGTGCCCGAGCTGATCGATCAGCGCTCGCCCATCAACTACGTCTCGAAGATCGAGGTGCCCACCCTCATCTCGGGTGCGTGGCAGGACGAGCAGGTCGGCTCGGACTTCGCCAACCTCTTCGGCGAGCTGCCCCGGCGCAAGGACATCAAGGCGGTCCTCACCAACGGCGTGCACTCGGCGCCGATCGAGCCCGAGCTGCTCACCCAGTGGCTCGCCTTCGTCGACATCTACGTGGCCGAGAAGGTGCCCGACCTCGGGATGCTCAAGGCCATCCAGCCCCAGGTGGCGCCCGGGTCCCAGGGCGGTGACCCCGAGATCCCGCCGTTCCCCGACAACCCCTACGCGAACGACACGACGCTCGCCGAGGCCAAGGCGCGCTACGAGGCACTGCCCCGCTATCGCATGTACTTCGACAACGGCGGCGACCCGGCCAAACCCGGCCTGCCCGGCGGCGGGTTCGAGCAGGGCTTCGACTCGTGGCCGCCGAAGGAGACCACCGCGACCCGCTGGTTCTTCGGGCCGAACGGCACGCTCACCGACGCCAAGCCCACGACGGGCGACGACGTCGCCGACCGCTACTTCCCCGACATCGACGCTCGCCCGATGCAGACCATCCCCGGGCAGGGGCAGTCCGAGTCGTGGCAGCTCATGCCCGACTACGACTGGCGGCCCCTGGTCGACGGCACCGCCGTCGCGTACGTCAGCCCGAGGCTCGACGCCGACACGGCGATGGTCGGCACCGGCAGCGTGGACCTCTGGATCAAGGCCAACACCAAGGACACGGACCTGCAGGTGACGCTCACCGAGGTGCGGGCCGACGGCGAGGAGACCTACGTGCAGAACGGCTGGCTGCGAGCCAGCCACCGCAAGCTCGACCCGAAGCGCTCCACGCCGCTGAACCCGTGGCCGACCCACCTCGAGCAGGACGCGGCCGATCTGCCGGCTGGGCGGTTCACCCAGGCCCGGGTGGCCATCTTCCCGGTGGCCCACGTGTTCCGGAAGGGCTCGCGGATCCGCATCTCGGTCGAGGCGCCGGGCGGCGACCGCACCCGCTGGTCGTTCGAGTCCGCCGCGCCGCCGCCCGACGCGCAGGTGTGGGTGGGCCGCTCGGCGACCCACCCCTCGAGCATCCTGCTGCCGCTCATCACCGACGTGGACCCGCCGGCCACCACCCCCGCGTGCCCGGGCCTGCGGGGCCAGCCCTGCCGGCCCTACCAGCGCACCCTCAACGGGGGCTGATCGACGGTTCGCTCAGTAGGTGCCGCCCACCGACACCACGAGGTGGGGTGAGCTCACCTGGTCGACGCGCAGGATGATCGTCTTCGCCGCGTCGTTGGTCCACGTGCAGTAGAGCGAGCCGGCCGCGCCCTCGCAGCCGTTCGGCAGCCAGTGCGCGCTCACCGCGTAGGACTTGGCGAAGAGCGCGCTGCGCGCCGACGCGGTCGAGTAGGGGGCGGCCGACGCTTGCGAGCCGACGCGCCAGGCGTGGAACACGCGTCCCGCCTCGACGCTGCCGAGCGAGGTGCGGGTGACCGACGTGACCTTGCTGGTCGCCGAGTCGACCCGGAGGACCATCTTCCCCTCGATGGCGGTGATCCAGGTGCAGTAGCTCGATCCGGCCGCACCATCGCAGGTCACGAACGCCCAGCCGGTGGCCGGGTTGTAGACCTGGCTGAACATCTGGGCCTTGGCCGCGGGGGTGGCCACGGTGGCCGCGTGGGCCTGGTCACCCGCCTTCCAGTCGTTGAACAGCGTGCCCGCCGCAGGGGTCGGCGTGTCGCACGCGGAGGCCACGAGGGCGAGCACCGCGACGAGGACGACGGCCAGCGCCGACCGGCGCCGGGTGATGGGACGGGGAGGGTGCTCGGTCATGGCCGCGCTCCGTTCTGTCAGGGGATCCGGTTGTCGTAGGGGGTGGAGCCGCGCACGAGACGGGCGTACTGCTCGATCACCAGCGTTCCGGCCTCGAGCGCCTTGCGCCAGCTCGTGAAGGTCGGGTCGGCCGGCATCACCCGCAGCATCCCGAGGTGCACGAGCACGAGGTCGACCGGCGGGGCCAGCACCCGGCGACCCTCGGAGGACTCCGAGAAGCTGACCATGACGTCGCCGCGCGTCTTGGCGCCGCTGTCGAGCTTGGCGGTCCAGTAGGCGAGGCCGCCCGCGTCGGGGTCGCGGCCGAAGATGTTCTGGTAGATGAGGGTCACGAAGGCGCTGTTGGACAGGGCGCCGTAGGTGTTCTGGAACTCGCTCGACTGCGAGAAGGTGGCGGCGATCTTGGCGAGCGAGGCGCCCGCCGCGTACCGGCCGACCCAGTAGTCGAGGCCGCCCTTGTCGGGAACCCGCAGGAAGAAGGACCAGTAGAGGCGGGTCACCGGTGCCCGCCTCCCCGCCCACGTGGTCCCGTGGGCCAGGGCGTCGATCAGCTGGTCGGGCGTGCTGTCGCCGTTGCGGATGGCGGTGCGCCAGAGGCCGAGCTCGCCGCTCGTGGGCGAGCGACCCTCGAAGTCCACGAACTGCTGGGTGATCAAGGCGTCGAGCGAGGCGAACGGCTCGAGGTCGAGCGCCAGGTCGCGCACGAAGGCGTCCGAGCCCGCACCGGTGTCCGACGGCGTGAGGTTGGTCGCGGTCGAGACGAAGGCGACGACCGGCACGGTGTCGGCGACCGCCGGGTACCAGGCGGTGTCGTTGGCGTTGGTGCCCGACGCGGACTGCGACGCCCGCACCGTGGTGCCGAGCGTCCGGTCGCGCAGGAACACGGCGTGGTGGCCGCCCGGGTGGCCGGGGACCACGGCGGCCGCGTCGGTCGTGAACGCCACGTACCGGCCGTCGTCGGAGAGGTCCACCTGGTCGGTGACGCCCGCGAGCTCCTGGTCGCTCGCCCCCACGCTCACCCGCTCGGTGTTGCCCGACGTGCGGTCGCGGACGAACGCGTCCAGCTTGCCGTTGCCGTCGCTGCCCCCGAACGCCGCGGACGACAAGAAGGCGACGTAGCGACCGGACCCCGAGATGACCGGGGTGCCCGTCAGGCCGGCGAGCTGGAGCTCGGCCGAGGTGAGGCTGACCCGCTCGGTGGTGGCGAGCGTCATGTCCCGCACGAACACGTCCGGGGCGGCGTTGGTGTCACCGGCGACCAGGTTCGTGGCGAGCGACATGAAGGCGATGAACCGGCCGTCGGCGCTGATGCTCGGCGTGACCGACGCGGAGTCCGCCTTCGAGGAGCTCGAGTTGAGGCTCACGATCATGGTGGTCTTGGACGTGCGGTCCCGCCGGTAGACGTGCTCGTAGGAGCCCGACGGTGCACCGCTCAGGTTGGTCGCCGTGCTCTCGAAGGCGACGTAGCGACCGGAGTCGCTGATCGAGCACGTGCTGCCGACCGCGCCGTCCCCGGGGACCGGGCTGGCACCCGAGCTCACGCTGACCATCTCGGTCGTGCCCGACTGGCGGTCCCGGAGGTACAGCTCGCGGGGGTACACGCCGCCGGCCAGGTTGGCGGCGACCGTGGTGAAGCCCACGAAGCGACCGTCGTCGCTCATCCCGCACAGGAGGCTGTCCCCGCCGACCTCGCCCTCCGTCGTGGTGAGGCTGACCCGCTCGACGGTGCCCGCGGCGCGGTCGCGGACGTACACGTCCCGGCCGATGCCGGTGTCCTGGGGGACGAGGGCACCATCGGAGGAGAACGCCACGAACCGACCGTCGCCCGACACCGCGGTCGCACCCACCGCACCCGACGCGCCGTTCGCGGCGCTCACCCGGGCGGTGACGGCGATGGTGGCCGCGGCGTCGGCCGGCCGGGGCGCCACCGCCAGGATCGAGCCCACGAGCGCGACGAGGAGGACCGACCGCGCCGCCCGCTCAGGCATCGACCTCACAGCAGAGGACCGTAGCCCCCGCAGCCGCACGAGGCGCCGACCGCGGGCCGGCGCGCGGGAGGTCAGGCGGCCTGGCCCACCCGGTAGACGGTGCCGCCGCGGGTGGCGACGAACACCTCGCCGAACGAGTTCTGGCCGAACGCCGTGGGGTTGGTGACGCGCAGGCCGAGGTCGCGGGTGGCGGTGATGGTGCCGCCCGACTGCACCGCCGCCCAGATGATGCCGGTGCAGTAGTCGCTGTACAGGTAGGCGCCGGCGAGCTTGGCCACCGAGGTGCCCCGGTACACGTAGCCGCCGATCACCGCGCAGTCGCCGGAGGTGTGGGCCCGCTCGATGATCGGGTCCTTGTTCCCGGCCGGGCGATCGCCGGTGTACGCGTGGTTGCCCTCGCGGAGCTTCCAGCCCCAGTTGGTGCCCTTCTCGCCGGGCACCGCGAAGTCGACCTCCTCGTAGGCACCCTGGCCGACGTCGCCGATCCAGAGATCGCCGGTGAGCGAGTCGAACGAGAAGCGCCACGGGTTGCGCAGGCCGAGGCTCCAGATCTCCTTGCGGACGCCGGGCGTGGCGATGAACGGGTTGTCGGCCGGGATGCGGTACCCGTACCCGGGCTGGGGTCGGGGGTCGATGCGCAGCATCTTGCCGAGGAGGGTCGACTTCTTCTGCCCGTTCCCCTGGGGGTCACCGGCACCGCCGCCGTCACCGAAGGAGATGTAGAGCATGCCGTCGGGCCCGAAGGCGAGCCCGCCGCCGTTGTGGTTCGCGTAGGGCTGGGTCTGGAACAGGACCTGGCGCCGGGAGGAGGCGATGGCGAGGCCGTTGCTGCCGTTCACCTTGTACTCGTCGACCCGGGTGTTGCCGTCGAGGTCGGTGTAGTCGACGTACATCTTGGTGCCGTCGGGCGAGAAGGCCAGCCCGAGCAGGCCGCGCTCGGAACTGGGTGCGGTGCTGACCGTGAGCGCGGTGGCCACGATGGCCCCGCCCGACACGATGCGCACCCGCCCGGTCTGCTCGGCCACGTAGACCCGGCCGTCGCCCTTGCGCCAGGCCAGCGCGGTCGGCTGGGTGAGCCCGGTGGCGACGGTGGTCAGCTTGGCCCGCACCCCCGGCAGGTCGGGCGCGGCGTCGGCGGGACCCGCGTCGAACGCGAGGGCCGCGGCGACGAGACCCATCACGACACCTGCCGCACGCCACCGAGGCCGCCGCCGTCCTGATCCCGCCGCCACGAACCCCTGCGCTTGCCGGCCAGCACCCATCGCCGCATCCTCGCACCATCGGCCCCGAAGGTCACGCGATTCGGACACCGGTCGTGGCATGGTGGCCCGGCCCGGCACCGGCCAGACGAGGAGGATCCATGAGCGTCGCCACCGTTGCCGAGCGTGCCGATGCCGGCCGGGCCGCCCGACGGCGCGTCGCCCGATCGGCCCTCGGCACCTGGGATCCCGCGGCCCGCACCCATGACCCGGTGGACACGCTGGCCCTCCAGGCCACCTCGCGGGTGCCCGAGCTGGTGCCGATCCGCCACGGCCGCATGGCCGCGTCGCCCTTCGCCCACTTCCGGGGCGCGGCGCTGGCGATGGCCCTCGACCTGGCCACCCGACCCTCCACCGGGCTCACCGTGCAGCTGTGCGGCGATGCCCACCTCTCGAACTTCGGCGGCTTCGCCTCCCCCGAGCGCAGCCTCGTGTTCGACCTCAACGACTTCGACGAGACGCTGCCCGGCCCCTTCGAGTGGGACGTGGCCCGGCTCGCGGCATCCATGGTGGTGGCGGCGCGCGACCGTGGCTTCGACGCCGCGGTCGCCCGCACCGCGGTCCTCGACACGGTCGCGATGTACCGCACCGCCATGCACGAGTTCGCCGCCCAGCGCGACCTCGAGGTCTGGTACGCCACGCTCGACGTCGAGGCCCTCGCCGCCCGGCTGGCGGACTCGCTCAGCGCCAAGGCCCGCAAGCGGTCCGAGCGCACCATCGCCAAGGCGCGAGCCAAGGACCAGCTGCGCGCCGCCGCCAAGCTCACCGAGGTGGTCGACGGCGAGCTCCGGTTCCGCAGCGATCCGCCGCTGCTCGTGCCCATGAGCGAGCTGGCCGCCGATGCCGGCGTCCCGGCCGAGCGGGTGGTCGAGACGATCACCGAGTCGCTCGAGTCGTACCGGAGCACGCTCCAGCCCGACCGCGTGCACCTCCTCGACGGCTACCACCTCCGCGATGTGGCCCGGAAGGTCGTCGGCGTGGGCAGCGTCGGCACGCGGGCGTGGGTGGTGCTGCTCACGGGCCGCGACGACGCCGACCCGCTCGTGATCCAGGTGAAGGAGGCACAGGCCTCGGTGCTCGAGGCGGTGCTCCCCCGCTCCGTCTACGACAACCACGGCCAGCGCGTGGTGGAGGGCCAGCGCCTGCTGCAGGCGTCGAGCGACATCCTCCTCGGCTGGAAGGGCACGGTCGGCCTCGACGGCTACGACCGGGACTTCTACATGCGCCAGCTCTGGGACTGGAAGGCGTCGGCCGCGGTCGAGTCGATGGAGCCCGGCACGCTCCAGGCCTACGGTCGGGCCTGCGGCTGGACCCTCGCCCGCGCCCACGCCCGCTCCGGTGACCGCATCGCCATCGCCGCGTACCTGGGCACCGGCACCCGCTTCGACGAGGCCATGGCCCGCTGGGCGTCCGCCTACGCCGACCAAAACGACCGCGACCACGCCGCGCTCGTCGCCGCGATCGAGGACGGTCGCCTCAGCGCCACCTTCGGGGTCTGACGGTCCCGCGGTCCGGGGTTCAGACCAGGCGGTTCGTGGCCCGACCCACGAGGCCGGACCGGCCGGGCAGGACCCGGCACAACAGGTCGACCGCCCGCGCGTCGGGCCCGACGACCGCTCGGGCCCGGTCGTGCTCGATGGCGCGGACGATCCGCTTGGCGACCGCCGACGGCGGGCGCATGGCCAGGGGCGCGAACCGGGAGCGGCCCATCTTGGCGAGCCGCTCGGCCTGCGAACCGCGGGCACCCTCGGTGATGTTGGTGCGGATGGCACCGGGGAACACGGCCGTCACCCCGATGGGCGTCGTGACGAGCTCGGCGCGCAGCGCCTCGGTGAACGCCCGCACCGCGCCCTTGGTCAGCGAGTACGAGGCGTTGTGGGGCAGGCCGAGCAGGCCGACCATGCTCGACATGTTCACGATGTGGCCCTCGTCGGCCTGGCGCAGCAGCGGCAGGAACGCCCGGCAGCCGTGCACCACGCCCCACACGTTGATGTCGACGATCCAGTGCAGGTCGTCGAGCGACTCGTCCTCGAACGCGCCAGCCGAGGTGACGCCTGCGTTGTTCACGAGGATGTTGACCCCGCCATGGGCGGCCTCGACCTCGTCCGGCAGCTCGCCCATGCGCTCGGCATCGGTGACGTCGGCGAGGTGCAGCGTCGCCCGACGCCCGTGGGCCTCGACCGCCCGGGCCGTGGCGGCGATCCCCTCCTCCCGGAGATCGACCAGGGCGAGGTCGCACCCGCGCTCGGCGAGCAGCTCGCTCACCGCCCGACCGATGCCGCTCCCCGCACCCGTGACCACCGCGACCCGACCCTGCAACGTCCGCATCGCCGCACGGTAGACGACCCACCCCCTGCCGCAGACTCGTGACCAAGGGCCATCGGCATCGGGCCTCATGACCCGGGAGATCGCCGCCCGATCGGCTCAGGGTGGAGGTGGGAACCATCCCCCGAGCGAGGAGGCAACCATGATCGAGAAGAACAGTCCGAAGCGGGGCACGGGCGTCAAGGTGACGTTCTCGATCCCGATCGAGTGGCTGCCCACCAAGGTCGCGGTGGTCGGCGACTTCAACGACTGGGACCCGGGGGCGAACCCGATGCGCAAGAAGGGCGGCAACTGGACCACGTCGGTGGTCCTGGAGGCGGGGCACCAGCACCGCTTCCGGTACCTCGATGTCGACGGCCGCTGGCACGACGACCCGGCCGCCGATGCCGTCGCCCTCAACGACGTCGGCGCCACCGACTGCATCATCGACCTCACCGAGCCCGCCGAGGGCTGAGGCCACGCCCAGTGACCTGAGCGAACAGACAGCGTCACGACACGTCGGTACCGGACTGTGGTGAGATTCCGGCACAGCACCGGTGCCGATCAGACGACGGGCGGAGGTCCGAGGATGCACGCAGCCTGGCCGGTCACGGCCGATGACCTCAAGGCCGCGCACTGCTGGTTCGGCGCCGACCGCGTGCCCGGGCAACCCGAGGTCACCGAGTTCAAGCGGCGGGCCCGGTGGCACCAGGCTCAGTGGCGCGTGGGAAACGGACTGCCCATCGGGTCGCATCGCCGCCAAGGCGTGACCTATGAGAACGGCTCCAAGATCGCCTACGACCCGGACCATCCACCGACGGACAACTTCCTCAGTGCCGACATCCTCGCGATGGTGCGTCATCGCCTGGCGAACCCGGAACGCCATCAGACGCTCCAGGTCGAACGGCTGTGGGCCGATCTCCTGTCGTCGATGCCGATGTGCTTCAACCTGTTCGGGGAAGCCGCGGCCGATCCGACCCGGCTCGCCGCGGCAGTGGACGTGCTGTGGCCCGATCATCCGGGAACCGCGACCAGCTTGACGTTCGAGTGGTCACCGGGACGTCGGGAGGAGTCGTTCCTGAACAACGCCACAGCGTTCGATGCGGCGATCCACCTGGATCTGGACGACGGCACCAAGGGCATCATCGGGATCGAGACCAAGTACCACGAGCACATCAAGGCGGAGGCAGCACCCAACGTCGAGAAGAGGATGCCTCGATATCAGGCGGTCACCGAGGCATCGGGCGTGTTCGTCCCAGGCTGGGAGACCGCCATCGTCGGCACGGACCTGCAGCAGATCTGGCTTGATCACCTCCTGGTGCTCGCCATGCTCCAGCAGGAGCCCGAGCAGTGGTCGTGGGGACGGTTCGTGCTGGTGCACCCGGCCGCCAACCCGAGCGTGCCCGCCGCCGCGGCCCGGTACCGGGAGCTGCTCGCCGACGATGCGACCTTCGAGGTGCGCACGATCGAGGACCTGCTCGCCCCGAGCACGCTCCACGAGCCACCGACCGAGACCGCGTTCCGGGCGCGCTACCTGTGGCCGGCGTGACCGGTTCATGCAGGCGGGCGGCCACGCCCGTCGCGGGATGGGTTCTGTGCGTCAGTTGGGACGGGAGGCAATGGGTCGAGCGCACCCCCGCCTGATCACCTTGTCAGGCAGGTGGTAGCCAGCCCTTGGCAACCAGGTGTGCGGACGCAGCCGCCACATGATCCTGGGTGAACAGGCGCGCCTTGCGGTCGTTCCACTCGGCGACGTGGGAGGCTGCGACCGCGGGGTCGTGCGCCGCTGCTGGATCGATCCGGGTGGCAACCCAGTGGACCGTCGACAGCAGTTCGAGCCCGTAGGGCGACGCGAAGCCCTCGGTGAGGTCGACGACTCGACGGATCCGGTCAACCGTTCCAGCGGACTTCGCCACCTCGACTTCTGCGTCGGCGACCGCACTCGGCATCAGGTCGATCGGGTCGGCCGCCAGCACCGGGCCGGAGCCGTCACCGAAGCCCGTGATGAAGTGGCCTTCCATGGACCGCAAGGACTTGCGGGCATTGTCGGCGTAGGGCCCGTACCGCTCCTTCACAAAGTCGAGCCCCATGTCTTCACCTGCCTCCTGCAGGAAGTACAGCAGCTTCTGGATCTCGACCAGGGTGACCTCGAGCGCCTGGCTGCGGTACCGGTCGAGCAACACCAGGAGGGTCGCCTTCCCATGGGTCATCGCGGGACGCGGTGTGTTGTCGACCATGTCGGAGGCAGGGGGAGCGCCCTCGGGTGGGTAGACCCGCACGTCGATGCCAGGAAGGTCCCCGAGCGCCTGCTCGATCAGCGGCTCGACCTCGGCCCAGCGCAGCCCCCCGTGGCCACAGCCGAGCGGGGGCACGGCCACCGATGACACCTGGAGGTCGACCAGCACGGACCGCAGGGCCTGCAGGCCCGCTTCGACGTCGCCCAGCTTCGAGCGCGACCGCCAGTGGCCCTTGGTCGGGAAGTTGATGACGTAGCGCGGTGGTTCCAGGGTCCCGGTCGGCCAGACGTGCATCGACCCGAGGCGCAGCTCGCCACGCTTGGCTGCACGTTCGTAGTCCTTGAACATCGCCGGGAACCGCCGCTTGAACTGGAGCGCGATGCCCTTGCCCATGATCCCCACGGTGTTGACCGTGTTGACCAGGACATCGGCGGAATCGTCGAGCAGGTTGCCGTGCGCGTCGGTGATCACGTGAGCCTCAGCAGTACCAGTCCCGCATTGCCAGGACCTGTGGTTCGTGGGTGGTCACACCCTGGTAGTTGGCCATGGCGACGA
This sequence comes from uncultured Iamiaceae bacterium, assembly GCA_964624775.1. Lineage (GTDB taxonomy): Bacteria > Actinomycetota > Acidimicrobiia > Acidimicrobiales > Iamiaceae > Aquihabitans. Next base: position 14,418 of record CAZUYW010000021.1, read on the forward strand.
TCGCTCGAGCCTCCCCAGCCCGAGCTTCCGTCATGGCCGCGACCGTCAGGAAGCCCTCCCAGGGTACCGATCCGTGCACGAGGCACTCGGCCATGCGCCGCTCCCGACCGTCCTCGAAGTCGTTCCAGTACGTTCCCTCGATCACGTCCCAGCCGACCAGCTCGTCAAGATCAGCGATGCGGTTCGATTGGCTGGCGAGCGGGAAGAGCGCGTTGCGATCGGTGAATACGAGGTCCAGGCCATGGCCGAGAAGGTGCTCGACGGTCGACTGCAGGATGATGAGCGGCTCGAGTCCCTCCGTGTACTGAGCGACCTGCCCATGGGCGATGGCACTCATGAACGGGCCGTACGCCCGGTAGTAGAAGGGCACGTAGTCGGCGACGACCCCACCGGGCCGCACCTTGATCGGCACGTTGCGGCGACCACCCTTGAGCTCGCGATTGCCGATCTCGACCGCCAAACCCTGCGTCTGGGCGATGCGGTCGCAGAGTAGGCCCTTCGAGATGACGCTCTCGAGGTGCTCGATGTGGGTGATGTGGAAGATCGGCGTGGGGGTAGGTCTGGTCATGGCGGTGGGCAGGCCGAACGTTCGGTCCCGCAGACCTCCATCATCCCCAGGCCCAGTGACAGTGAGGGTCGGGCGCTGCCCAGCCCGGATCAGTCGAGCTCGAGCTCAGGCTCGAGGAGCTGTCGCAGCGCGCTCGCACGCAAGCGCTGGTCGCGGTTCGCGACGCCCCCGGCGAAGGTGACCCCCTCAGCCTCGAGCGCCTGCTGCTGACTCCTCGTGTCGGTGGGGTCGCTCCACCTGAAGCCGTCCTGGGACCGGCCCTGGGCCCCGAGGATCCGCCATGCGTTGCAGCAGACGTCGCAGGTGCGGAGGTGCTGGCCCAGGGCCATCCCACCGGTGCCGATGACCTCGGCGACGTCGCCGTAGGTCGTCCAGCTGCCGGCGGGCAGCAGCGGCATCAGCGCGTGCAGCATCGCCCAGTCGAACGCACCCGATGAGCCGCCCACGCCGGCCGCATCGGTCAGCGTGCGGCCGTCGGGGAGCACCCACCACGACGGACCGCGGACGCTCCGGTCCTCACCGATGCCCGCCAGGATCTGGCGGACGATGGCCGTCGGCCGGCGACGGCTCCCGTCGAGTCGCCACTCGAGCGGCTTCGACCGGTCGTTGTGCCAGATCGCCCGGCCGCGCATCGGATCCTCGGCGATCCATTCCAGGATCGCGGCACGGGCTTCTGCGCCCACCTCGGTCGTCGGCACCAGCGTGAGCTCGGTGCCGTCCGCCACGGTCCCACCCGCCACGAGGCGGACCACGGTGCTTCCCTCCCGCTTGGTGGTCACGGTTCGGCGTTCGGCGACCTGTGCCCGCTGGGGGCTGATCAACAAGTCCTCGAGTTCGGGCAGCGGGTACAGCTGCGAGACGGTGATGACGGTGCGTCCGTCGAACACGCGGTAGGCCTGCACCGTCTGCAGGGTGACGTCGACCCCCATGCGCTTCAGCCAGTGCACGGTGGAGGTCACGATCGGTGGAAACGCCCCGGCGACGAGGACGATCCGAGGCTCCTGCAGGAGCTCGGGATCGAGGTCGCCGGCATGGTCCTGGATCTGCTGCCTGGCCCGGTCGAGATCGATCTCCCCGCCCGACCGGGCCAGGAAGCGCGCATGGACCTCGACCAGATCGTCGTCGGTGAAGCGGGAGACCAGCGCGGCGTACTTGATCGCCTGCATCTCGACGGTGTCGGGCGCCTTGTCGCGCTTCAGCTCTGCGATCACCAGTCGTCCATCGGTGTCGAGGCCGAGCACATCGAACCGGTCGAGCTGCCTGGCTCCGGAGGAGGCCTGCCAGCGGTCGAACTCGAAGGTGAGGATCAGCACGTCCTCCCCGAGGATCTCGGGGTGTTCGATCACCCACTCCTGGAGGTCGTCACGCTCCTTGAGTCCCGCCTCGGCTAGCGAGATCGGCACCGCAGGGGTCGCCGCTGAGCCATCGACCGAGTAGACGCGCTCCCCGGTCACGAGGCGGTCCTGAGCTTCTCGTAGACCGAGCGGGCGTAGTGGTGCTTCACCGCGTCCTGGAGGGGCTGGTCGTCCAAGATGCGCTTGTAGATCTCGTCGTTCGCGTCCATGCGCGTGACGACGGTGCGCATGAACTCCCGGGCGAACACGAGGGCGAAGTTCTCGAGGTCGTTGCTCCGGGCCTGGTCGCCGAGGTTCTGGTTGGCGATCCAATCGGCCTCGAACTGGTCGAACAGCAGCTGGTCCGCGTCGGTGAAGTTGGTGCCGAAGCGCTCGTTGAGCGTGTCCACGAGGCTGGAGAGCGGGACTTCGTTGGGTTCGGGGGGCTTGCCGCCGCCCGGCGGGTACTGGACGATTTCCCCGGTCTCGGGGTCGAGGCTGATGGAGCCTTCGCTGATGATCTCGTGGCGGAGGTGAGTGAGCTCGACCTCGGAGCCGAGGTCGAGGCGGTCACCGGGCTCGGCCTTCACGAGCGCGGAGAGGGCGCGGCAGTAGCGGTAGTCGCGCTCCAGGCCGGTGTCGGTGAAGGTGACGACCTGGGCGAGGAACGCGTAGGTCCGTAGGAACCCGTTGAGGGCGTCGCGGAAGGCGTTCTGGTCGTCCTCGTCGAGGGCCTTGAAGCGATCGACCGCTGGTGCGAGGGCGGAGTGGATGCGCTCGTGGTCCTTGTTCTCGGTCATGGTGAGCAGCACCGCGACGACAGCTTCGATCTCGTCGGTGCGCAGCACCCCGAACGGGTCGAGCGCGGCCCGGGTGTCGTAGAGGAGGTTGGGGTCCGAGGGCGGTGAGACCGTGGCGGTGTACCAGGGTTGGAACGCGGCGGCGATGTCTTCGGCCTCGTTGCGGAAGTCGAGGACGAACGTGTCCTTCTTGTCGCGGTGAGTGCGGTTGAGCCGCGACAAGGTCTGGACGGCGGCGAGCCCGGTGAGGGTCTTGTCCACGAACATGGTGTGCAGCAGCGGCTGATCGAAGCCGGTCTGGTACTTCTCGGCCACCACCAGGACCTGGTAGGCGTCGGAGTCGAAGTTGGCGACGGTCTGGGACTCGGGGATCCCGTTCATGTTCGACTCGGTGTGGTCGATCCCGTCCGCGGTGACCTTGCCCGAGAACGCCACGAGCGCCGCGATGTCGAGGTAGCCCTTCTCGGCGATGTAGCGGTCGATGGCCTGCTTGTACCGGACGGCGTGCAGCCGCGACGAGGTGACGATCATGGCCTTGGCCTTGCCGCCGATCTCCTTGGCGGTGTGGGCACGGAAGTGCTCGACGACGATCTCGGCCTTCTGGGCCAGGTTGTGCGGGTGGAGGTCCACGAACCGGGCGATCGCCCGCCGGGCCTTCACCTCGTCGTACTCCGGGTCGGTCTCCACGGCCTTCTGGATGCGCCAGTAGGTCTTGTAGCTCGTGTAGTTCGCGAGCACGTCGAGGATGAACCCCTCCTCGATGGCCTGGCGCATCGAGTACAGGTGCGACGCCTCGTACTTGTCGGTCGCAAGGTTCCGCCGTCCGAAGAGTTCGAGGGTCTTGGCCTTCGGCGTGGCGGTGAACGCGAAGAACGACAGGTTCGCCTGACGGCCACGCGCCGCCACCGCCTTGGCCATCGCCTCCTCGACCGGGTCGACCGGCTCGGCCACGAGTCCCTGATCCTCCGCTTCGGCGGCAGTGAGCTCCTGTTCCTCGGTGGCGCCCAGGGCGAGGCGGAGGTCCTTGGCGGCTTCGCCGGTCTGTGACGAGTGGGCCTCGTCGACGATCACTGCATAGCGGCGACCCGGCGTGGCGCTGATCTTGTCGAGCACGTGCGGGAACGTCTGGAGCGTGGTGATGATGATCCGCGCCCGCTCGCCGTCCAACGCTTCGGCAAGTTGTGTCGAGCCCGAGTCGATCCGCTCCACCACACCGTGCGTGTGCTCGAACTGGTAGATCGTCTCCTGCAACTGGCGGTTCAACACGACCCGGTCGGTGATCACCACCACCTTGTCGAACACCTTCTCGTCACCGACCGAGTGCAGCACCGACAACCGATGGGCGAGCCAGGCGATCGTGTTCGACTTGCCCGACCCCGCCGAATGCTGGATCAGGTAGTTCTCGCCGGCGCCCTTCGCCCTGGCGTCGGCCTCCAACGTGAGCACGGCGTCCCACTGGTGGAACCGCGGGAAGATCACCGTCGCCGGCTTGCCACGCCCCTCGGCGGGTTCGACATGGACGAACCGGTTGATGAGATCGAGCCACGCGTCGCGCTGCCACACCCGCTGCCACAGATACGCGGTGCGATGCCCGCTCGGGTTCGGCGGGTTGCCCGGCCCCAGATCGTGGCCCTGGTTGAACGGCAGGAACCTGGTCGACTTCCCTTCGAGCCGCGTCGTCATCGCCACGGTCTCGGTGTCCACCGCGAAGTGCACGATCGCCCGGCGCAACAACGTGTTCTTCGGGTCCCGGTCCCGGCGGTACTGCGCCTTCGCGTGCTCCACCGACTGCCCGGTCAGGTGCGTCTTCAGCTCAGCCGTCGCCACCGGCAACCCGTTCACGAACAAGCACAGGTCCAGCGTCTTGGTCGACGTCGGGTCGAACGGCAACTGCCGGGTCACCGTCAACCGGTTCGCCCGATACCGCTCCTGCAGCACCTCGGTCAACCCATGAGCCGGCTTGAAGAACGCCAGACGGATCGTCACCCCGTGATCGACCACACCGTGACGCAACACGTCAACGGTGCCCCGGCTCTCCAACTCCGAGGCCAGGCGCTTCACGAACTTCGATTGCGCCCCCTCGTCCGCCCCGCCGTACCGGGTCTTCAGCCGGTCCCAATCCTCAGCCTGCGTGGCCCCGATGAACGCGAACAACTCCGCCGTGTCCACCGCCGCGACCGCGTCAAAGTCCTTCGGCGACCCCTGCGCCGTCCCGACCTTCACCGCCTGATAGCCGCCAGCCTCGACCAGCGACTCACAGATCGCCTGCTCGAACACCCCCTCCGTTGGCCTCACGCCGCCACCCCTGGAACCGCAAGTTCGCCCGTCACGGCCGCAGTGATCAACGCCTGGCGGTGCTCTCCGAGCAGACCAACCTGAACGCCAAGCAGGTCGGCGGCGAGGTAGGTCTCCCGCAACGTGCGACGCAGGCGAGCCAGGCGACCTCGCTGCTCGTCGAGCGAAGGCAGCGGGACTCGGAGGCTGGCAACGTCGCCGAGGCTCAACTGAGTCTTGGTGCCGCCGTACTGACCGGACTCCAACTGGCCTCGCGCATGTGTGGATCGAATCGCGAACGCCAGCCAGTCCGGCTCGATGATGTCGAGCTTGGGCGACACCAAGGCGACGTGCTGGCTCACGTTCGCTCCGACCTGACCTGCCCGCGCCACACCCACCGAGCCGATATCCGCAGTGATGGATACGAGCACATCACCATCGCGGACCTCGGTCCTGCGGGATTCAGCACCCCTCGGCGGATCGACGAGAAGTATTTCTGCCATGTTGAGTTCAATGGTCAGCCTCTGAATGTTGGTGATTCTGATGAACGGCGTCCCATGGTCCGCAACAAAGTCCGCCCAACCCCGCGGCCCGCTTGTCAGCCGGTAGGCGAGATGCCGAACCTGGACAAGGTCTCCAGCACCAGCGGTAGCAGCATCGATGGCAGCCACAATTCGCTGTCGCAACACCTTCTGCATCTGCTGCTTCTTGGCGATTAGGGCGTCGATGCGGGCGGTCTCGGTGTCGAGATAGTCGGCGATCGCCAGCTGTCGGTCGAGGGGCGGCTCGGGCAACGGGAACTTCTTGATGTCCGCCTGGAACAGGTGCGGCACCCCCATCCCGTCCTTCACCGCATTGATCCGGCCTTGCGTTGCGTCCGACGCAAGCGCGTATCGGAGGAACCGCGGCTCGATCCCGGTGGGTCGGAGAACCGCGATTGAACCATTCACTGTCGCGGGTCGAGGCAGGCTGCGCACGACGTTGGTGATCCCAAGCGTGTTGCCATCCTTAACCAGCAGGACATCACCTTCCTGGAGCTTCAACTCCGGTGACTCCTCGTAGCGGAACTCGGTGATGAAGTTCACCTCCGCAAAATCGATCTCCTTGCCCTTGATGTTCGGCGTAGAGAGGAAGGCGACGCCCTCGGGTTGATACTCCGCTGCCGTGAGCGCTTTCCACCCGATCCGAGCATTGACCGATGCGACGTGATCCAGACGGGTTCGTCGCCAGCCCGGCGGCAGGGAGACGAAGGGGTCGCTCACTCCGTCACCTCAGCAAGCAGGGCTTGGATCTCGGCTTCGAGTTGTTTGATCTCGGCGTCGATCTCGGCGAGGGGGCGAGGTGGGACGTACTTGTAGAAGTGACGGGTGAGGGGGATCTCATAGCCGAGCTTGGTCTTGTCGTGGTCGACCCAGGCGTCGGGCACCCAGGGCTTCACCTCGGCTTCGACGTAATCGGCGATGGCGGTCCGGTACTCGATGGTGGCGAGGCGGGCGGTCACGTCGGCTTCGTAGGTGACGGGCACCTCGGGGAGCGGGACATTCTCGGCGTCGCGAAGGTCGGGGTCGGGTTCGGGGTTACCCTTCCGGTCCGTGATCTCGGGTGCGTCGGGGTCTCGGACCGCGAACGCGGCGAGCACCGTCTTGGTCTGGGCGGCGGTCCAGCCGTAGCCGCCGAAGTCCCCCACCTCGGTCTTCAGCGCGCGCTCGAAGGCCTTGCCGTCCGTCGTGGACTCGATCGAGGTGAGGGTGGCCAACGCGTGGCGGAGTGCGTCCTGGGTCTCGGGATCGAGCTTCGCGACGGGCTTGGTCGCCATGACGGACTCGATCGTCTCGGAGGTGATCTCCCAGCGGAGGCGGAGGGGTCGTTCGACGGTGATGCGCTGGAAGCCGAAGGCGGTGTTCGGGAAGATCTTGACCCGGTCGCCTTCGGTGAAGTCCCCGTAGAGGCGGGTGATCTCCTCGATCTGCTCGTCGCTGATCTCCTTGCGCTTCTCGCCGAGGCTCTTGCGCATCTTCACGAACAGGTCGCGTGCGTCGAGGAGCTGGACCTTGCCCTTGCGGTCGGGGCGCTTCCGGTTGGTGACGATCCAGAAGTAGGTGGAGATCCCGGTGTTGTAGAAGAGGTTGTCGGGCAGGGCGACGACGGCTTCGAGCCAGTCGTTCTCGATGATCCACCGGCGGATCTCCGATTCGCCCGATCCGGCGGCGCCGGTGAATAGGGGTGAGCCGTTGAACACGATCGCCAGCCGTGAACCGCCCTTCTCGACCGGGCGCATCTTGGAGATCATGTGCTGGAGGAACAAGAAGCTGCCGTCGTTGATGCGCGGGAGCCCGGCACCGAACCGGCCGGCGAAGCCCTTCGATGCGGCTTCGTCGCGGACCACGTCCTCGACCTTCTTCCACTCGACACCGAACGGCGGGTTGGCGAGCAGGTAGTCGAAGGTCTGGCCAGCGTGGCCATCCTCGGAGAACGAGTTGCCCTGGGTGATGTGGGAGGCGTCCTGGCCCTTGAGCATCATGTCGGAGCGGCAGATCGCGTAGGACTCGGGGTTGAGTTCCTGTCCGAACACCTCCAGGCGGGCACCGGGGTTGTGGGTGCGGAGGTGATCTTCGGCGACCGAGAGCATCCCGCCGGTGCCACACGCCGGGTCGAACAAGGTCTTGACGACGCCAGGCTTGCGGAGCAGATCATCGTCCTCGATGAACAACAGGTTCACCATGAGGCGGATGACCTCGCGGGGCGTGAAGTGCTCACCAGCGGTCTCGTTGGAAAGCTCCGAGAACTTCCGGATCAACTCCTCGTAGAGGTAGCCCATCTCCAGGTTCGACACGACCTCGGGATGCAGGCCGATCTCGGCGAACTTCGAGGTCACCAGGTAGAGGAGCTTGGCCTTGTCGAGCCGGGCGATGTGCGTGTCGAAGTCGAACTTCTCCAGGACGTCACGGGCGCCCGCAGAGAACCCGGCGATGTACGCGTGCAGGTTGTCCGCCACGTTGTTCGGATCGTCGAGCACCTTGGACAACGTGAGCGGCGACGTGTTGAAGAACTGCTCGCCCGCCACCCCTTCGAGCACCGGGTCGATGTTCTCGATGCCCTTGACCTGCAGCAGCGAGTACTGCTGGACCACGTCCGCCTTGGTGGGCTCGAGCACGCAGTCCAGACGACGCAGCACCGTGAACGGCAGGATCACCCGTCCGTACTCAGACGGCTTGTAGTCCCCGCGCAGCAGATCCGCCACCGACCAGATGAACGCCCCGTGGTTCTTGACCACCGTGCTCTCCGACAACGTCGCCGCCTCCCCGAGTCCCGATCTGGTGCCCGAGGGTACGCGACCGCCGTGACCTCGGCGTCCTGGACGCCCTCGTCGTGCGCCACGCCCACTGACCGGGGCGTTCGCGGGGCCTGGGTACCGCCCCCGGGCAATTGAGTAACGGTTGCTCAGGTGGCGGCGAGGGTCCTTCCGTAGAACGTCCAGCATGGAAGCCACCCTGCCCATCGCTGCCCGCTCCCGCCGTGTCCGCCGCGGCGCGACCGCCCTCGTTGCGGCGCTGACCGCGTCGTCGCTCGGGATCCTCGCACCCGGGGGCACCGCCCACGCGGTGGACCTCCCGACCCGGCCGATGCTGGTGTCGCGCTCGACGGCGGGTGCGCTCGCCACGCCGTACTCGGGGTTCTCGGGCCTGAGCGGCGACGGACGGTTCGCGCTGTTCGTGACCGCCGCGAAGCTCACCGCCGACGACACCAACGGCCTCAACGACGTCTACCTGCGGGACCGCTGGGCCGCCACCACCGAGCGCATCTCGGTGTCGAGCAGCGAGGTCGGTGCCAACGCGGCGAGCGGCTTCCCGGCGATCTCCGACGACGGGCGGATGGTGGTGTTCCAGTCCTACGCCACCAACCTCGGCGGCACCGACGTCCTGGACCACCCCGACGTCTTCGTGCGCGACCGTGTGGCGGGCACGACCACCCGGGTCAGCGTCACCACCAGCGGGGGCGAGCTCGCGTCGGGCAGCGGCGGCGCGGCCATCTCGGGCAACGGACGCTACGTCGCGTTCGACACCTCGGCCGCCGGGGTGGTGGCGGGTGACACCAACGCCAAGAGCGACATCTTCGTGCGCGACCTCACCACCGGCACCACCGAGCGGGTGTCGGTGACCAGCGCCGAGGCCCAGGCCACCGACAACAGCGACAGCCCGTCGTTCAGCGACGACGGCCGCTACGTGGCCTTCACGTCCCGTGCGGAGCTCGCCGGTGGACGACCGGGGGACGGCCGCGACGTCTTCGTGCGGGACCGCACCGCCGGCACGACCATCAACGCCAACCTCACCAGCGGCGGCGTCATGGCCGACGGCGATGCCTGGCCCCCGGTGATCTCCGGCAGCGGCCGCTTCGTCGCCTTCGGCTCCGACGCCACCAACCTGGCGATCGACACGAACGGGCACACCGATGCCTACCGGCGCGACATCGTCGCCGGCACGACGATCCGCTTGTCGCTGGCCGACAACGAGAGCCAGCTGCCGCTGGGCGGCTACCCGCGGGCGATCTCCGACAACGGGACCCGGGTGCTGTTCGACTCGTCGTCCCCCGCGACGCCAGGTGATGCCGGCACCGACATGGACGTGTTCCTCCGCAACATCTCGACGTCGTCGACCCGACGGGTCAGCACGAGCCCGACCGGTCCCGATGTGGCCACGCTCGGGCTCAGCCAGAGCCTGTCCGACGACGGCACCGCCGCCGCCTTCAGCACCAGCTCCGGACTGGTCCCCGACCACGCCGGCGGCGAGCAGGTGTACGTCGACGAGGCCCTGCACCTGGGTCCGCACGCCAGCCTGGCGGCGTTCGTGAACCAGCAGTACCTCGACTTCGTCGGCCGCCCGGCGACCGCTGCCGAGCAGAACGCCTGGCAGGCCAAGATCGAGGACGGCCGCAGCCACCCCGCCGCCCTGATCGCCACGCTGGCCAAGGCGGACGCCTTCTCGAAGTACCGGGCACCGGTCACCCGCCTCTACTGGGCCTTCTTCCTCCGCAAGCCCGACGCGGGCGGCCTCAACTACTGGATCACGAAGTACCAGGGCGGCACCAAGCTCTCGACGATCGCCGACGGGTTCGCCAAGTCGTCGGAGTTCACCAACCGGTACGGCGCCCTCACGAACCAGCAGTTCGTGGCCAAGATCTACCCGAACATCTTCGAGCGCCAGCCCGACGCGGGTGGCCTCGCCTTCTGGACCGCCAAGCTCGACAGCGGGGCGCTGACCCGGGGCGACGTGATGGTCGGCTTCTCGGAGTCCTCCGAGGGCGCCCGGCGCCTGGCCCCGCAGGTGTACATCACGCTGATCTCCCAGGGGATGCTGCGGGAGTCCCCGTCGACCGCCTTCTGGGACGCGGCGTTCGCCGCCTACGACGGCGGCGAGACCGAGCTGGCCTGGCTGGCCCAGACCACCCTCACCTCGGCCGCCTACGCGGGCCGGTTCGTCTGAGCAACCTGAGCAACCTGAGCAACCCCCGCCGCGAGGTTGAGCAATCGTTGCTCAGGTGCTCGGACCAGGCGTTTCGTACAACGGTGACATGCACCAGAACCGCACCCACCGCACCCGCCGCACCGGGGCCGCTGCCCTCGCCGCCGCCCTCGGCCTCTCCGCCCTCGCCGCCATCCTCCCGGCCACGCCCGCCTCGGCCTACAGCGCACCCGTGGCCCCCTACCTGGTGTCCCGCACCGACGCGGGCGCGGTGATCGGCGGCACCTCCTACGGGGACCCGGCCATCGACGGCACCGGCCGCTACGTCGCCTTCTCCACGCAGGCGAAGCTCGTGGCCGCCGACACGAACGACCTGATCGACGTGTACGTCCGGGACCGCTGGGCCGCCACCACCGAGCTCATCTCCCGCTCGACGGACGGCGACCTCGCCGATGGCACGAGCCACCAGCCCTCGATCAGTGACGACGGCCGCTACGTGCTGTTCCGCTCGGCCGCCACGAACTGGGGCGGGCCGGCGACGGGCAGCCGTTGGAACCTGTGGGTCCGGGACCGGGCGACGGGCACCACCACCCGGGCCTCGATCGGCCACGCCGGGGACGCCATCGGCGCCGACGCCGAGTTCGGGGTGATCTCGGGCAGCGGGCGCTACGTCGCCTACTCGTCCGCCGCGTCGAACATCGTGAGCGGCGACACCAACGGCACCAAGGACGTGTTCGTCCGCGACCTGGTGAACAAGACGAACGAGCGGGTGAGCATCTCCGTGTTCGAGGGCCAGTCGCAGATGGACTCCTACGGCCCGTCGATCTCCGACGACGGCAACCGGATCGCCTTCGTCTCCGCCGAGGAGCTCGCCGGCGGCCGTGCCGACGCCGCCACCGACGTGTTCGTCCGGGACCGCTCGGCCGGCACCACCTACAACGCCAACCTGGACAACGCCGCCAACTCGGGCAACGCCGATCCGCAGCGGCCGGTGATCTCGGGCAACGGCCGCTACGTGGCCTTCGCCTCAGCCGCCACCAACCTCGTGACCGGCGACTCGAACGGGAAGATCGACGTGTTCCGCCGGGACCTGAAGGACAACGTCACGGTCCGGGTCAGCCTCCACGACAACGACGCCCAGCTCGGCGCCGACTCGGGCAACCCCAGCCTCAGCGACACCGGGGACAAGGTGGCGTTCACCGCCAACGCGCCTGCCGTGTCGGGCACCGACGCCGGACCTGACAGCGACGTGTTCGTCCGGTCGGTGATCGCAACCACCACCGTGCGGGCCTCCACGTCGACCAACGCCCCCGACCCCGTCGGCACCCACGAAGACGGCCGCCTGTCCGACGACGGCCTCACCGTCGCCTTCCGGAGCTTCGTGCCCAGCGGTTCGAGGCTCCAGGCCGACCAGCCGGTGAGCACCCAGCACATCTACGCCTCGGCGGCCCTGCGCTTCGGCCCCCTCACCTCGCCCTCCGCCTTCATCGACCAGCAGTACCAGGACTTCCTCGGCCGCACCGCGACCTCCCTCGAGCGGGCGACGTGGAACGCCAAGTTCGAGTCCGGCCAGGGGCACCCCGCCCAGCTCATCGCCGAGCTGGCCGCCAGCGACGCCTTCGCCGGCAAGCGGGCCCCGGTCGTGCGCCTCTACTGGGCCTTCTTCCTGCGCACCCCGGATGCCGGCGGCCTGAACTACTGGATCGCCAAGTACCAGGGCGGCGCCAGCCTCGCCTCGATCGCCCAGAAGTTCGCCCAGAGCTCCGAGTTCACGAACCGGTACGGCACCCTGAGCAACTCGGCCTACGTGACCAAGGTGTACCTGAACGTGTTCGAGCGGACCCCGGACGCCTCGGGTGTGGCCTTCTGGAAGGGCAAGCTCGACCGCAACGAGATCAGCCGGGGCCAGGTCCTCGTGAACTTCTCCGAGTCGAACGAGGGCAAGCGCCGCCTCGCCCCGCAGGTCCACCTCCTGCTCATCCCGCTCGGCATGCTGCGCACCCTCCCGTCGAAGACCTTCTTCGACGCCGGCAAGGCCGTCTTCGACCACGGCGAGCGCCAGGGCGCCTGGGTCGCCCAGATGGTCCTCGTGGGCCCCGAGTACGACGCCCGCCTGTAGGGCTCCGGGCGACCGGCCGAGGCTCGCCTACCATCGGCCGGTCGCCCGTGTAGCTCAGTTGGCCAGAGCAGCCGCCTTGTAAGCGGCAGGTCGTGGGTTCGATTCCCACCGCGGGCTCTACGGGTCGGCCCGGGGCCGTCAGCTCCTCAGAGCTGCGGCTCCGGGCACACCGCGAGGAAGCCGCGGCCCCGCACCGTGTGGATCTCGACGGGCAGGCCGTCGAGGCGACGGCGCAGGTTCTTCACCCGGTTGTCCAGGGCGCGGGGATCCGACGGACGGCCATCGGGCCAGAGGACCTCACTGGCCTCCTCGCGGGACACGACCTCGCCGGGAGCGGCGAGGAGGGCCCGCAGCAGCCGGGCCTCGAGCACGCTGAGGCTGTGCCGCTCACCACCGAGGTGCAGGAGGTCGTCGGCATCGACGTGCACCCGCCGACGCTCGATCTCCTGGAGCCGGGCGAGGAGGCGGTCGGTGCGGGCGATCACCTCGATCCGATCGCTCGGCAGGCGGATCCAGTCCTCGAGCGGGCCGCAGCGCGGCGGGTCGGCGGTCGCGCCGACGAGGTACAGGGTGGCCTCCGCCGGCGACGCGGTCGCCGTGGACGAAGGGGTCAGGTGGGGGTCCCGGTCGAACCAGGGAACGACGGCGACGCCGCGAGCCACGGCATCTTCGAGCGCGAGATCGACGGGATCACTCGTCGGTCGGGCAACAGCGAGCATGGAGAACCTCCGAACACCGGGCCGCAGGAACGGCCCGAACCGAAGCGCGGCGCCGGGTGGCAGCGCGCATGGGTGTTCGAAGGGACGGGTGGCGCGCGCGACGGATCGGGCCCGCGCGCGGCGAGGCGGCGGCCGACGGCGGCCGCCGCGAGGG
>CAZUYW010000022.1:0-22630 GCA_964624775.1 uncultured Iamiaceae bacterium
GGTGTCGATCCTCCAGGCGGCCGACGCCATCGTGCGCGAGGAGATCCGCGCTGCGGGCCTCGAACGGGAGATCTGGCAGGCCTTCGCGGTGCTCCCCGACATCCGCTCGGTGGGCGTGATGGGCGACGAGCGCACCTACGCCTATCCGGTCATCATCCGTGCGGTCACCTCCGAGGACGCCATGACCGCCGACTGGGCCCGCCTGCCCTACGACCTGCTCGAGCGCATGTCGAGCCGGATCATCAACGAGGTCGACGGTGTCAACCGCGTCGCGTACGACGTGACCTCCAAGCCGCCTGGCACGATCGAGTGGGAGTGACCGTGGTCTGATTCGACGGTTCACGTCGAATCAGGTGGGGCGCTCCGGCGGGCGCTCGGCGTCGACGTCGGGGTGCTTCGACCCCCTTCGGCCGATCTGGGCGTCGATTCGACGTCGAATCGACGCCCAGCGCCACCGCGCGAGGTTGTCTCGTTGCGGCGCGTGGCGGGCAGTAGCGTGGGAGCACAGCCCATGGACCACCTGGACCTCCCCGATCCGGACGCGGTCGCCGCCGCGCCCGATGACGCGGTCGGCGTCGCCGACCGCTACGCCGACCACCTCGCCGCGCTGCACCGGGTGTCCACCCTGCCCCCCGGTGACCCCGAGGAGCGCCTCAACCAGTGGCTGCAGGCCGGCCTCGACGCGCTGGGGGCCGCCGAGGGCATCGTGCTCCTCGGCACCGGCGACCACCTCGTCGTGCGAGCCGCCTGCGGCGAGCACCCCGCCGAGCCGGGGACCCGGGTGGTCGACCGTCGCATCGCCGACGTGCTCGCCCGGGAGGCCATCGTCGCCAGCCTCGGTGGGCCCGCCGCCCTCCACCCCGGTGCCGGCCTCGGCCCCGGCTCCCTCGTCGCCAGCCCCCTCTGGATCACCGGCACCGTGTCCGGTGCGGTCGCCTTCCTGGCTCCGGCCGGGCACCCGCCCTATTCGGCGTGGCAGCTCGCCGTCATCGACGTGGTCGCCGATGGCGTCGCCCGCGTCCTCGAGCACCAGGCCGACGTGCGCACGGTCGGCCGGGCCGAATCCCGCTCCCAGGCCATGGTCGACCTCATCCCGGACCCCGTCGTGCGCCTCGACGCCGCGGGCATGGTGCTCGACGACCTCGACCAGCCCGGCGCGCCGTTCGACCCCTGCGGCGCCGTGCGTCGCCGCGGGGAGGGGCCCACCGCCACCACCCTCGCCGAGGTGCGCGAGGCGGTGGCCGCCACGCTTTCCACCGGGCAGCTGCAGACGAGGGAGTTCGGCACCGGTCCCCCCGGCGACCACCGCCGGGTCGAGGCTCGGTTCGTGCCGGCCGGATCCGACGATGTGCTCTGCATCGTGCGCGACATCACCGAGCGGTACCGGGCCGAGGTCGCCCTCGCCGAGCAGCTCGCGTTCGAGACCCTCGTCGCCGCCAGCTCGAGCCGCTTGATCAGCTGCGCGGCCGCCGACCTCGACCACGCGATCGAGGCCGGCCTGGGCGAGATCGCCACTTTCTTCGCTGCCGACGAGGCCTTCGTCCACGAGCTCGCGGCCGACGCCACCACCCTGCGGCTGTCCCACCTGTGGACCCGGCCGGGCCAGGAACCTACCCGCCGTCGCGGCGATCCCGTCGACCTCGCCGGCTTCGCCCGGGTCAGCGCCCGGTTCGAGCGCGAGGGTCGGGTCTTCGTCCGCGGCCCCCGGCCCGGCGCCCCCGCCGAGGACCTGCCGCTGCTCGACGGCGGTGATCTCGGCGTGCTGTGGGTGCGCCTGGGCGCCGGCGGTCATCTCGCCGGGGTCGTCGGCCTCAGCTGGCGCACCCACGCCCCGCCGGAGAACGAGGACGTCCTCGGCCTCATCCGCTTCGCGGCCGACTCCTTCCACAGCGCCCTGCGCCGCCGGGCCATCACCTCGGTGGTCGCCGGCCAGGCGGAGGTCTTCGAGCTCATCGCCCGCGGCGCACCGGTCGCCACCGCGCTGCTCGCCGCCCGCGACCTGCTCGCCCGGCACTGCCTCGGGGCCGACGTGGAGATCCTCACCGTCGACGACGACGGTCTGCACCTCGTCACCGACGACGACGATCACCCGTGGGCCGCCTGGTTCGCCGCCCACAGCCTCGACCTCGGGAACCCCTACGGCCAGGCCGTGATCACCGCCGAGCCGGTCCGCGTCGCCGATGCCCTGCACGACCCCCGCTTCGCCGGACGGGCCGTGCCCGACGATCGCCACCGAGCCGCATCGGTCCTCCCGGTGCGGTCGTCGCGCAGCGGCCGCACGATCGCCCTGCTCGTGCTGCTGGGCGCCCGGGCCGGTGACCTGCTCCCCACCGGCAGCGTGCGCGACTCCGTGCAGTCGCTCGTGGCCGTCGCCCTCGAGCGCGCCGCCGACGAGGCCCAGCTCGCGCATCAGGCCACCCACGACCCGCTCACGGGCGTCGGGAACCGCGCGGCCCTGCTGGACCGCCTCTCGCTCGTGCTCGCACGCGCCCAGCGGAGCGGTCGGGCCGTCGCCGTGCTGTTCTGCGACCTCGACGGGTTCAAGGCCGTCAACGATCGTCACGGGCACGACCGCGGCGACCGTCTCCTCGTCGAGGTGGCCGACCGCATCCGGCGCGCGGTGCGACCGAGCGACACGGTGTGCCGCACCGGCGGCGACGAGTTCGTCGTGGTGTGCGAGGACCTGAGCGGGCCCGAGCAGGCCGAGCTGATCGCCGGACGGGTCCGGACGGCCATCGAGTCGCGGCCGGTCGACGTGATCGATGCCCGGTTGCCGGTCACGGCCAGCGTCGGCGTCGCCGTGGCCGACCCGTCCGTCCACGACCCCGACCAGCTCCTCCGCATGGCCGACCTCGCCATGTACGAGGTGAAGGACCGGAGCCGAGGGGCGGCGGCCGCTCGCTCGGCGACAACCGCGACCGTAGCGGTCACCTCCCCGCTGGCGGCCGACCTGGCGGGAGGGCTCGCCCGCGACGAGCTCGTGCTCTACCAGCAGCCACTCGTCCGTCGTGACGGGGCGATCGCCGGCGTCGAGGTGCTCGTTCGCTGGCCCCACCCCGAACACGGCCTGCTCGGCGCGTCGCGGGTGGTGGCCGCCGCCGGCGATGCGGGCCTCCTGCCCGAGCTCGGTCGCTGGGTTCGCCACCAGGCGCTGGCGCTCCGGCGCGGCTGGGAGCGGCCCCTCGAGGGACGGGCCCTGCCCCCCGTGCACATCAACGTCACCCGGGCCGAGCTCCACGCTCCGGGCTTCGCCGACGAGGTCGAGTCCGATCTGCTCGCCGCCGGCGCCGGTCCCGGCGACCTCGTCATCGAGATCCCGGAAGCGGACCTCGCCGGCGACGACGCGGCCCACGTGCTCGCCGACCTGGCGGCGCGCGGGCTCACGGTCGTCGTCGACGCGGCTGGCGAGGGCGGGCTGTCGCTGGCGTCCCTCGCCGGCCTGGGGCTCGGCGGCCTCAAGGTCGGTGCCGGGCTGGTGGCCCGGCTCGACAGCGGCGCCCTTGCGCGCGACGACGTCGGCGTCGAGGTGGTGCGGTCGCTCGTGCTGCTCGCCCACGGCCTCGGCTGGCGCAGCTTCGCCGTAGGCGTCGAGACGGAGCGCCAGCGGTCGGTGCTGTTCGGCTTCGGGGTCGAGGCGGTGCAGGGCCGGGCCGTGGCGATGCCGGTCGAGCCCGACGCGTTCAGCGCCTGGCTGGTGAGCCGTGGCGGCCACCACGCCCAGGGCGAGCGGCCCTGAGCCAGCTCAGGGCGCCCGGTACTCGCCCGTGTCCGCGTCCCAGACGCGCCGGGTCGCCGTCTCGCCGGCCTCGTGGGCCAGGATCCGCACCGAGCTGAGCCGCTCCCGCCGACCGAGCGGACCGAGCTTGAGCGACGTGTAGGCCAGCGCGCCCAGCGGGATCGGCAGCCAGAACTGTGCGAAGCGCCAGGCGAGCACGCTGATCGTCGCGGTGCTCGCAGGCACCCCGAACCCGACCAGCACCGGGGGCAGGAACAGCTCCACGACGCCGAGGCCGCCCGGGGTGAGCGGGATGGCGGCGAGCACGCCCGCCAGGCCGTAGGCGACGATCAGGTTGATGGGGTTCAGGGAGTGGCCGAACGCCCGGATGAACACCCACAGGGCACCGGCGTCGAGCAGCCAGTTCGCCGCCGCCCAGAAGACCCCGTGGCGGATCAGGTCGGGCTGGCGGGCCAGCTCGTTGAGGCGATCGGCGACCTGGTGGACGAAGCGTGCGGCCGTGTCCTCCTCGACGAAGGGGATGTGGCGGGCGATCGCGCGCAGGACCTGCTCGGCGCGGTGGCGCCCCTTCATCAGCAGCAGCACGAGGGCGCCGGCCGCGCCGATGAGGAACAGCCCCACGATCGCGGCGGTCCCGTACACCGGTTGGAACCCGTTGAGCGGGATCGACACCAGCAGGGCCAACCACAACATGAGGTTCAGCACGACGGCGGACCCGAGGCCGACCGTGGCCATCGAGAAGCCGGCGGCGGTCGACGGCACGCCCGCCTGGGTGAACAGGCGGTAGCCGAGGGTGCCACCCGCAGCCGAGCCGCCCGGCACCAGGTTCGTGACCGCCTTGGTGGAGAGCTGGATGCGGAAGATCGTGAACAGGCCCAGCTTGGGCTCGGGTGGCAGGGTGACCCGGGTGAGCACCGTGTAGGCCAGGAGCGAGGCCACCTCGAGACCGAGTGCGGCGAGCAGGAGGAGCGGGTTCACCTCGGTGATGAGGTCCGCCGACCGCTTCGACTTCGCCCACTGCGGGAGCACGACGTAGAAGAAGATCAACGCCATGAAGACCACGAGCAGCGTGCGCTTCACTGCCTGCCGCGGCTTGCTCGGATGGGCGCGGGGGGTCACAGCGAGGACCGACGGGGGGCGCAGCTCGCGCCGGTGGGGTGCAGCGGGGACGGGGAGACGATCCCGCCATTCTTCCAGCGTGCGACCCCGGGGCGGCACATGGGGCCCCGGCGAGGCTGTCGGTGGGCACCGGTAGGGTTGGCGAGATGCCCGGCCGCCCCGATGCCCACGCCCTCGTCGAGGGCCTGAACCCCGTCCAGCGGGAGGCCGTGCTGCACGCCGAGGGGCCGCTGCTCGTGATCGCCGGTGCCGGCTCGGGCAAGACGCGGGTGCTCACCCACCGCATCGCCCACCTCATCGCCGACGGCATCTCCCCGTTCGAGATCCTGGCCATCACCTTCACCAACAAGGCCGCCCAGGAGATGAAGGACCGGGTGGCCGCCCTCGTCGGTCCCGTCGCCGAGAAGATGTGGGTGTCCACCTTCCACAGCGCCTGCGTGCGGATCCTGCGGCGTGACGCACACCGGCTCGGCTACCCGTCGTCGTTCACCATCTACGACCAGGCCGACGCCCAGCGACTCGCGGGCTACGTCGTGCGGGACCTCAACCTCGATCCCAAGCGCTTCCCGCCGCGCTCGGTGCACGCCATGATCTCGGCGGCCAAGAACGACGACGTCGGCCCGAGGGAGTACCGCGACCGCGCCGAGGTGATCCTCCAGCGCAAGGTCGCCGACATCTACGACGAGTACCAGGCCCGCCTGCTCAAAGCCGGCGCCATGGACTTCGACGACCTGCTCCGCAACACCGTCGAGCTGTTCCGCACCGAGCCCGAGGTGCTCGACCACTACCGGCGGCGGTTCCGCCACGTCCTGGTCGACGAGTACCAGGACACCAACAAGGTGCAGAACGAGTTCGTGCTCGCCCTCGCCGGCGGTCACCGCAACGTCTGCATCGTCGGCGACAGCGACCAGTGCCTCCTGCCCGGCACCCCGATCTCGACGCCCGCCGGCCCCCGTCCCATCGAGGACCTCGCGGTGGGGGACCAGGTCCTCGGCGCGGCAGCGGGGACCGAGGTCGTGGCCGGTGCGGTCACCGCCGCGGTCCCGGGGCGCTACCGGGGACGCCTCTACCGGGTCAGCGCGGGGGGACGGTCGATCGAGGGCACCCCGCACCACCTGGTGCCCGTGCAGGTGACCCTCCCGCCGGGCCACCACGTCGTGTACCTGATGGAGCGGGCCGACCGCGGCTTCCGCATCGGTCGCACCCTGAGTGCCCGGCCGCGCCGGGCCGGTGTCGTCGACATCGGGCCCCGGGTCCGCCTCAACCAGGAGCACGGCGATCGGCTCTGGATCCTCGGGGTCTACCCGACGAGCGAGGACGCGGCGTGGTGGGAGGCGTGGTTCGCGGCCCAGTACGGCCTGCCGACCGCGTGCTTCCACGATGCCGGGCGCCGGCTCGCGCTCTCCCAGGACGGCCTCGATCGCCTCTTCGACGCGGTGGACACCCGGACCCGCGCCAAGGATCTGCTCGAGGACCTCGACCTGCTCGTCGAGTTCCCGCACCTGGTGCCCCAGAACGGCGCCCGCCGCCAGACGCTGAACCTCACGATGTTCAGCGATCATCGCCACGGATCGGTGGGGTACCACCGGATCCAGTGGTCATCGAACCGCGAGGAGATCGCCGCCCGGCTGCGCGACGCGGGGTTCCCCGTGCGAGCCGGGAAGGGTGCCGGGTGGCGTCTGGAGATCAGCCGCGCCTCCTATCCCGAGGCGGTCGACCTCGCGCAGCGCATCGCGTTCGCCGGCGGCCTGTCGATCCGCCGGCGCGCCGCGATCGCCGGCGAGCTCTGGACGATCCTGCCGCTGAGCCACCTCCGCCCGGGCATGACGATGCTCGCCGCCGACGACGACGGTCACCTCGCGCCCACCGTCATCGACGCCGTGGAGGCCGGCGAATACGACGGTCCGGTCCACGACCTCGAGGTCACCGCCACCCATGACTACCTCGCCGGCGGCCTCGTCGTGCACAACTCCATCTACAGATTTCGGGGTGCGGACATCTCGAACATCATGGAGTTCGAGGAGGCCTTCCCGGACACGACCGTGATCGTGCTCGAGCAGAACTACCGGTCCACCCAGACCATCCTCGACGCGGCCAACGCCGTCATCGCCAACAACCTGTCCCGCAAGCCCAAGGAGCTCTGGACCGACGCGGGTGATGGCCACGCCATCATCCGCTACCACGCCGACGACGAGGGCGACGAGGCGCAGTGGGTGGCCCACGAGATGGCCAAGCTCCACGACGGGGGCGACGCCCGCTGGGGCGACATTGCGGTCTTCTACCGGACCAACGCGCAGAGCCGCGTGGTCGAGGAGCACCTACGCCGGTCGGGGATCCCCTACAAGGTCGTCGGCGGCACCCGCTTCTATGACCGTCGCGAGATCAAGGACGCCCTGGCCTACCTGAAGGCGGTCGTGAACCCCGCCGACGAGGTGTCGGTCAAGCGCATCCTCAACAGCCCGAAGCGCGGCATCGGCGATTCGTCGGTCGCCCGCATCGACACGTGGGCCGCCATGCACGGCACCCCGTTCCTGGACGCGCTGCGCCGCGCCCCCGAGGCCGGGGTCACCGGGAAGGCGATCAAGGGCATCGAGTCGTTCCTCGAGCTGCTCGACGGGGTGGCCCCGCTCGTGGCCGACGGCCCGGCACCTGCGCTCGAGGCCCTGCTCGAGCGCAGCGGCTACGCGGCCGAGCTCCAGGCCGAGCACTCGATCGAGGCCGAGGGTCGCCTCGAGAACCTGGCCGAGCTGATCGGCTCGGCGCGCGACATCGCCTCGGTCGACGACTTCCTCGAGCAGATCTCGCTCGTCTCCGACGCCGACCAGGTCCCCGACGACGACTCCCAGGTCGTCCTCATGACCCTCCACGCGGCCAAGGGCCTCGAGTTCCCCGCCGTGTTCCTGATCGGCCTGGAGGACGGCATCTTCCCGCACCTGCGCTCGCTCGGGGAGCCCCACGAGCTCGAGGAGGAGCGCCGACTCGCCTACGTCGGGATCACGCGGGCCCGCGAGCGCCTCTACCTGAGCCACGCGTGGAGCCGCACGATCTACGGCGCCACGCAGTACAACCCGCCGAGCCGGTTCCTCGACGAGATCCCCCAGCGCCTGGTGTCCTCGATCGAGGGGGCCCGACGCTCGTCGCGCTCGGGCGCCTGGGCCGACAGCGCCGGCACGACGTCATCGGCCGCGGCGTGGGGCGAGCGCCCCGAGCGGCGGTCGGGCATCTCGTCGGAGGCGCGCCGTGCCGCCCGCGAGCGCCAGGTCGACCAGGCCCTCGCCGCCGGTCAGGCGGCCGCGGCCGAGGCCAACCCGCAGGGCCTGCGGGTCGGCGACGACGTCGTGCACGGCAAGTGGGGCGAGGGCGTGGTCCTCGACCTGCAGGGGAGCGGCGACAAGACCGAGATCACCGTGCACTTCCCCACGGTGGGTCAGAAGGTGCTGCTCCTCGCGTGGGCGCCGCTGACCAAGGCCTGATCAGCCGGCGTCGACCGCGTCGATCACGAACACGAGCGTGTCGTTGGCGGGGATGTCGGGCGGGCTGCCCTGGGCGCCGTACGCGTAGTCGGGCGGGAGCACGAGCGTCCGGCGCCCGCCGGCCCGCATCCCGATCAGGCCCTCGTCCCAGCCCCGGATGACGCTGCCCTGGCCGATCGTGAACTGGAACGGCTGGGCGCCGCGGTTCCAGGAGGCGTCGACGACCTTGCCGGTGGTGGACGACTTCAAGATGTACTGCACCGAGATGGTGTTCCCGGCCTTGATGGGGTCGCCGCAGCCCGGGATGTCGTCGGTGACGAACGGGGCGTCCGCGATCGGGTCCGGGATGGTGACGGTGGGCGCCTTGGTGAGGGCGGCGGCCTTCTCGGGCGTGCGGCACCCCTTCGCGTTCGCCGGCGTGGCCGGGATCGAGTCCGCTGTGCCCGTCACGACCTTCTCGCCCGAGCTCGAGGCGGCGGTGGTCGTGGTGGCGCCCTTGTCGGCGCCGTCGCTGTCCGAGGAACCGCAGGCGACGGCACCCACGGCGATCGTGGCGGCCAGGGCGAGCAGGCGGAGGCGTGCGGCGGTGGTCATGGGGTTCCCTTCGTCGGCGACGGGCGCACGCTAGCGGTCCGATCCGGTCGGAACCGGCCGCCCGGCGCACGCCGTAGATTGTCCGGATGCGCACCGTCCGGAGGCTCGAGGTCGCGCTCGGGCGGGGGCTCACGCTGGGCACGCTGCTCGAGCGCCTCGCCCGGGTGCACGGCGGCCGACCCCTCGTCGCCGAGGCCGGCACCGGCTTCGCGGCCGGCGTCGCCGGGGCCGCGGATCTGGTCGACCGCTGGGCGGGCGCCATCGCCGGGCGCGCCGAGCCCGGCGAACGGGTGGTGCTGGCCGTGCCGAACACCTACGAGCAGTTCCTCCTGACCCTCGCCGCGTCGCGCGCCGGCTGCCTGCCGGCCCCGGTGAACGCGGGGATGACCGAGGCCGAGATCGACCACGTGGTGGCGGACTCGGGTGCCGCCGCGGTGGTGCGCGACCTCGCCGAGCTCGAGGGCGCCGCGCCGTTCGGCCGGGCCGTGCCCGCCCGCCCCGGAGACGTCGCCGCGCTCTTCTACACGTCGGGCACGACGGGCAAGCCCAAGGGGGCCGAGCTGACCCACCGGAGCCTGCTGGGCGGGCTGTCGGCGGGGGCGCTCCTCCCGCTCGGCCTCCGCCACGACGAGCTGGTGCTCGGCCTGCCGGTGGCCCACATCTTCGGGTTCGCCATGGCCGCCGGCGCTGCGTGCGCCGGGCTGCCCGTGTACTACCTGCCGCACTTCAACCCGGTCGACGCGCTCGACGCCCTCGAGACCCGCAGGTCCTCGGTGTTCGCCGGGGTGCCCGCCATGTACCGCATGCTCCTGGAGGCCGGCGCCGAGGCGCGCGACCTGCGCTCCGTGCGGCTCTGGATCTCCGGCGCCGATGTCATGCCCACCGAGCTGGCCAACCGGTTCAAGGCCATGGGCGCCACCGCCCACCTGCCCCTCGTCGGCTCGGTGGGGGAAGCGATCTTCGCCGAGGGGTACGGCATGGTCGAGACCGGCGGCGGGGTCGCCATCCGGGTCTCGCCCCCGCTGGTGCCCACCGCGATCGGTGGGTCCGTGGGCGTCCCGCTGCCCGGCAACCGGTTCAAGGTCGTCGACGACGACGGGGCCGAGGTGCCCCTCGGCGGGGTGGGGGAGCTCCTCTTGTCCGGGCCCGGGGTCCTGCGCGGCTACTACGGCTCGCCCAGCGCCACCGCCTCGGCGTTCACCGAGGACGGCTGGTTGCGCACCGGGGACCTGGCCCGCCGCGGGATCCTCGGCGCCGTGAACTTCGAGGGGCGCAGCAAGGACGTGATCAAGCGGGGTGGCTACTCGGTGTACGCGGTGGAGGTCGAGGCCGCGCTCGAGGAGCACCCCGACGTGCTCGAGGCGGCCGTGGTGCCCCAGCCCGACGAGCGCGACGGCGAGGTCCCGGTGGCCGCGGTGCGGCTCGCGCCGGGTGCCGACCTGGCCCACGCCGACCTCGGCGCGTGGTGCCACGAGCGCCTCGCCACCTACAAGGTGCCCGTGCGCTACGTCGTGGTGGACGACTTCCCCCGGACCGGCACCGACAAGATCCAGCGCCGCCTCGTCGCCGAGCAGCTCGCCGCCGGCTGAGGCTCAGCCCGGGAGCAGGACCGCCTTGCCCGTGAGGCGGCGGTCGAGCAGGTCTCGGAGCGCGGCCCCGGCCTCGGCGAGGGGTCGGGTGGTCGGCGCGGGCGGGTGGAGGCGGCCGTCGGCGACGGCGGCCAGCACCTCGCCGAGCAGGGCCTGCTGGTCGAGCGGGTTGCGCATGGCCCACGCGCCCCAGTCGATCCCGACCACCGTCCGGTTGTTGAGCAGGATCTGGTTCACCGGCACCCGCGGGATGTCGCCGGCGGCGAACCCGATGATGCACAGGCGCCCGCCCACGCCCGTTGCCCGCAGCGCGGGCTCGGTGTGCGGGCCGCCCACCGGGTCGATGACGACGTCGACGCCGCCACCCGCCAGTTCGCGGGCGGCGGCCTTCAGGTCCTCGTCCTCGTAGGCGATGCCGTGGGCGGCGCCCATGGCCCGGGCGGCATCGAGCTTGGCGGGGGTGGACGCGGCGGCGATCACGGTGGCGCCCAGTGATCGAGCGACGTCGACGGCGGCCAGCCCGACCCCACCGCCCGCGCCGAGCACCAGGACCGTCTCGCCGGCCGCGACGGTGGTGCGGCGGGTCAGGGTGAACCACGCGGTGCAGTAGCTCTGCACGAGGGCCGCGGCCGTCGGGAGGTCCATGCCCGCCGGCACCGGCACGAGCGACGCGGCGGGCACCGCCACGTGGGTCGCCCACGCGCCGAGGCCCATGGAGGACAGGACGGCATCGCCCACGGAGACGCCGTCGACCTCGGGCCCCACGGCGATGACCGTGCCGGCCAGCTCGGAGCCCGGCGTGAAGGGCGGCGGCACCTTGATCTGGTAGGTGCCGGCGACGAAGAGGGCGTCGACGAAGTTCACGCCCGCCGCCGCCACCTCGATCACCACCTGGCCGACGCGGGGCTCGGGCACCTCGATCGGTCGCAGCACGAGGTCCTCGGGCGGGCCGTAGCCCTCGCAGACGATGCGCGCCGCGGTCATCGGGGCTCGGTGGTAGAGCTGGTCGAGCCGCCGCCGGGCTCCTTGTTGAGGTCGACGTCGATCCGTCCGTCGGTGACGGTGACCTTGAACTGGGGGAGGCCCTCGCCGTCGGCGGGGGCCGTCAGCGACGGATCGCACTTCGCCACGAACAGGTCCCGCTTGGGCTTCCACGTCCAGGTGCAGTCGCGGGGCTTGTCGACCGGGGCGGCGAGGAAGGCGTACCAGCCCTTGCTGGGCGACGAGCCGATGTGCTGCAGGATCATGTCGCGCTCCTTGTTGCCCGACACGTCGCCGTAGAAGATCGGGCCCCGGTCGGCGATCTCGGCCGCCAGCCGCTTGGCGTCGCCGCCCTGGAAGGTCTGGTCCCCGATGCGCAGGTCGGGGCTGTTCTTGTTGCCGAGCGCGAGCGTGGCGAGCCACAGCCCGCCGATCAGCACGACGATGCCGACGACGGCGACGAGCGCGGCCCGCCCGACGTGGTTGTTGGACGGGGCGACCGGGCTCATCGGGCCTCGCGGCGGGTCACGGGCGGATGCGGGGTGGACACAGGCACCTGCCTAGTATCCCACCCGTTCCCGTCCCGGCCGTCCGGCACCGCCGGTGGTCGCGCACCCGCAGCGAACTCCAGGAGTCCGAGTGGACCTTCTCGAATACCAAGGCAAGCAGTTCTTCGCGAGCTTCGGCATCCCGGTGAGCCCGGGTGAGGCGGTCACCACCGTCGACGACGCCGTCGCCGCCGCCGACCGGCTCGGCTACCCGGTGGTCGTGAAGGCCCAGGTCCACGTCGGTGGGCGCGGCAAGGCGGGCGGCGTGAAGCTCGCCAACGACGCCGCCGAGGCCCGCGAGCACGCCGGCAACATCCTCGGCCTCGACATCAAGGGCCACATCGTGCGCACGGTGTGGATCGAGGCCGCGTCCGACATCGCCGAGGAGTACTACGCGAGCTTCACGCTCGATCGCGGCGCCAAGAAGCACCTCGGCATGCTGTCGGCCGAGGGCGGCGTCGAGATCGAGGCCGTGGCCGAGGAGAACCCCGACGCCATCGCCAAGATCTGGATCGACCCGGTCGACGGCCTCACCCCAGAGGCCGCCCGCGCCTGGGTCGAGGCCGCCAACCTCAACCCGGCGGCCAACGACGGCACCGTCGACATCCTCCTGAAGCTCTACCGGGCCTACACCGAGGGCGACGCCGACCTCTGTGAGATCAACCCGCTGATCCTCAAGCCGACCGGCGAGGTCCACGCCCTCGACGCCAAGGTCACCCTCGACGGCAACGCCCAGTTCCGCCACGAGGGCTGGGAGGCCTACGAGGCCACCCAGGTCCGCGACGAGCGCGAGCAGGCCGCCCACGACAAGGGCCTCCAGTACGTGGGCCTCGACGGCACCGTCGGCGTGATCGCCAACGGCGCCGGGCTGGCCATGTCCACCGTCGACATCATCAACCAGGTCGGCGGCGCTCCCGCGAACTTCCTCGACATCGGCGGCGGCGCCAACGCCGAGGTCATGGCCGGCGCCCTCGAGGTCATCAACAACGACCCCAAGGTCAAGGCCATCTTCATCAACATCTTCGGCGGCATCACCAAGGGCGACGAGGTTGCCAACGGCATCGTCACCGCCCTCGGCCGGGTGCAGATCGACGCCCCGATCGTGATCCGCATCGACGGCACCAACGCGGAGGAGGGTCGGGCGATCCTGGCCGACCACGAGTCCGACATGCTCATCTCCAAGCCCACCATGCTCGAGGCGG
This sequence comes from uncultured Iamiaceae bacterium, assembly GCA_964624775.1. Classification (GTDB taxonomy): domain Bacteria; phylum Actinomycetota; class Acidimicrobiia; order Acidimicrobiales; family Iamiaceae; genus Aquihabitans. Next base: position 13,243 of record CAZUYW010000022.1, read on the forward strand.
CCCGCACGGTCGTCGCCCTGGCCGGAAAGGACGCCTGATCATGGCCATCTTCGTCGACGAGAACACCAAGGTCATCTACCAGGGCCTGACCGGCTCCCAGGGCCGCTTCTACGGCCTGCGCAACCGCGACTACGGCACCCAGGTGGTGGCCGGCGTCAACCCGAAGAAGGCCGGCACCGACGTCGACGGGATCCCCGTCTACGCCACGGTCGCCGAGGCCAAGGAGGCCACCGGGGCCACCGCGTCCTGCGTCTTCATCCCGGCTCCCGGCGTCCAGGCCGCCGTGCTCGAGGCCGCCGAGGCGGGCCTCGACCTGGTCGTGGTGATCACCGAGGGCGTGCCCGCCCAGGACGAGGCGTACTTCTTCAACAAGGTGAAGCGCGACTTCCCCGGCACCCGCATCCTCGGCCCCAACTGCCCCGGCATCATCAGCCCCGGGAAGGCCAACATCGGCATCACCGCCGGCGAGATCGCCAAGCCGGGCGGCCCCGTCGGCATCGTGAGCCGCTCGGGCACGCTCACCTACCAGGCCCTCTACGAGCTCAAGCTCCAGGACATCGGCGTCACCACCTGCGTGGGCATCGGCGGCGACCCCGTCCCCGGCACCTCCTTCATCGACTGCCTGGAGGCGTTCGAGGCCGATCCCGAGACCAAGGCCGTCATGCTCATCGGTGAGATCGGCGGCTCGGCCGAGGAGGAGGCCGCCGAGTTCATCAAGACCAAGATGACCAAGCCGGTCTCCGCCTACATCGCCGGTGTCACCGCCCCTCCCGGCAAGAAGATGGGCCACGCCGGCGCCATCGTGTCGGGCGGCAAGGGCACCGCGGCCGCCAAGATGGAGGCGCTGCGCGACGCCGGGGTCAAGGTCGGCAACAACCCGACCGAGGCCGGCGAGCTCATGGTGGAGATCGTCCGCAGCCTCTGATGGCTGCTCGTGCTCGGTCCCGGGGCCGCATCGCCGTCGGCGGTGCGGCCCTCGCCGTCCTCGCCCTCGGCGCGTGCGGGGGGTCCGGGTCGGACGGGGGCGCGTCGTCCGCCACGACCCGCCCGCCCGGGCGACCGTCCACGACCACGACGGCCGCGCCCGACCGGAGCGGCGCGGCACCGGTCACGGTCACCGTGTTCCGCGGTGGCGAGGACGGGTACGCGTCGTTCCGGATCCCTGCCGTGGTGCGGACCCGCTCGGGGGACCTGCTGGCCTTCGCCGAAGGGCGTCGGGGTTCCGCTGCCGATGACGGCGACGTCGACCTCGTGCTGAAGCGCTCGCGGGACGACGGGCGCTCCTGGGGACCGCTCGACGTCGTGGCCGAGGACGGCACCGACTTCGTCGGGAACCCCGCACCGGTCGTCGATGCCGCCACCGGGCGCGTCGTGGTGCTCGCCACCCACAAGGCCGGCACCGACACCGAGCTCGAGATCCTGACCGGCACCGGGGAGGACTCCAGCCGGATCTGGCTGCTCGCCAGCGACGACGACGGCCGCACCTGGGCGCGCCCGAAGGACATCACCGCGTCGGTGAAGCCGGCGACGTGGCGGTGGTACACGGTCGGCCCCGGCCACGCGATCCAGCTGGCTCACGGCGCGCACCGCGGGCGGCTCGTCGCCGCCGCGAACCACACCGACGCCGACAAGGGGGCGGGCGACCACGTGCTCGTGTCCGACGACGGCGGGCAGACCTGGCGCGTCGGTGCCGACGACACGCCCCAGAGCGACCTCATCCCCGACGAGAACGCCGTGGCCGAGCTGCCCGACGGCTCGCTGCTCTTCTCGAGCCGCAACCAGAAGGAGTCGGCCCCGTGGCACCGCCTCCAGGCCCGGTCGGCCGACGGCGGCGCCACCTTCGACCCGCCCTACGCGATGGTCGAGGGCCTGACCGTGCCGGTCGTGCAGGGCTCGATCCTGTGGGCGGGAGGCGCGCACGGGCGCCTCCTGTTCGCCGCCCCCGCCGACCAGCACGACCGGGTCGACCTCACGGTGCGCACCTCGAGCGACGAGGGGGCCACGTGGTCGGCCGGCACCCGCATCGCGTCGGGACCGAGCGGCTACTCGGACCTGGTCGAGCTCCCCGACCACCGCATCGGCGTGCTCCACGAGGCCGGGGAGCGGGACTCGGCCGAGCGCATCGACCTCACCCTGATCGGGCTCGATCGCATCAGGTGACGGCGGCGCCTCAGTCGAGCGAGGTCGCCGGCGCGAGGCGGTGGACGCCCCGGGGCGTCCAGGAGAGGCCGTCGGCCTCGCCGAGCACGTCGGCGGCGAGGTGCACGATCGCCAGCCACATCTCGGTGCCCTGCAGGCCGGGCTGGTCGCGCCCGACCTCCCAGGGCATCCCGGCGCCGTCGACCCAGTCGTCGCACGCCTCGGTGAGGATGCGGGCGGCGACCTCGCGGATCTCGGGCGCGCGGTAGGGGACCTGGCGGCCGAGCAGCCACAGGGGGTGGATGACGTCGAGCACGTTGCAGGCGTTGCGCTCGGTGGCGGCAAACCAGTCCCAGCGCCGCCCGTGGGCGAGGACCGTGTCGATCGCGGCCTCCGGATGGGGGAGGGGCACGCCCCACTGGGCGTGGGCGCCCCGGGTCATCCGGTAGTAGCCGTTGACCGCCATGAGCCAGCCGACGTCGAGCTCGCCCGCCGGGTCGAGGTGGGTGCCCCACATCCCCGAGGCGCGGTGCACGTGGGTGGCGAGCCACCCCCACAGCATCGGGTGGGTCTGCGTCGAGCCGTGGTGGCGGCGGTTCAGGTAGGCGGCCGTGGCGAAGCCGTCGACCCAGGAGCCCGACGTCCAGGCGAGCCAGCCCCAGTCGAGGCGGTCGAGCAGCCCCTCGAGCCGTTCGGCCGTGCACGCCTCCACCGCGTGCACCGGGTGGGCGGGGGCGGCGCCCAGCACCTCGAGCGCGTAGCCGCAGGACAGCACGCCGTACATGTCCCACTCCTGGTGGGTCGGCGCGAGAGGGTCCTCGGGCGGGGTGAGGCGCGGGTCGCCGAACATGCCCGTCACCGGGTCCTGGAGGGCCTGGATGCGGGCGATGAGCTCGGCCGGCGGGGCGACGGGCGGCGTGGCGCCGAACGCGCCGGCGATCTCGATCGCATCGTTGAGGGGGCGCGGTGCCCAGGCCGCGCCGGGCGCGTCGGCGTAGGTGCGGGTCCCCTTGTGGTCGATCTCGCAGCGGGCGAGCGCGGCAGGCCACTGATCGGCCACCGTCGCATCGAAGCGGGCGAGGGCGTCGCGACGGCGCGGCCCACCGGTCGGGCCCGCGGCCCGGCCCGAGCGGCGGGCCGACGGCCCCTCGCGCCGGTCGCGGATGGGTCGGGCCGGCACGCCGGCCACGACGGTCCAGGGCGCCACATCCCGCGTCACGACCGCACCGGCGGCGATCACGGCGTGGGCGCCGATCGTCACGCCGTCGACGACGGTGACGTTGGCGCCGATCCACACGTCGTCCTCGACGACCACCCCCATCGAGGTCATCGGCTGGGCCGCGATCGGCAGGGCCAGGTCATCGGTGCCGTGGTTCTCGCCCACCAGGACCGCGTAGGACGCGATGCGGACCACGTTGCCGATCCGGACCCGACCCATCGTGATCGCGCCGGCGTTGAGGCTGCAGTGGGCGCCGATGGTCACGTCGCCGCGGATCAGGCATCCCGCGGCGATGGTGGTGTGCTCACCGACCTGCAGGCGGTCGGCCACCACCCGGGCGCCGTCGGCGATCACGCAGCGCGGGTGGAGGTCGTAGCCGGGGCGGGCGCCGAGGGTCGCGAGCCGCTCGACCTGCCCGGGATCGGGCTCGGCCCCGTAGGCGAGGAGCCACGGCTCGGCGGCGGCGCGCTCCGCGTCGGCGTCGGCCTCGTCCCAGTGGTCATCCGCGTCGGGGACCCCTCCCATGGGACGCAACGTACCCGGCATCGGCCTTCGGGCCCGTCAGGGTCGGCTGGTAGCGTCCCGCCAGTGCGATTGGGCGTCTTGGTGTCGGGAACGGGGTCGATCCTCGACGCGATGCTCGACGCGGGCCTCGAGGTCGCGCTCGTCGTGGCCGACCGGCCCTGCGGGGGGCTCGCCATCGCCGAGCGGGCCGGGATCGACGCAGTGCTCGTCGAGCGCGACCGCTACGACGCGTCCTTCGACCGCGACGCCTACTCGGCTCGCCTCGCCGACGTGCTCGTCGCCCACGGCATCGACCTGGTGGCCATGGCGGGCTTCGGCACGATCCTGACCCAGCCGATGCAGGACGCCTACGGCGGTCGTCTGATCAACACCCACCCGGCGCTGCTCCCGTCCTTCACGGGCTGGCACGCCGTGCGCGACGCGCTGGCGCACGGGGTCAAGGTCACCGGGTGCACTGTGCACGTGGCGGATCTCGACGTCGACACGGGGCCGATCCTGGCCCAGGAGGCGGTGCCGGTCCTGCCGGGGGACACCGAGGCGTCGCTCCACGAGCGCATCAAGGAGGTGGAGCGGGTGCTGTACCCGGCCACGCTCCGCCAGATCATCGAACGGGGCACGGTGCTGCCGTGACCAGGAAGGGAACGCTGCCGTGAGGGCACTGCTGTCCGTGTACGACAAGACCGGGATCCTCGAGCTCGCCCAGGGGCTCGCCGACCTCGGGTGGGACCTCGTGTCCAGCGGGGGCACGGCGCGGTCGCTGCGCGAAGCCGGGCTCACCGTCGCCGACACCGCCGACATCACCGGCGTGCCCGCCATCCTCGGGCACCGGGTGGTGACGCTGCACCCCAAGGTCCACGGCGGCATCCTCGCCGACCGCACCGATCCCGAGCACCAGGCCGACATGGCCACCTACGGGATCGAGCCCATCGACCTCGTGGTCGGCAACCTGTACCCGTTCGGCGAGGACCCGTCCGCGTTCGCCCACGGCGGTGGCGGGGCCGAGGACCTGATCGACATCGGCGGCCCGGCCATGGTGCGGGCCGCGGCCAAGAACCACGCCCAGGTCGGCGTCGTCGTCGACCCCCGCGACTACCCGGCGATCCTCGAGGAGCTGCGGGCATCCGGTTCGCTCTCGGCGGACACCCGTCGGCGCCTCGCCCGCGCTGCGTTCGCCCACACCGCGGCCTACGACGCGGCCGTGGTCGCGTGGTTCGACCAGGAGGCGGGGGAGCTGCTGCCGCCCACGCTGCACGTCGCCGCCACGCGCGATCCGCGGACGCTGCGCTACGGCGAGAACCCGCACCAGGCGGCAGCGGTGTACGTCGACAACGGCGCGGAACCGTGGTGGGTCGACGCCGTCCAGCACAGCGGGGTGGCCATGAGCTACCTCAACCTGTTCGACGCCGACGCGGCCTGGCTGCTCGCCCACGACCTGGGCGACGCATCGGGGGGCAAGGCCGCGGTCGCCATCATCAAGCACGCCAACCCCTGTGGCGCCGCGGTGGCCGACAGCCTGGCCGATGCCTACGAGCGGGCCTTCGAGTGCGACGCCCGTTCCGCGTTCGGCGGGATCGTGGCGCTGAACCGCCCGGTCGACGACGCCACGGTCGAGGCCATGGTGGCCGCCGCCCAGGCCGACCTGGTGATCGCCCCGGGCTACGGGCCGGGCGTGATCGAGCGGCTCCAGGCCAAGCGCAAGAACACCCGGCTGCTCGAGGCCCGACCGCCGGTGCCGGCCACCCGCCACCTGCGGCCCATCTCGGGCGGGTGGCTCGTGCAGGAGCCCCATCGCCTCGTCACCCCGGTGAGCGAGTGGCAGGTGGTGACCGAGCGCCAGCCGACCGCGGCCGAACTCGCCGACGCCGCGCTGGCCTTCCGCGTCTGTGCGGCGGTCACGTCGAACTCGATCGTGCTCGTCAAGGACGGGGTCGCCTGGGGCATCGGTGCTGGTCAGCAGAACCGTGTCGAGGCCGGCGAGATCGCGGCGTCGAAGGCGGCGGGGCGCGCCGCCGGCGGCGCCTGCGCCAGCGACGCGTTCTACCCCTTCGCCGATGGCATCGAGGCGGCGGCTGCGGCCGGCGTGGCGGTCATCGTGCAGCCCGGCGGCTCGGTGCGCGATGCCGAGACCATCGCCAAGGCCGACGAGCTCGGGGTGGCGATGGTGTTCACCGGCGAGCGCCAGTTCAAGCACTGATCCGAGGAGATCCGATGACCGCACGCCTGCTGCCCGGCGGCCCCGTCGCCGACGCCGTGTTCGCCGATCTGGCGCCCCGCATCGAGGCGCTGGTCGCCGCCGGGCACACCCCCGGACTCGGCACGATCCTGGTCGGGGACGACTCGGCATCGGCCGGCTACATCCGGATGAAGATGGAGAAGGCGGCATCGCTGGGGTTCACCTCGCCCCACATCCACCTGCCCCAGGACGCGACGCAGGCCGATGTGCTGGCCGCGATCCGCGAGATGAACGATGCCGCTGACGTCGATGCCGTCCTGCTCCAGCATCCGACGCCCCCGCAGATCGACTTCGACGCCGCGCTGCTCGCGCTCGACCCCGACAAGGACGTCGACGGCCTCCACCCGGTGAACATGGGTCGGCTCGCGCTCGGCATGCCCGGGCCGGTGCCCTGCACTCCGGCGGGCATCGAGGCACTGCTCGCGCACTACGAGATCCCGGTGTCGGGTCGGGAGGTCGTGATCCTCGGCCGGGGGACGACCCTCGGGCGGCCGCTCGCGCTGCTCCTGTCGCAGAAGCGGCCCACGGCGAACGCCGCGGTCACCGTGGTGCACACCGGCGTGCCGAACTGGCCCGACTACACCCGGCGGGCCGAGATCGTCATCGCCGCGGCCGGGGTGCCCGGGATCTTGCAGCCCGAGCACCTCACGCCCGGCGTGACCGTGGTGGGCGGCGGGGTCCGCTACGAGGGCAAGCGCCTGCTGCCCGACGTCGACGAGTCCTGCGAGACGGTGGCCGGTGCGATCACCCCGCGCGTCGGCGGCGTGGGGCCGACGACGATCGCGCTGCTGTTCCGCAACGCCGTCGAGGCGGCCGAGCGGCGCGTAGGGTGAGCCGACCATGACGCGCATCGACGACCTCCTGGCCGAGGGGCAGACCTGGTCCTTCGAGTTCTTCCCGCCCAAGACGCCCGAGGCGATGGCGTCGTTCGACGAGGCGGTCGGCGAGCTGGCGGCGCTCGACCCGTCGTTCGTGTCGATCACCTACGGCGCGCTCGGCTCGACCCGCGACACGACCCGTGACCTGGTGCTGCGGGTCAACGAGGAGCGGTCGTTCCCGGCCATGCCCCACCTGACCTGCGTGGGGCACACGCGAGCCGAGCTCATCGCCCTGCTCGAGGCCTACCGCGTCGGCAACGTGCACAACGTGCTGGCGCTGGCCGGCGACCCGCCCGCGGACGGCTCGGACCCTGGCGGGGACTTCACCTACGCGAGCGAGCTGGTCGAGCTGATCCGCGAGGTCGGAGACTTCGCGGTCGGCGTGTCCGCCTTCCCCGAGGTGCACCCGCGCTCGCCCGATCGGGCCACGGATCGCCGCCACCTCGCGGCCAAGCTCGCGGCCGCCGACTTCGGGATGACGCAGTTCTTCTACGACGCCGCGCACTACCGGCGCCTCCTCGAGGAGCTCGCCGAGCTCGGGTGCGACACGCCGGTGCTGCCGGGCGTCATGCCGTTCGTGAGCGTGTCGGGGACCCGGCGCATGGCGGCCATGAACAACGTCGTCATCCCCGATGCCCTGCAGGCACGGCTGGACGCGGTGGACGGGGACGCCGAGGCGACCCGCCGGCTGGGGGTCGAGGTGGCGACCGAGCTCGTCGCCGAGCTCCTCGAGATCGGCGTGCCCGGGGTGCACCTCTACGCGATGAACCGAGCGACGTCGATCCAGGGGATCTACGCCAACCTCGGCCTGCACGCCTAGGGGTGCGCCTCAGCCCAGGCCGTCGATGATGGCGTTGAGGGTGGGGCTGGGGCGCATGGCGGCGGCGGCGAGCGCGGGGTCCGGGCTGTAGTAGCCGCCGATGTCGACGGGGCTGCCCTGCACACCGTTGAGCTCGGCGACGATGGTGGCCTCCTCGGCGACGAGGGCGGCGGCGGCATCGGCGAAGTGGGCGGCGAGGTCGGTGTCGTCGGTCTGGGCGGCGAGGGCCTCGGCCCAGTAGCGGGCCAGGTAGTAGTGGCTGCCCCGGTTGTCGAGCTCGCCGGCCTTGCGCGAGGGCGATCGGCCGTCGTCGAGGAAGCGCCCGGTGGCGGCGTCGAGGGTGTCGGCCAGCACCTGGGCACGGGTGTTGCCGCTGAAGTTGGCGAGGTGCTCGAGCGAGACGGCCAGGGCGAGGAACTCGCCGAGGCTGTCCCAGCGGAGGTGGTTCTCGCGCTCGAACTGCTGGACGTGCTTGGGGGCCGAGCCGCCGGCACCGGTCTCGAACAGGCCGCCGCCGGCCATGAGCGGCACGATCGAGAGCATCTTGGCGCTCGTGCCGAGCTCGAGGATGGGGAACAGGTCGGTGTTGTAGTCGCGCAGCACGTTGCCGGTGACCGAGATCGTGTCGAGGCCCTGGCGGATGCGTTCGATGGAGAAGCGGCAGGCCTCGGCCGGGGCCATGATCTCGATGGTGAGGCCCTCGGTGTCGTGGTCGGCCAGGTAGCGGGTGACCTTCTCGATCAGGGCCGCGTCGTGGGCTCGCTCGGCGTCCAGCCAGAAGACCGCCGGGCTGCCGGTGGCGCGGGCCCGGTCGACGGCGAGCTTGACCCAGTCCTGGATCGGTGCGTCCTTGGTCTGGCACATGCGCCAGATGTCGCCCGCCTCCACGGCGTGCTCCATGAGGGTGGTGCCAGCCTGGTCCACGACGCGGACGGTGCCGTCGGCGGGGATCTCGAAGGTCTTGTCGTGGCTGCCGTACTCCTCGGCGGCCTGGGCCATGAGCCCGACGTTGGGCACCGACCCCATGGTGACGGGGTCGAAGGCGCCGTTGCGCTTGCAGTCCTCGATGACCACCTCGTAGATGCCCGCGTAGCTGGAGTCGGGGATCACGGCCTTGGTGTCCTGCTGCTCGCCGGCGGCGTTCCACATCTGGCCCGAGGTGCGGATCATGGCGGGCATGGAGGCGTCGACGATCACGTCGGAGGGCACGTGCAGGTTGGTGATGCCGCGGTCGGAGTCGACCATGGCGAGTGCCGGGCCGTCCTCGTAGGCGGCGGCGATGGCAGCGTCGACGACGGCCTTCTGGTCGGCCGGGAGGGCTTCGATCGCGGTGAGGATGGCGGCGAGGCCGTCGTTGGGGTTGGCGCCGACCTGGTCGAGCAGGTCGCCGTGGTCGGCGAACAGGTCGGCGAAGAAGGTGCGGACGACGTGGCCGAACATGATCGGGTCCGACACCTTCATCATGGTGGCCTTGAGGTGCACGGAGAACAGGACGCCCTTGGCCTTGGCGTCGGCGATCTGCTCGGCGAGGAAGGCGACGAGCGCTCGCTTCGACATGACGGTGCCGTCGACGA
>CAZUYW010000022.1:22730-27542 GCA_964624775.1 uncultured Iamiaceae bacterium
GGGTTGACCGCGGACCCCTTGACCTTGTCGTAGCGGGCACGGGCGTCGCGCTCGGCGTCGGTGCTGGGATCGTCGGGGTAGTCGGGAAGGGCGTAGCCCTTGGCCTGCAGCTCGGCGATCGCCGCCTTCAGCTGCGGGAGCGAGGCGCTCACGTTGGGCAGCTTGATGATGTTGGCCTCGGGGGTGGTGGCGAGGCGGCCGAGCTCGGCGAGGGCGTCGGGGCCACCCTGATCGGCGGGCAGCTGATCGGACCAGGTGGCGATGATGCGGCCGGCGAGGGAGATGTCGCGGGTCTCGACGTGCACGTCGGCCGGCCGCGTGAACGCCTCGATGATGGGGAGGAGCGAGTAGGTCGCGAGCGCTGGGGCCTCGTCGGTGTGGGTGTAGATGATCTTGGCGGAGGGGTTGGTCATGTCGGTTCCAGCGGTGTGCGGCGTCGGGGTTCGTCCGAGACGTTACCGATGGCCGGTGAGCCGGATAACATCTGACGGTCCGTCAGAAACCAGTCGGAGGGGACTCCATGCTCGACCACCTCATCAAGGGCGGCACCGTCATCGACGGCACCGGCTCGGCGCCGCGGCGTGCCGACATCGGCGTGCGGGACGGTCGGATCGTGGCGATCGGGGAGGTCGACGAGGAGGCGCGCGAGGTCCTGGACGCGACCGGGCTGATGGTCATGCCGGGGGCGATCGACCCGCACACGCACTACGACGCCCAGCTCTTCTGGGATCCGATGGCCTCGCCGTCGAACATCCACGGGGTGACGACGATCGTCGCGGGGAACTGCGGGTTCACCCTGGCGCCGCTGCACGCCGAGGACGCGGCGTACACGCGCGAGATGCTCGCGGCGGTCGAGGGCATGTCGGTGGCCGCGCTCGCCGAGGGCGTGTCCTGGGACTGGCACTCCTTCGCCGACTACCTCGATCGACTGGACGGGCAGATCGGGGTGAACGCGGCCTTCCTCGTCGGCCACTGCGCGCTGCGGCGCTACGTGATGCGGGAGGAGGCCGTGGGCAACGAGGCCTCGCCGGAACAGATCGCCGAGATGCAGCGCGTGCTCGCCGAGTCGATCGAGGCGGGCGGCCTCGGGTTCTCCACCACGCTGAGCCGGACCCACAGCGACGGTGATGGGCAGCCCGTGGCCTCGCGCTGGTCGACCCGTGAGGAGCTCCTCGCCATGTGCGAGGTGGTCGGGGCTCATCCGGGAACGACCCTCGAGGCGATGACCGACGGGTGCCTGGATCGGTTCTCCGACGAGGAGATCGAGCTGTTCGCCGACATGTCGGCCACGGCGAAGCGCCCGCTCAACTGGAACGTGCTCACCATCGACTCGGCTGAGCCGGACCGCATCCCCCGCCAGCTGTCGGCCGGTGACCTCGCGGCCGAGCGGGGTGGTCGGGTGGTGGCGCTCACCCTGCCGGTGCAGGTGCCCATGAACATGAGCTTCCTGAACCACTGCGGGCTGTTCTTGATCCCCGGGTGGCTCGATGTGCTCGGTCTGCCGGTCCCCGAGCGGATCGAGCGGCTCCTCGACCTGGAGGTGCAGGAACGCATGCAGGAGCAGGCGGCCTCGCCCGAGGCCGGGGTGTTCCGACGTCTCGCCGACTTCGAGAACTACATCATCGGCGACACCTACGCCGAGGCCAACGCCGGCCTGAAGGGCCGTCGGGTCGGTGACATCGCCGCCGAGCGTGGGCAGGGCGCCTTCGCCTGCCTGATCGACATCGTGGTGGCCGACGAGCTTGCCACCGTCCTGTGGCCGATCCCGCCCGACGGGGATCCCGAGTCCTGGGAGCTGCGGCGGCAGACCTGGGCTGATCCCCGCGCCATGCTCGGGGGTTCCGACGCCGGGGCCCACCTCGACCGCATGTGCGGCGCGCCCTTCCCGACCCGGTTCCTGGGCGACACGCTCCGCGGTCGCAAGCTGGTGTCGGTGGAGCGTGCCGTGCAGCTGATGACCCAGGTTCCCGCCACGCTGTTCGGCTTCAAGGACCGCGGCCTGATCGCGGAGGGCTACCACGCCGACCTGGTCGTCTTCGATCCGGAGACCGTGGGCTCTGAGCTCGCCGCCATGGTGCGGGACCTGCCGGGCGATTCCGCTCGGCTCACCGCGGACTCGATCGGCGTGGTCCGGGTGCTGGTGAACGGCCACGTCACCGTGGTCGACGGCAAGGCCACCGGCGACCGGCCAGGCCGGATCCTGCGCAGCGGCGTCGACACCCTCACCGTCGCCACCTCCTGAGGGCAGCGAGCTCCAGCGGTCTGGATCGAGGTCGGCGAGGGGGTCGGTCAGGTCGGGTCCCGGAAGCCGGTGCGGCGACGGACCGATGCCGACGTCGATCTCGTAGACGCCGCGCTCCACGCGTCGCGCACGGCCGCACGCGACCTCGTGTCCCATGGCGTCGGCCAGTGCCTGGACCGGACGCGGGCTGGCGATCTCGTAGCCGTAGTGGTGGAGCAGGCCGTGCAGGTCGCGCAGCTGCTGGCGGCCGTGGGCGCGCAGGATGGCCACGCAGGCCCGGCGCAGGCCGCGACCGGCGAGCGGCACGGCGTCGGCGTGGGCTGGCGGTAGTGGCGGCCGCTCGGCCTCCGGGGGCTCACGGCCTGCTCGGTGTCCGATCGGCGGCCAGAGAGCGTCGCGCAGCCGGTCGAGGTCCATGAGCACAGCGATGCGGCGGGCGGTGAGCTCCTGGAGGTGCCGGTCGAGGTCGACGAGCTCGTGCAGCGCCTCGTCGCGCTCGACCTGGAGAGCGACCCGGCGCCGCTGTGGCGTGCGCTGGGCCTTCCGAAGGGGCTGGGTGGCTCGGAAGCGCTGCATCGCAGCCTTGCGCTGGACACGATCGCCGCTCATCTCGGACTTCCATGGTGCGAGGGTTTCCGGGAGTGCAGCTCCGATGAGGAAAGTGTGCCGAGGGGGTCTGACACCCAGGTCCGGCCCTCGTGCCGGCGACGTCCTCACCTCGACACGCCCAGTCACGCGAGCGCCGTGACTGGGCGTCGAATCGATGTCGAATCGCTCCCCAGTGCTGGGCCGGGGGCGCCGGGGAAGGGAGGAGGCGCGGGTGGGAGGGCCCGATGGGCGGTAGCGTCCACGCCACCTGTTCTGCCAAGGAGAGTCGCATGCAGCAGTTCGACAAGCTCTACATCGGCGGTGCGTGGGTGGAGCCGTCCAGCGCGGAGACCATCGACGTCATCAACGCGTCCACCGAACAGGTGATGGGATCGATCCCCGCTGGCACTCCCGCCGACGTCGACCGAGCGGTCGTCGCGGCGAAGGACGCCTTCGACGGCTGGGCTGGGACGGCACTCGCCGACCGGGTCAAGCTCGTCCAGGCCCTGGCCGACGGCATCGCGGCCCGGAACCAGGAGCTCGCGGAGACCATGTGCGGCGAGGTCGGGATGCCGATCTTCCTGTGCCAGATCGTGCAGGCCGGCCTGCCGCAGGCCGTCGCCGCCTCGATGGTGCAGATCGCCGACGAGATCGTGTGGGAGGAGACGATCGGCAACTCGATCGTGATCAAGGAGCCCATCGGCGTGATCGGCTGCATCACCCCCTGGAACTTCCCGCTCCACCAGATCGTGGCCAAGGTCGCCCCCGCGCTCGTCGCGGGCAACACCGTGGTGGTCAAGCCCAGCGAGATCGCGCCGCTCAACGCGTTCATCCTCGCCGAGATCATGGACGAGATCGGTGCTCCCGCCGGGGTGTTCAACCTCGTGTCCGGCACGGGACCTGTCGTCGGCGAGGCGATCGCCGCCCACCCCGATGTCGACATGGTCAGCTTCACCGGTTCGACGCGGGCCGGCGTGCGCGTCACGGAGGTCGCGGCCCCGACGGTGAAGCGGGTGGCGCTCGAGCTCGGTGGCAAGTCGGCCAACATCCTGCTCCCCAGCCTCGAGGGGGAGCTGCTCGACAAGGCGGCCCGCGCCGCCGTCGGCAGCGCCTACCTGAACTCGGGCCAGCGCTGTTCCGCCCAGACCCGCGTGCTGGTGCCCGTCGACAAGGCTGACGCGATCATCGACATCATCCGCGACGAGGTCGAGACCAAGTACACGATCGGGGACCCTGCCACGGGTGCGGGCTTCCTCGGACCACTGATCTCCGACGCTCAGCGCACCCGCGTGCGCGGCTACATCAACAAGGGGATCGAGGAAGGTGCCCGGCTCGTCATCGGCGGCCCCGAGCAGCCCGAGGACCTCCCCGTCGGGTACTACGTGAAGCCCACCGTGTTCGCCGACGTCACCAACGACATGACCATCGCCCAGGAGGAGATCTTCGGCCCGGTCATGTGCGTGATCACCTATGACGACGTCGATCAGGCGGTCGCCATCGCCAACGACACCGTCTACGGGCTCGACGGTGCCGTCTGGGGCGCCGACCTCGAGGAGGCGAAGGCGGTCGCGCGCCGCCTGCGCACCGGCGGCGTCGAGGTCAACGGTGGCTCCTACAACGCCCTCGCCCCCTTCGGGGGCTACAAGCAGTCGGGGAACGGACGAGAGATGGGCAGGTACGGCCTCGAGGAGTTCCTCCAGACCAAGGCCCTCGCCCTCTGAGGACGCACCTCCGGCTCAGCGCTCCGCGTCGTTGGTCCACGCGTCGATGCGCACCCAGTCCGCGCCGATGACGGTGGCCTCGTAGGCCCACGCCTCCCCGCCGCACGCGGGCCGCACCGTCACGCGTCGGAACGCAGCCGCCGGCCCCTCGGGCCCATCAGGTTCGGCATCGACACCCTCGACCTCGTCGAGGACGGCGAGCACCGCTGCTGCGGCGTCGGGCAGCACCTCCACGAGCCAGCCCGGAACCCGCGCATCGCC
>CAZUYW010000023.1:0-11534 GCA_964624775.1 uncultured Iamiaceae bacterium
GTGCTGGGTGGAGATCAGCACGGTCTTGAGGGCGACGGGCGTGTTGCCCTCGTAGTCGAACGTGACCTGGGTCTTGCCGTCGGGGCGCAGGTACGGGAGGATCCCGGCCTTGCGGACCTCGGCGATGCGGGCCGAGAGCTTGTGCGCCAGCCAGATCGGCAGCGGCATGAGGTCTTCGGTCTCGTTGCAGGCGTACCCGAACATCATGCCCTGGTCGCCGGCGCCCTGGCTGTTGAGCTCGTCCTCGCCGGCGGTGCCGGTGCGGGTCTCCATGGCGGTGTCGACGCCCTGGGCGATGTCGGGCGACTGCGGGTCGATCGAGGTGACCACACCGCAGGTGTTGCCGTCGAAGCCCGACGACGCGTTGTCGAAGCCGATGCCGTTGATGGTCTCGCGGACCACCTTGGGGATCTCGACGTAGGCGGTGGTGGTGATCTCACCGGCGACGACCGCCAGGCCGGTGGTGATCATCGTCTCGCAGGCGACCCGAGCCATGGGGTCCTGGGCGAGGATGGCGTCCAGGATCGCATCGGAGATCTGGTCGGCCATCTTGTCGGGATGGCCCTCGGAGACGGACTCCGAGGTGAAGGTCCATTGGGTCACGGAGACTCCTTGTTGGAGGGGTCTGATCGGCGGGCGCCGATCGGCGGTCAGGGAAGTTGCGAGCCGAGAGACTGTAGGCGGTGGGCCACCACAGCGTCGAGGATGGCATCGGCGATCGCGGCCTTCGCGGCGAGGGGCACCTCGAGGGGTGGGGCGCCCACGCGGTGGATGGCCACGGCGTTGGTGTCGTGCTCGAAGCCCACACCGGCGGCCGACACGTCGTTGGCGACGAGCAGGTCGGCGCCCTTGGCGGCCAGCTTGGCCTGGGCGTTGGCCTCGACGTCGGTGGTCTCGGCGGCGAAGCCGACGAGGGTCTGGTCCGGGCGGCGGGTGCGGCCCAGCTCGGCCAGCACGTCGACGGTGGGCTCGAGGCGGATCTCGGGGGCGCCGTCGGCCTTCTTGATCTTGTCGGTGGCGACCACGACGGGCCGGAAGTCGGCGACGGCGGCGGCCATGACCACCACGTCGGCGGACGGCGCGGCGCCGACGACGGCGCGGTGCAGGTCGTCCGCTGTCTCGACGGGGACCACCACGACCCCCAACGGCGCCGAGGCCGGCTGGGTGGTCACGAGCGTGACCTGCGCCCCACGGGCGGCGGCGGCCGCGGCGACGGCGTGGCCCTGCTTGCCCGAGGAGCGGTTCCCGATGAAGCGCACCGGGTCGATCGGCTCACGGGTGCCACCTGCGGTGACCAGGACCGACAGGCCGGCCAGGTCGGCCGCGACCGGGGTGGCGCCGGCGAGGGCGGCCTCCACGGCCGCCACGATCGTGACCGGGTCGGCGAGGCGGCCGTGGCCGACGTCGCCGCCGGCGAGGCGCCCCGACTCGGGGTCGACGACGTGGACGCCACGGGCCCGCAGCACGGCCAGGTTGTCCTGGACGGCGGGGTGCTCCCACATCTCGGTGTGCATCGCCGGGCACACCACGACGGGCGCCCGGGTGGCGAGCAGGGTGGCGGTGAGCAGGTCGTTCGACCGGCCGGCGGCGTAGTCGGCGAGCAGGCGGGCCGTGGCCGGGCACACCACGATCACGTCGGCGCCCTGGCCGAGCCGGGTGTGCGGGATCGGGTCGGCCTCGTCCCAGAGCGAGCTCTGGACGGGCTCGGAGGCCAGCGCCGAGAAGGTGGTCTCCCCCACGAAGCGCCGGGCGCCCGCGGTCATGACCGGCGCGACGTGCGCGCCGGCGTCGACCAGGCGTCGGCAGACCTCGATGGCCTTGTAGGCGGCGATGCCCCCGGTGACCCCGAGGACGACCCGGGCGCCGCGCAGCACGTGGATGACCTGGCCGGACTCGGTCAGTCGGACTCGGCGGCGGCGTCGGCCGCGGCGGCGGCCTCGGCGGCAGCCGCCTCGGGATCGATGTCGACGCCCTCGATCTTGTCGGCGGCGATCTCCTCGAAGGCGATCGACAGCGGCTTGCGGGCCACCGAGGTGACCTGCGGCGGGACGAGCTGGCCGGGGGCGTCGCCCAGCTGGCCGAAGTACGAGTTGATCTGGCGGGCCCGCATGGCACCCAGGGTGACCAGGCGGAACTTGGAGTGGGCGCGATCGAGGAGCTCCTCGATCGGCGGGTTCATCATCGTCTCGTGCTGCCAGCTCATGTGCGGATCCCAGGTCGGTGGCTCGTCGGCGAACGCACGAGGATACCAACCCGGCACCCTCCCGAGCGAGACGCCGAGCACCGGGCCGGTAGGGTTGCCCGTCCGCGACCGGAGGACCCGATCCATGCGCCACCCCGCCCGCCATCGCCACCTGCACCGCCTGGCCGCACTCGCGGTGGCTGCCGGGCTGCTCGTCGGGGCCGCGGCGTGCAGCTCGTCGGACGGATCAGACGGCGGCTCGTCGGCCACGACCACCACCAAGGCGTCGGGCGGGTCCAAAGGTGCCACCTCGACCACCTCCACCACCCGTCCCGACCCCGCCGACATCGAAGGCTCGGCCGCGGACTACCGCCAGGCGCTCATCGACAGCTACAAGCCCGAGAACGCCCCGTTCACCAAGAACCAGACCCGGTGCCTGGCCCCCAAGTGGGTCGACGCGATCGGGGTCGACACGTTCAAGGAGGCGGGCATCACCCCAGCTGACGTGGCCAAGGGCTCCAAGAGCCTCGGGGACCTCGGCATCACCAAGGAGATGGCCGAGGGGATGGTCGCCGCCATGCACACCTGCGACATCGACACGCTCGGCCTGCTGGTCCAGGTCACCACCGGTGGCGCCAAGCTCACCTCGGCGCAGCAGGGATGCTTCGAGCAGGCCGTCACACCCGAGGAGGTCGATGCCTTCCTCGTGAGCCTCTACACCGGCGAGGAGCCCGACGACGCCCAGCTCCTCGAGTCGGTGCAGCGCTGCGCCACCAAGAACTGAGCGTCGACCTCGCCGACGCTCGCCCTGGTCAGGCCCGGGCCCGCGCCACCGCGGCGATCTCGGCCACCAGGTCCTCGGGACTGCGGTGCTCGGAGTCGAGCACCACGTCGTAGACGGTCAGATCGAGCAGGTCGATGTCGTAGTACTGCTGGTAGCGGACCCGCTCGGAGGCCTCCCGGTCGCGGTTGGCGGCGATGGCGACCTCGAGGTCGTGGCCGTCGCGTCCCCCGACGCGACGGGCCCGTTCGGTGTCGTCGCAGGCCAGCCAGACCCGCACGGCGGGCAGCCCGGCACGGGTGGCCAGCCAGCCGGCGAGGCGGGATTCGAGCACCACGTCGCCCGCGCGGGCGCGGTCGGTGAGCCGATCGTCGAGCGCGTGGTCGATCTCGTGGTCGTGCTCGGCGATGCCAACGAACTCGGCGAGCGAGTAGCCCCGCTCGGCGGCCATGGCGCGAAAGACGGTGCCCCCGTCCAGGTGATCGAGCTCGAGCTCGGCCGCGAGGAGTCGGGCCACCGTGCTGGTCCCCGATCCAGGCAGACCAGACAGCGTCAGGAGCACGACGTCAGGCGAAGGCGGCGAGCAGCGCCTGGCGCTGCTGCACGCCGAGGCCGCGCAGACGGCGCGTCTCGGCGATGCCGATCTCCTCCATGGTGCGCCGAGCCTTGACCTTGCCCACGCCGGGCAGGGACTCGAGGACGGCCAAGACCTTCGTCTTGCCGACCAGCTCGTCGGAGTCGGCCTGGTCGAGGAGCTCGGCCAGGGTGAGCGATCCGAGCTTGAGACGCTCCTTCAGCTCGGCTCGGGCACGGCGAGCTTCGCCGGCCTTCGCGAGCGCCGCAGCGCGCTGTTCGGGTGACAATTGCGGGGGCTGTGCCATGCGCGCATGGTACCGCTGTGACCTGTGCCACGCCGCGGATACCCGACAATGCGGGCAGGCCGCTCACAGGGTGATCGACTCGATGAGGGCGGCCGCGGCGACGACCGGATCCTCGGCCTGGGTCACGGCCCGGCCGATCACGAGCAGGTCGGCGCCGGCGTCGAAGGCCTCCTGGGGCGTGGCGGCCCGGGCCTGGTCGTGGGTCGGGGTCCCCTCGGGGCGGATGCCGGGCGTGACGATGAAGAGCTCGGGCCCGATCGCCCGGGCCTCGGTCACGTCCCCCACCGCGCACACCAGGCCCTCGCAGCCGGCCTCGATGGCGATGTTCACCCGCTTGGGCAGGATGTGCGACGGGGCGCCCTGGTCGCTCGTGAGCACGGTGACCCCGAGCGTCTTCGGGACGGGCAGGCCGGCGCGCTCGGCCCCCTCGTGGAGCCCCTCGACCCCGGCCCGCAACATGTCCACGCCACCGAAGGCGTGCATGGTCACGTACGACGCGCCGAGGGCGCCGAGCACCCGGGCGGCCTTGCCGACCGTGGTGGGGATGTCGTGGAGCTTGAGGTCGACGAACACGTCGTAGCCGAGCTCGACCATGGTCTCGATGGCGTCGGGCCCCGCGGCGCTGTACAGCTCGAGGCCGACCTTGGCGACCCCGAACCAGGGCCGCAGGGTCTGGGCCAGGCGGCGGGCCTCGATGAGATCGTCGTAGTCGAGGACGAGGGCCAGGCGGCGGCGGATGTCGTGGTCGACGTCGATCAGGGGCGCCTCGGCCCCCTCGGGGGCATCGTGCTCAACGGGGTCCATGGATCGCTCCGATCAGTTCGGCCAGCTCGGCGATGCCGTGCGCGGCGCACCAGTCAACCAACTCCGCGGCGACGACGCCGGGATTGCGGGGATCGGCGAAGGTCGCCGTCCCCACCTGCACCGCCGAGGCGCCCGCCACGATCAGCTCCGCGGCCGTGACGGCGTCGACGACGCCCCCGGCGCCGACGATGGGCACGTCGGGCCGAGCGGCGGCCACGTCGTGCACGACGCGCACCGCGACCGGGTGGATCGCCGGCCCCGACAGCCCGCCGCCGCCGTTGCCGAGCCGGTACGTGCGGGTCGCGGGGTCGATCGCCATGCCCATCACCGTGTTCACCAGGGTGACGGCCTCGGCGCCGCCGCGCACCGCGGCGTCGACGATCGGGAGGATGTCGCCGGCGTTCGGGCTGAGCTTGGCCCAGCGCGGGCGCCCGCAGCCCGCCGTGGCGGCCATGGCCGCCTCGGTGGCCTCGGCGGAGTGGGCGAACATGCCGGCCCGGTCCTCGACGTTGGGGCACGACAGGTTGACCTCGACGGCGACGACGCTGGCCGGCGCGTCGGCCAGCAGATCGGCCGCCCGGCGGTAGTCGTCGACCGAGCGACCCCAGATCGAGGCGACGACCGTGGCGCCCAGGTCGAGCAACGGGGGCAGCTCCTCGGCCAGCCAGGCCGCGACGCCGGGGCCCTGCAGGCCCACGGCGTTGAGCATGCCG
The DNA here is from genome assembly GCA_964624775.1 of uncultured Iamiaceae bacterium. Classification (GTDB taxonomy): domain Bacteria; phylum Actinomycetota; class Acidimicrobiia; order Acidimicrobiales; family Iamiaceae; genus Aquihabitans. Next base: position 5,362 of record CAZUYW010000023.1, read on the forward strand.
CCGGTGGCCTCGTGGACCCGGGGGGCCGGGTTCCCCGGCCACGGGTCGGCCGACACGGACTTGGTGACCACCGCGCCGAGGCCGGCGAGGTCCACGTAGGGCGCCAGCTCGGCACCGTGGCCCGCGGTGCCCGACGCGGTGAGCACGGGGTTGGCGAAGGTGAGCGACCCCACCCGCGTGGGCAGGGACGGGATGGGACCGACCCGACCGAGGCGCCGTCGCCTCACCGCTGGTGGAACTCCTGGAGCGACTTCACCTCGAGCGGGTGGGCGGCCCAGTCGGCCATGCCGTCGGCGGCGGCGACCGCGGCGGCGGCCGTGGTGAGGCAGGGGATGCCGGCCACGCCCGCGGCGGAGCGGATGTAGTCGCCGTCGGCCCGCGAGCCGCGGCCCCGCGGGCTGTTGACCACCATCTGGATCTCACCGGCGCGGATCAGGTCGACCGCGGTCTCCCCGGACTCCTCGCCCAGCTTGGCGACCCGGCGGGCGACGGGCACGCCCTCGGCCTCGAAGGCGTCGGCGGTGCCGGTGGTGGCGACCAGCTCGAAGCCGAGCTCGACGTAGCGGCGGGCGGCGCGGATGCCGGCGGGCTTGTCGCGGTCGGCGAGCGAGAAGAAGATCCGCCCGGACTCGGGCAGCCGCTCCCCCGCCGCGATCTGGCTCTTGGCGAACGCCAGGCCGAACGAGCGGTCGATGCCCATGACCTCGCCGGTGGAGCGCATCTCGGGTCCGAGCACGCGGTCGGCGTCGGGGAAGCGGTTGAAGGGCAGGACCGCCTCCTTCACCGCGACATGGCCCTCGGTGATCGGCTCGCCGAGCAGGCCCTCGGCCCGGAGCTCGGCGAGCGATGCGCCGAGCATGACCCGGCTCGCGACCTTCACGAGCGGCACGCCGGTGGCCTTGGCGACGAACGGCACGGTCCGGCTGGCCCGAGGGTTCGCCTCGATGACGTAGACGTCGCCCTCGCGGACGGCGAACTGCACGTTGATCAGGCCGTTCACCTCGAGCGCGGTGGCGATCTTGCGGGTGGTCTCCTCGATCGTGGCGATCGTGGCGGCGTCGAGCGAGTACGGCGGGATGGCGCAGGCGGAGTCGCCGGAGTGCACCCCGGCCTCCTCGATGTGCTCCATGACGCCGCCGATCAAGATCTCGCCGGTGTGGTCGCGGATGGCGTCGACGTCGACCTCGGTGGCGTCCTCGAGGAAGCGGTCGACGAGCACGGGGCGCTCGGCGCTGAGGCCGCCCTCGCGGCCGAGCGAGCCGAACCCGGCCAGCTCGGCCATGGCCCGCTCGAGCTGGGCGTCGTCGTAGACGATCTCCATGGCCCGACCGCCGAGCACGTAGCTCGGGCGGACCAGCACCGGGTAGCCGATGCCGGCGACGATGGCGCGGGCGCCCTCGATGTCGACCGCGGTGCCGCCGGGCGGCTGGGCCACGCCGAGGTCGGCGCACAGGGCGTTCCAGCGGTCGCGGTCCTCCGCGAGGTCGATGGAGGCGGCGGAGGTGCCGAGCACGAGCCCCTCGGGCAGGAGCCCGGCGAGCTTGAGCGGGGTCTGGCCGCCGAGGGACACGATGACCCCGACGAGGCCCTGGTCGTCGGTGGCGACGGCCTGCTCGATGTCGATGACGTTTGCCACGTCCTCGGCGGTGATCGGCTCGAAGTAGAGGCGATCAGACGTGTCGTAGTCGGTGGACACCGTCTCGGGGTTGCAGTTGAGCATGATCGTCTCGTAGCCGGCGTCGCGCAGGGCGAAGCTGGCGTGGACGCAGCAGTAGTCGAACTCGATGCCCTGGCCGATGCGGTTCGGGCCCGAGCCGAGGATCAGCACCTTGGGGCGGCTGCTCGGGCGGACCTCGTCCTCGTCCTCGTAGGTGGCGTAGTGGTACGGCGTCTCGGCCGCGAACTCGGCGCCGCAGGTGTCGACCGTCTTGAACGTGGCCCGCACGCCGGCCGCGAGCCGGGCCGTGCGCACCTCGCCCTCGGTGCAGCCCCAGATGTGGGCGAGCTGGGCATCGCCGAAGCCCAGGCGCTTGGCCCGGCGCCAGGTGGCGCGGTCCATGCCGACGAGGCCGAGCTCGGTGAGGTGGGCCCGCTCCTCGGTGATGATGCTCATCTGGTCGAGGAACCAGGGGTCGACACGGGTGCGGGCCGCGAGCTCGTCGACGCTGACGCCGCGGCGCAGCGCGGCCTCGAGCTGGAAGGGACGGTCCGGCGTGCCGATGCAGGCGGCGTCGACCAGGTCGTCGAGGCTGATCGAGTCCTCGTCGTAGGCGGACTCGGCGGGATCGGCGTTGAGGCCGAGGCGCCCCTGCTCGAGGGACCGCAGCGCCTTCTGGAGCGACTCGGGGAAGGTCCGGCCGATGGCCATGGCCTCGCCGACGGACTGCATCTGCGTGCCGAGGACCGACGCCTGGCCCGGGAACTTCTCGAAGGCCCACCGCGGCACCTTGGTGACGACGTAGTCGATGGTGGGCTCGAAGCTCGCGGGGGTCTTGCGGGTGATGTCGTTCGGGATCTCGTCGAGCGTGTAGCCGACGGCGAGGCGGGCCGCGATCTTGGCGATCGGGAAGCCGGTGGCCTTGGAGGCGAGCGCCGAGGAGCGGCTCACGCGCGGGTTCATCTCGATCACGACCATGTCGCCGTTCTCGGGGTTCAGCGCGAACTGGACGTTGGACCCGCCGGTCTCCACGCCCACGCGGCGCAGGCAGGCGAAGGCGGCGTCGCGCATCTTCTGGTACTCGACGTCGGACAAGGTCTGCGCCGGGGCCACCGTGATGGAGTCGCCGGTGTGCACACCCATCGGGTCGAGGTTCTCGATCGAACAGATGATCACGCAGTTGTCCGCTCGATCCCGCATGACCTCGAGCTCGTACTCCTTCCAGCCCGCGATCGACTTCTCGATCAGGATCTCGGTGATCGGGCTGGCGTCGAGGCCGTTGGCCGCGACCTTCTCGAACTCCTCGGGCGTGGAGGCGATGCCGGTGCCCTTGCCACCCAGGATGTAGGCGGGCCGGATCACGACGGGCAGGCCGATGCGCTCGACCACCTCACGGGCCTCGTCCATGTCGTGGGCGGTGCCCGACGACGGCACGTCGAGGCCGATGCCGATCATGGCCTGCTTGAACAGCTCCCGATCCTCGGCGGTGGCGATGGCGGTGGCGTCGGCGCCGATGAGCTCGACCTCGTAGCGGTCGAGGACCCCGGCCTCCACCAGCTCCATGGCCAGGTTCAGGGCGGTCTGGCCGCCGAGCGTGGGGAGCAGCGCGTCCGGGCGCTCCTTCTCGATGATCTTGGTGAGGATGTCGACGTCGAGGGGCTCCACGTAGGTGGCGTCCGCGAAGTCGGGGTCGGTCATGATCGTGGCCGGGTTCGAGTTGGCGAGGATGACCCGGTAGCCCTCCTCGCGCAGCACGCGGCAGGCCTGGGTGCCCGAGTAGTCGAACTCGCAGGCCTGGCCGATCACGATCGGCCCGGAGCCGATCAGGAGGATGGACGAGATGTCGGTGCGGCGGGGCATCAGCGCGCCCCTCCCGCGTGCGAGCCGGCGTGGCGTCCCATCAGGGCGGCGAACTCCTCGAACAGGTAGGCGGCGTCGTGGGGGCCGGGACCGGCCTCGGGGTGGTGCTGGACCGAGAAGGCCGGGACCTCGGTGGCCCGGATGCCCTCGATCACGCCGTCGTTCAGGTTGACATGGGTGACCTCGGCGGCTCGGAGGGAACCCTCGGCGACGGCGAAGTTGTGGTTCTGGCTGGTGATCTCGACGCTGCCGTCGGCCAGGCGGCGCACCGGGTGGTTGCCGCCGTGGTGCCCGAACGGGAGCTTGGTGATCTCGGCGCCGAGCGCGCCGGCGAGCAGCTGGTGGCCCAGGCAGATGCCGAAGATCGGCACCTCGCCGAGCAGGGCGGTGATCGCCTCGGTGGCGTAGGGGACGGTGCCGGGGTCGCCGGGGCCGTTGGAGAGGAACACGCCGTGGGGGTTGCGGGCCAGCACGTCGGCCGCGGGGGTGGAGGCCGGCACCACCTCGACCCGGGCGAAGCCCGACAGGTGGCGCAGGATCGTGGTCTTGATGCCGAAGTCGTAGGCGACCACGTGGAAGGGCTCGTCGGAGCCGACGAGGTAGGGCTCGGCGGTGGTCACCTGCGACACCAGGTCGACGCCGTCGGTGCCGGGCTCGGCCGCCGCCGCGGCGACGAGCGCCGCCTCGTCGACCAGCGAGCCGTCGGCCGCCTCGCCGAGCGCACCGAACGCACCGGGCATGGCCCCGGCGTCGCGGATGTGGCGGGTGAGGCGGCGGGTGTCGATGCCGGCGATGCCGGGGACGCCGTGGCGGGCGAGCCAGCCGTCGAGGTCCTCCTCGCTGCGCCAGTTCGACCGGCGCCGGGCGAGGTCGCGCACGACCACGCCTCGACAGAACGGGCGCCGGCTCTCGTCGTCGTGGCCGGTGATGCCGTAGTTCCCGATGTGGGGGTAGGTGAACGAGATGATCTGCCCGGCGTAGGACGGGTCCGAGATCACCTCCTGGTAGCCGGAGAGCACCGTGTTGAACACGACCTCGCCGGTGGCGATCCCGTTGGCCGGGACCGCGCCGATGGCCTCGCCCTCGAAGACGGTGCCGTCGGCCAGGACGAGCAGCGCGGGACGGATGGCGCTCATCGGGCCACCCCCTCGTGCACCTGTTTCCGGGCAAAAGAAAAGCCCCCGGCTGGGGGCGTGGGGAACCAGCTGCGTTGTGCCATCGCAAGACCCTTCCTGTCCGTGCGGGCCTCACCGGACCCGCTTCACGGTCAGAGGTGAAACGTACCATCCGAGGCCGGGTCCGGTCCCACCGGCGCCCGGACCCCCGGCCCCGTACCCTTGGGCCATGGCCCTTCCGACCCCCGCACCCGACCGCACCGCCCTCGTCACGGGGGCCTCCTCCGGCATCGGCGTCGAGCTGGCGCGGCTGCTCGCCGCACGCGGACACGGCGTGACCCTCGTGGCCCGCTCGGGCGACAAGCTCGAGGCGCTCGCGGCCGAGCTCGGCGCCACCGGGGTCCGAGCCGAGGTGCTGGCCACCGACCTCACCGACCGGGAAGCCCGGGCCGCGCTCCCCGACCGCATCGCCGAGCTCGGCCTCACGGTCGACGTGCTCTGCAACAACGCCGGCTTCTCGACCCTCGGGCCGGTTGCCGCGTCGGATCCCGATGCCGAGGCCCGGATGGTGGAGCTCGACGTGATGGCCGTCGTCGACCTGTGCAGCCGGCTCCTGCCCGGCATGGTCGAGCGGGGCGCGGGCGGCGTGCTCAACGTGGCGTCCACGGCGGCCTTCCAGCCGCTGCCCGGCCAGGCCGGCTACGGCGCCTCGAAGGCGTTCGTGCGCTCGTACACCCTGGCCCTCGCCGGCGAGCTGAAGGGCACGGGCGTCGCCGCCACCGTCCTGTGCCCGGGGCCGGTCGACACCGGCTTCGGCGAGGCGGCCGGCTTCGACCCCGAGGAGGCGAAGGCCGCGCTGCCCTCGTTCATGTGGGAGTCCCCCGAGGCGGTCGCCCGCTGTGGGCTCGACGCCCTCGCGGCCGGCCGCACCGTCGCCATCCCGGGCATCTCGAACCGGCTCATGGCCAACGTGGCGAACCTGTCGCCCAAGGCGCTGGTGGTGCCGATCCTCGCCAGCCGCCACCCCGGCCTCCGCCACCGCTGAGGGTTCAGGCCACGATCGAAGCGAACGTGGCCGGGACGCCGTTGCCGCGGGCGTTGTGGCCGTACACGGTGCACCGGTAGGTCGTGCCGACGGTGAGGCCCGTGACGATCATGCCGCTCCCCCCGGTCTTGGTCCGGGTGACGCCGCCGTTCGTCGACGTGCAGGTGGCGGCGTAGACGGTCACCGGGCTGCCGTTCGCCTTCGACGCCCCGAACGTGAGCTTCAGCTGGCCGGCGGCGACGCGGGTGACGACCGGGTTCGTCGGCGCCGATGGGGCGCCGACGATGACCGCCGAGCTGACCGCCGATGGGCCGGTGCCGCGGGCGTTGGTGGCGCTCACCGTGCACCGGTAGCTCTTGGCGGTGGTGAGGCTGCCGATCTCGATCGAGGGCAGGCCCGCACCGGTGACGGGCACGCTGACGGTGCGGGCGACCCCGCCGTTCGACGACGTGCACGCCGCCTTCCAGGAGGTGATCGGCGCGCCGTTGTCCGCCGG
>CAZUYW010000023.1:11634-24282 GCA_964624775.1 uncultured Iamiaceae bacterium
ACCGGGGTCAGCGGCAGGCCGGGGTCGCACGTGGCGAGGGCGCCGATCGTGGCCGGGGTGAGGTCGGGCGTGGGGGTGACCGGGCTGCCCACCGGTTCGAGCGCGATCTTGCGGGCGAAGATGAACGGGTCGTACGGGAGCTGGGGCGCCTGGCACAGGTTGACGGTGCGACCGCGCGCCGTGTTGGTGCCGGCAATCGTGCCGGTGTGCCCGTGCACCCAGCGGTAGGGGTACGGGTTGCCCACGATCGTCGACGTATTGCCGGTGATCGTGGTGCCGTCGACCGGCAGGCCGAGCACCGACGTGCGCACCCGGGTCCCGAGGATCACGGCGTGGTGGGTGGCGTCGGACCCGGCGAACGTGTTGCCGGTGACCGTGGCGCCGTCGTCCTCGACCCGGATCCCGTAGGTGACCTCCTCGAACGCGTTGTTCCGCACCGTGGTGTCCGCCGCCCGGTCGAGCACGATCCGCTTGAGCGGCTCGTCGACGTAGGCGGCCTGGCTGCAGTCCATGGGGTAGGTGTTCTCCCCCATCCGGGAGCCGACCCACACGCCGGTGAGGCCGCCGGTGAAGGCGTTGCCCTCGATGACGTTGCGCTCGGCGCCGTAGCGGCGTTCGAACCAGCGGGACGGGACCGACTGGTCCTCGCCACAGTTCGTGTACACGAACACCCCGCCGGCGGCGTTGCCCTCGAAGGTGTTGCCGCTGATCGTGTTCTCCCACGACCCGTCGATCGCCAGCCCCTCACGGCCGGTGCCCCAGTACCGGAACTGCTGGCCTCCCATCGTGATCAGCTGCCCGGCCGGCGAAGCCTGGGCGAAGCCGTTGTCGTGGATGGCGTTCCCGGTGACGGTGCTCTGCTTCGAGCCGGCCTCGAGGTAGATGCCGGTGCTGCCGGCATCGTGGATGTCGAGGCGGCGCAGGGTCACCCCGCTCACGTAGCCGTTGACGAACACGCCCACGCCGCGCGAGGCCGAGAACTCGCTGTCCTCGACGACGACGTCGCTCAGCGTGTGGTCGAACTCGTGACCGGCGGCGAGGTCGTGGAAGCCGGTGCGCACGACCTCGAGGCTGTTGGCGAAGCCCTCGACGCGACAGTTGCGGACCGTGACGTTCGCCATCGTGCGGTCCGACGCGGTGGCGATGCGGATGCCCTCGGGCGACGCGGTCGGGTTGGCGACGAGCGCGCCCTTGCAGTCGAGGACCACGTCCGACGCGGTGATGTCGAACCCGCCGGTGTAGGTGCAGGACGGGTCCAGGTGGGAGCTGACCATCACCGTCACCCGCTGGCTCGCCTGGGCGCACGAGATGAGCTGGGAGCCGGGGTCCGGCGCGGGCAGCGGCGACGGCGGGACACCGACGGCGCCGGCGGGCACGGCGAGGCCGACGAGGCACGCGACGACGAGCGCGATCGGCGCGAGGCGTCCGACGATGGACCGGCCGGTCGGTGCGTGCATGGCGTCCCCCTCAGCGCTGGGCGTCGCCCCCGATGACCACGGGCTCGCCGAACAGCAGCGTGTGGCGGACCCTACCGCGCACCTCGCGACCCTCGTAGGGGGTGTTGCGGCTGCGGCTGGCCATCTCGGCGCCGTGGACGGTCCAGGTGACCTCGGGGTCGATCACGCACAGGTTCGCCGGGCGGCCCGCGGCGATCGGTCCGCCGTGCACGTCGGCGATCCCGAGGATGCGGGCCGGCTGCCACGACAGCAGGGCCAGCACCCGCTCGATCGGCAGGTCGAGCTCGGTGAGGGCGAGGGCGAGCGCCGTCTCGAGGCCGAGCATCCCGGGGGGCGCCTGGTCGAAGGGCAGCTCCTTGGTCTCGGGCGCGTGGGGCGCGTGGTCGGTGGCGATGGCGGCGACGGTGCCGTCGGCCATGCCCGCCCGCACCGCGGCCACGTCGGCGTCGGTGCGCAGCGGCGGGTTCACCTTGAAGACCGGGTCGTAGCCCTGGCAGGAGGCGTCGGTGAGGGTGAAGTGGTGGGGGGTCACCTCGGCGGTGACGGGCAGGCCGGCGGCGACCGCCTCCCGCACCATCTGCACGGACCGGGCGGTCGACAGGTGCTGGAAGTGGATCGAGCAGCCGGTGAGGCGGCACAGCGCGATGTCGCGCATGACCATCAGCTCCTCGGCCTCGGCGGGCTGGCCGGGGATGCCGAGCCGCGCCGACCAGGCGCCCTCGTGCATGTGGCCGCCGCCGCAGAGAGCGTCGTCCTCGCAGTGCTGGGCGAGGGTGACGCCCAGCCCGCTCGCGTCCTCCATGGCCCTCCGCATGAGCCGGTTGTCCTGCACGCCGGCGCCGTCGTCGGTGAAGATCCGCACCCCGAGCTCGGCCATCTCGGCCATGGGGGCGAGCTGCTCACCGGCCCGGTCCACCGTGATGGCACCCGAGGTGAACACGTCGCACGGCGCGGTGCGGCCCAGCTCGAGGACCTGGCGGACCACCGCCGCCGAGTCGATCGCCGGCGTGGTGTTGGGCATGGCGAGGATGGCCGTGTAGCCGCCGAGGGCGGCGCCCCGGGCACCGGTCTCGACCGTCTCGGCCTCCTCCTTGCCCGGCTCGCGCAGGTGGGAGTGGAGGTCGACGAAGCCGGGGCTGACGATGCAGCCGGCGGCGTCGAGCTCCCGGTCGGCGCTGAGGTCGGTGCCGACGGCGGCGATGGCGCCGTCGACGATCACCACGTCGGCGTCGCGGCTGCCGGTCTCGTCGACGACCCGGCCGCCGCGGATGACGATGGACGGCTGATCAGGCATGGGTGGGCTCCTCGGCCTCGGCGGGGGTTGCGGGTGCGGGGTCGGCGGGCTCGACCGGTGGGGCGACGAGGTCCGAGCCGGCGCCGAGCAGCAGGTAGAGGACCGCCATGCGGACCGCGACGCCGTTGCGGACCTGGTCGAGGATCACCGACCGGGGCAGGTCGGCGACCTCGGCGGCGATCTCCACGCCGCGGTTCATCGGCCCCGGGTGCATGACGAGGGCGTGGTCGGCGAGGCGGTCGACCCGCCGGTTCGTGAGGCCGTAGCAGGCGGTGTACTCGCGCAGCGACGGCAGCAGGGCCTCGGTCATGCGCTCGCGCTGCATGCGCAGCAGGTAGGCGACGTCGACCGTGGGGAGGACCGCGTCGAGGTCATGGCTGACCCGGACCGGCCAGCCGTCGAGGTTCGGCGGCAGCAGCGTGGGCGGCGCGACGAGCGTGACCTCGGCGCCGAGCGCGGTGAAGGCGAGCACGTCGGAGCGGGCGACCCGCGAGTGCTTGATGTCGCCGATGATCGCGATGTGGCGGCCGGCGACGCCGCCGAGGTGCTCGCGGATCGTGTAGCAGTCGAGCAGGGCCTGGGTGGGGTGGGCGTGCCAGCCATCACCGGCGTTGACGACCGACGCGTCGACCCACTCGGCGATGCGGTGCGGGGCGCCGGCCGACGCGTGGCGGACGACGATCGCGTCGATGCCCATGGCCTCGATGGTGCGGGCCGTGTCGCGCAGGGACTCGCCCTTCTTCACCGACGACGAGCCGACCGAGAAGTTCATGGTGTCGGCCGAGAGGCGCTTGGCCGCGGTCTCGAAGGACAGGCGGGTGCGGGTCGAGTCCTCGTAGAACAGCCAGGCGACGGTCTTGCCGCGCAGGGCCGGGACCTTCGGGATGGCCCGCTCGGACACCTCGGCGAAGGCGTCGGTGAGGCGCAGGACCTCCTCGATGCCGTCGGCCCCGCCGAGGTCGTCGATGTCGAGGAGGTGCTTCATCGCACCATCTCCCCCAGGTCGACGCCGTCCTCGTGCACGTCGACCACCTCGTCGCGTCGGGTGGGCAGGTTCTTGCCGACGTAGTCGGGCCGGATCGGCAGCTCGCGGTGGCCGCGGTCGATCATCACGGCCAGCTGCACGGCCCGCGGCCGGCCGTAGTCGCTCAGGGCGTTGAGGGCGGCCCGGATGGTGCGGCCGGTGAACAGCACGTCGTCGCACAGCACGACCGTGCGGCCGTCCAGGCTCCACGGGATGTCGGTGACCGCCTCCGGGAGGACCGGCCGCAGGCCGATGTCGTCGCGGTAGAAGGCGACGTCGAGGGTGCCCGTGTCGGGCGCCTCCCCGAGGATCGAGGTGAGCGCCTCGGCGAGGGATCGGGCGACGGCCACGCCCCCCGTCTGGAGCCCGATCAGGACGACGGACTCGCCGCCCTGGTTCGCCTCGATGATCTCGTGGGCCATGCGCCACACGGCCCGCTGGAGGTCGTCGCGCTCCATGACCCGGGTCCGGGCATGGAAGACGCCTCCGTAGGGAGGCGCCTGTCGTCGTTCGCGTTCGGCCATGGCCACTCGCTTTCACTCCGTCTGGGCCTCACGGGACCCGCTTCACGGTCGGCCCGAACCTAGCAGCGGGGCCCGCCAGAGGTCCCGGCCGTCGGCCAGGGCCCCGACCCGGGCGAACCCGGCCCGGGCCGCCACGACGACCGACGCCTCGTTGGCGGGGTGGATCCGGGCGATGGCGGTGACGCCGGCGAGCGGCGGTGCGGCCGCCACCTCGAGGGCGAGGGCGACGGCGGCGGCACCGATGCCCCGGCCCCGGGCCCGTGCCGCCACCCACCAGCCCACCTCGATCAGCCGACGCTCCTCGTCGACCAGGACCAGGCCGACCTCGCCCAGCACATCGTCGGGCGCGGCAGGGTCGTGGACGACGAGGTCGAGCACCCGCCCGCCCGCCTCCCGTGCGGCTCGGCCCGCGATCCAGGCGGCCGCGGCGTCGACATCGCGAGCCTCGGGCACCGCGGTCCACGCCGCGATGTCGGGATCGACCCAGGCGGCGGCGAGGGCGACCGCGTCCCCGGGCCCGCTCCCCCACGGGCGCAGCGCCAGGGACGGCCGGGCGCTCACGCCTCGGGTCGGACCTCGGTGGCGGCCCGGGCGAGGAGCCCGTTCACGAAGCGGTGGGAGTCGTCGGTCGAGTACCGCTTGGCCAGCTCGACGGCCTCGGAGATGCAGGCCCCGACCGGCACGTCGGTGTGGATCAGCTCGTAGAGGCCGATGCGCAGCAGGGCGCGGTCGAGGGCGGGCATGCGCTCGAGGGGCCAGTTGCGGGAGTACCCGGCCAGGCGCTCGTCGAGCTCGGCGAGGTGGTCCGACACGCCCACGACCAGCTCACCCGCGTAGGCCTCGGGCGGCACGGGCAGCTCGTCGAGGATCGAGGCGAGCGGCGCGCACCCCTTCTGCTCGGCCTCGTACAGCAGCGCGAGGGCGCGCTCGCGCGCCTCGCGCCGGGTGCCGACACCGTCGAACCCCGACGTGCGGGGGGCGGGCGGTTCCTCGGTGACCTCGACGGATTCGACGACGTCCTCGTCGCCGAGGTCGAGGCCGGGGGGCAGGAAGGTGGGATCGGGGTCGGTCACCGGCAGGGGCCTAGGCGCGAGTGATGTACTCGCCGGACCGGGTGTCGACCCGGAGCACGTCGCCGATGTTCACGAACAGCGGCACCTGGACGACCTTGCCGGTCTCGAGGGTGGCCGGCTTGCGGGCCCCCGACACGCGGTCGCCCTGGATGCCGGGCTCGGTCTCGGCCACGGTGAGCTCCACGGCCGCGGGCAGGTCGACGCCGACGATCTCGTCGCCGTACATCTGGAGGATGGCGGAGTCGCCGACGCGCAGGTAGTCGACGGCCGAGCCGAGCGCGGCGGGCGCCACGTTCATCTGGTCGAACGTCTGGGAGTCCATGAACACGTACTCGCTGCCGTCGTTGTAGGAGTACTGCATCTCGCGCTTGTCGATCATGGCCTGCTCGACCTTCTCGCCGGCGCGGAACGTCTTGTCGAGCTGAGCGCCGGTGCGGACGTTGCGCAGCGTGGTGCGCACGAACGCGCCGCCCTTGCCGGGCTTCACGTGCTGGAACTCCACCACCTGGTACAGCCCCTCGGGCAGGTTCAGGCTCATGCCGTTCTTGAGATCGTTGGTGGTGATGGCCATCGCGGGTCCTCGGTGATCGCGGGTCGGCGCTCGGTCTGAGCGACCGGCCACCGTACCGGACGGGCGCGCGGGGACGCAGGTCCGCGCCCGCCCTCGATCAGGCCCGCAGCTCCTTGGGGGCGAGCGTGAGGCGGCGGGCACCGTCGGCGGTGACCACGACCGTGTCCTCGATGCGCACCCCGCCGTGCTCGGGCAGGTACACGCCGGGCTCGACGGTGACCACCTGGTCGACGTCGAGGTCGGCCGTGGCGGTCTGGCTCACCCGCGGGTCCTCGTGGATGTCGAGGCCGACGCCGTGCCCGGTGCCGTGGAGGAAGGCATCGGCCCAGCCGGCCGCCGCGATCACCGAGCGGCAGGCCTCGTCCACCTCGCGGGCGGGCACCCCGGCCCGGACCGCCTCGACCCCAGCGGCCTGGGCGTCGTACACGACCTCGTACATGCGCTTCTGGGTGGGCGACGGGTCGCCGACGACGAAGGTGCGGGTCATGTCGGAGTGGTAGCCGTCGAGCAGGGCTCCGAAGTCGAGGACCACGAGGTCGCCCTCCCAGATGGCCCGGTCGCTCGGCCGGTGGTGGGGCTTGGAGCCGTTGCGGCCCGAGGCGACGATCGTCTCGAAGCTCACGTCGTCGGCACCGAGGCGGCGCATCGCCAGGTCGAGCTCGAGGCCGAAGTCGACCTCGCGCAGGCCGTCGTGGAGGCGGGGACGCACCTCGGCGAGCGCGGCGTCGGCGATGGCGCAGGCGGCCTCGATGCGGGCGAGCTCGCCGGCGTCCTTGCGGATCCGCAGGGCCGCGACCAGCCCGCTCGTGGGCACCAGGTCGACCGCCGGGAACCAGGTGTCGTCGTAGGCGCGCTGCTGGGACCAGGTCACCGCATCGGCCTCGAGGCCGAGCCGGGTGACCGACGCCGCGTCGACCGCGGCGGCCACGATGCGGCGCTGCTCGGTGGACGACACCTCGATCTCGGCCTCGACGCCCGCGGCGCCGAGCTGGGCCTCGGCCTGCTCGCCGTACCGGCCGTCGGTCACGAAGGTGAGCCCGGCCTCGGTCACGAGCAGCAGCGCGGCGGAGCCGGTGAAGCCGGTGAGGTAGGTGATGTTGGTGAGGTCGGTGACGAGCAGGGCGTCGACCTGCGCACCCGCGAGGGCGCCTCGGAGCCGCTCGGCCCGGGGGGCGACCTCCAGCGGCGCGAGCGCCTCGCGGTCGATCACGCCAGGCGCTCGGCGACGGCTTCGATGGCGAGCCGGTAGCCGTCGCCGCCGTGACCGGCGATGGTGGCCGCGGCGACGGGGGCGACCACCGAGAGGTGGCGCCAGGGCTCGCGCTGGGACGGGTCGGAGAGGTGCAGCTCGATCACCGGGCCGTCGAACGCGGCCAGGGCGTCGTGCAGCGACCAGGCGTAGTGGGTGAGCGCGGCCGGGTTGATCACGATCGCCGCGCAGCGGCCACGAGCCCCTTGAATGGCGTCGACGAGGACGCCCTCGTGGTTCGACTGCAGGTGCTCGAGGCGCAGGCCGGCGGCCGCCGCCGCCGCGGTGGCGGTGGCGACGTGGTCGGCGAGGGTGGCGGTGCCGTAGATCTCGGGCTCCCGCTCCCCCAGCAGGTTGAGGTTCGGCCCGGACAGGAGCAGGACGAGCGGGGCGTCGGTCATCGCAGCAGCTCCAGCGTGTCGAGGAGGAGCGCCCGGTCGGTGACGGCGACCGGCTCGACGCCGTTCGGACCGTCGAGCACGAACGTGATGCCGTCGACGGCCTTCTTGTCCCGGCTGAACAGGTCGACCACGGTGGCGGCGTCGGTGCCGGGCGGGAGCGTCATGGGCAGGTCGTAGGCGCCGACCACGGCGCGGTGCTCGGCCACGCGGGCGGCGTCGATGCGACCCAGGCGGCGGGCCAGCTCGGCCGCGTAGATCAGGCCGATGGCGACGGCCTCGCCGTGGCGGAGGTCGTAGCGGCCCGCGGTCTCCAGGGCGTGGCCGAGGGTGTGGCCGTAGTTGAGGATCGCCCGCCGGCCCGCCTCGCGCTCGTCGCTGCCGACCACGTCGGCCTTGCAGGCCACGCAGGCGGCCACGGCCTCGTCGAGCGGGAGGTCGGCCAGGCCATCGACGCCGAGGAAGGCGTACTTGGCCATCTCGCCGAGGCCGTTGCGGTACTCCCGGGGCGGGAGCGTGCCCAAGGTCTCGATGTCGCAGAGCACTGCGCTCGGCTGCCAGAACGAACCGACGAGGTTCTTGCCCTCGGGGAGGTTCACGCCCGTCTTGCCGCCGATGGCGGCGTCGATCTGGCCGAGGAGGGTGGTGGCGACGTGCACGACGGCGACGCCCCGGTGGTACACCGCGGCGGCGAACCCGGCGGTGTCGGTGACCACCCCGCCGCCGACCGCCACGACCACGTCGCCGCGGGTGAGGCCCCACTGGGCCCAGTCGCGGCAGAGGTCCTCGACGGTGCCGAGGTCCTTGCCGTCCTCGCCGTCGGGCATCAGGAAGGTGCGATGCTCGATGCCGGGGTCGACGACGACCCCGATGTGCTCCTGGGTGACGACCGCGGCCCGGCGGGCGCCGACGGGCAGCACCTCGAGCAGGCGGTGGCGGGCGCCCTCGCCCACCAGCACCGGGTAGCTGCGGTCCCCGAGGTCGACGGTGAGCTCGATCACGCCACCTCCAGGGCGGGCACGACCCCGGCGGCGACCAGGCCCTCGACCACCGTCTCGGCGAGGCGCCACTTGGGCTTCTCGCCGGCCTCGTGGGCCGGGCGCACCTCGACCACCAGGTCGGCGACCTCGCGGTACCAGGGGTCCCGGGCGTCGTACATCGGGGCGAGCGTGGCGAGCGGGTCGTCGCCGAGCAGGGGGCGATGGGGCTTGGCCTGCACCCGCGAGGCCAGGAACGGCGGCTCGGCGTGCAGGTACACGGTGGTGACGCCCGGCCCGGCGAGGAGGCGGCGGTTCGCCTCGGTGACCACGACCCCGCCCCCGGCGCCGACCACCAGTGGATCGGCCTCGGCCAGCAGGTCGGCGAGCAGGTCGGCCTCGGCCCGGCGGAAGCCGGTCTCGCCCTCGGCCTCGAACCAGGCGGCGACGCTGCGCCCGGTGCGGGCCTCGAGCTCGACGTCGGCGTCGACGAAGCGACGGCCGAGCAGCTTGGCGACCTTCTTGCCGACCGTGGTCTTGCCCGAGCCCATGAGGCCCACGAGCACGATGTGATCGGCGCCCACGGGTGCGGCCTCAGGCACCGACCGGGCCCTCGGCGAGGGCCTCGGCCGCGGCGGCGGCGTTGCGGACGAACTCGGCGACCGAGTCGCCGCCGAACTTGCGGGCGGCCTCGTCGGCGAGGACCAGGGCGACCATGGTCTCCACCACGACGCCGAGCGCCGGCACGGCGGTGACGTCGGTGCGCTCCTTGAACGACACGCCGGGCTCCTTGGTGGCGGTGTCGACGGTGGCGAGGGTGGGGCGGTTGAGCGTGGCGAGGGGCTTCATCGCGGCACGCACCACCACCGGCTCACCCGTGGAGATGCCGCCCTCGACGCCACCGGCCAGCATCGAGCCGCGGGTGTAGCCGCCCTCGGGGGTCCAGGTGATCGGGTCGTGGGCCTCGCTCCCCCGGCGACCCGCGACCTCGAAGCCGTCGCCGATCTCCACGCCCTTGACGGCCTGGATGCTCATGACGGCGTGGGCGAGGGCGGCGTCGAGCTTGCGGTCCCAGTGGACGTGGCTGCCGAGGCCGATCGGCACGCCGTAGGCGATGGCCTCGACCACGCCGCCGAGCGAGTCGCCGTCCTTGGAGGCCGCCTTGATCGCCTCGATCATCGCCGCCGAACCCTCGGGATCGAGGCAGCGGACCTCGTCGGCGTCGACCGCCGGCAGGTCGCCGGGACCGGGCCGACGGGCGCCGTCAGCACGGGCATCGCCCATCTGGATCACGTGGGACACGATCTCGACGCCGATCGTGCGCAGCAGGGCCTTGGCGAGGGTGCCGGCCGCCACCCGGGCCGCGGTCTCGCGCGCCGAGGCCCGCTCGAGCACGTCGCGCGCGTCGGTGAAGCCGTACTTCTGCATGCCGGCGAGGTCGGCGTGCCCGGGCCGGACCTGGGTGAGGGGCTGGCGGGTGGGGCCGTCGGCCGCGTCGGGCGACATCTCCTGCTGCCACTTGTCCGGGTTGCGGGTCCACTCGCTGTTGGCGATCTCGATGGCCACCGGGGAGCCGAGCGTGCGGCCGTGGCGCACGCCGCCCACCAGGGTGACGACGTCCTGCTCGAAGCGCATCCGGGGGCCGCGCCCGTAGCCGAGGCGGCGGCGGGCCAGCTCGTCGGCGATGTCGGAGGCGGCGATCTCGAGGCCTGCGGGCAGGCCCTCGACGACCACGATCAGGGCGGGACCGTGGGATTCACCGGCGGTGAGGTAGCGGAGCACGGCGCCACGCTACCGGTCGGCCGCGAGGGGCGACGAACCCCTTCCGGGCTCCTCAGAGGTTGTAGGCCTCGAGGATCCTGCTGCTCGCGAGCACCACGGCGATCGCCCCGAGCGCGAGCCACGGCCCGAACGGGTAGGGCCGGCTCTCGCGGCGCACGATGAAGATCCCGGCGCCGACGATCAGCCCGATCACGCTCGCCGCGATGAGCGCGAACAGCACGAGGAACGGGTTGAGCCACCCGACCCACAGGCCGAGCAGCACGGCGAGCTTGACGTCGCCCAGGCCCATGCCCTCCTTGTGCACGATGAGCTCGTAGGCGATCAGCACCGCGAAGAGGAACCCGGCGTACCCGATCCCGCCGATGAGGGCACCGAGGATGGCGCCCTTCGGGTCGTCGGTGATAGCGATCGACAGGATCGGGATGACGATCAGCGAGGCGATGATCGACGGGTAGGTGATCTTGTTCGGGAGGATGTACAGCTCGAGGTCGATCACCGACAGGACGAGCAGCACCGAGAAGAACGCGAGGTACGGCAGCAGCGCCCAGCTCTCGTGGAAGCGCAGGCCCGCCGCCACCCAGAGCACCGCGTTGGTGGCCTCCACGAGCGGGTAGCCCACCGGGATGGGCTCCTGGCACGAGCGGCACCGCCCCTTCAGGAGCAGCCACGACACGACCGGGATGTTGTCGCGCGGCGCGATCGGGTTCTCGCACCGGGGGCACTTCGACGGCGGCGAGACGATCGACTCGCCCGAGGGGACCCGGACGATCACCACGTTCAGGAACGAGCCCACGAGGAGCCCGACGAGCGCGAGGAGCGGGAGCAGGACGGGCAGCGGCATCGGCGCGACCCTACCGGCGCGCCCGAGCCGGGTCGGGCACCCGGCTCGGGGTCGGCGTCAGGGCTTGACGGTCGAGAGGAACTTGAGGAGCGAGCCGCGGTCGTCCGCGGTCTCCTCGACAGCGTCGGCGCCGGGGAAGCCCACGGCGGCCGGGTCCGGCTCGGCCAGCTCGGCCAGGGAGGCGTCGTCCCACCCGACCGGATCGGCCACCGCCGACAGGATCGGGTCGTCCATCGGGGCCTCGTGGTCGACCGTGCGATCGTCCATGCCCAGGTCACCGTCGGACCATGCGTCGGCGACCGGCTCGGCGGCGAGGCCGAAGGGCTCGGCGGGCGCCTCGAGGTCGTGGTGCACCAGGCCGTCGACGGGGCTGAGCTCGTCGACGTCGTCGCCGAACGCGGTGCCCTCGCTGGGCAGCGGCTCGGGCAGGAGCGCGTCGGCGTGCGTCTCGATCAGCACCGAGGGCTGCTCGTCGCGCAGCACCGCCAGCTCGTCGGCGGGCTCGGCGTGGAACGCCGCCACCTCGTCCTCGAAGCCGTAGTCGACGTCGTGCTCGCCGAACTCGATGAGACCACCTTCGACCAGCCCCTTCACCTGCTTGCACGCAGCGAGGTCGGTCAGCTCGAACCGGTCGCCCAGCTGGCGGACGGTGGCGCCGCCACCGATCGCGGCCAGCGTGCGCCACTCCGACGCGCTGATGTGCACGCCGTCACCGTCGAGCTCACGGCACAGGACGACCCGGGCGTGCACGGAGGGCACGACCTGCTCGACCTCGGCCCACTCGGCGACGAGCGCCTGGGCCTCGGTGATGGTGTCCTCGACGCGGGAGCGCTCCCCCGCCTCGACCAGCTGCTCGCCCTCGTCGAAGGCGAAGGAGCCGCCGCCGAAGCGGAGCAGCTCGAAGACCACGTCGGCCATGCGGCCGGCGTACACCGACGTGGTGGCCGAGCCGCCCACGAGGTCGCCGTCGCGCATCCACACCTCGCCGGCACCGGCCGGAGACGTGATGGCCAGACGGCCGGACTTCCCGGTGCCGGCCAGCAGGCGCAGCACGTCGGGGAGTGCGAACGAATCGAGATCGCCCTGCAGGGCCACGGGAACCTCCTCGGGGGGACGACGGTCGCCGTCAACTCCCCCCTGTATCGGCATCCCCGGTGCCGACTCAAGCACTTCCGCTCAGGAGCGCACCGCGTCGGCCATCGCCGCGACATCCGGGGCAACGCCCGTCCAGCGCCGGATCGACCGGGCGGCCTGGTGCACGAGCATCCCGAGGCCGTCGACGGGCTGCGCGCCCGCCGCCGCCGCGGCCCGCAGCAGCGGCGTCTCGAGCGGCTGGTACACCAGATCGACCACGACCTGACCGGGCCGGAGCGCGTCGCCGGGGACCGGCAGGGGCCCATCGGCATCGGGCGCGGCACCCATCCCGACCGAGGTCGCGTTGACCACGAGGTCGGCGTC
>CAZUYW010000024.1:0-13657 GCA_964624775.1 uncultured Iamiaceae bacterium
AGGTCGAACTGGCGGCAGGCGAAGCTGAGCGAGCTCCCCCACTGGCCGGCGCCGGTCTCGGTGGTGAGGCGGGTGATGCCCTCCTGCTTGTTGTAGAAGGCCTGCGGCACCGCGGTGTTGGGCTTGTGGGAGCCGGCGGGCGACACCGACTCGTCCTTGAAGTAGATGCGGGCGGGCGTGCCGAGTGCGGCCTCGAGCCGCTCGGCCCGCACGAGCGGCGTCGGGCGCCAGAGCTTCAAGATGTCGAGGACCTCGCCGGGCACGTCGATCCAGGGCTCGGCCGACATCTCCTGGGCGATCAGCGCCATCGGGAACAGCGGCGCGAGGTCGTCGGGGCCGACCGGCTCCCGCGTGGCGGGGTGCAGCGGCGGATCCATCGGGCTCTCCAGCCGCGGGAGGATGTTGAACCACGCGGTGGGGATCTGGTCGTCGCGCAGGGTGAAGCGGGTCATCGGAGGCCTCCGGGGTCGACAGGTCCCCGGATCGTAGGCATCGCGACAGGTTCCACGAAGGGACGAAGGTCCCGAGTCCGCCGACCTCAGAGGAGGTCGATGAACGCCCGCCCGAAGGCGTAGGCGTCGCCCGGCCAGCGGGCCGACACGTAGCGACCGTCGTGCACCACGAACGCCGGCCCGTCGTCGGTGGCGGTGCCTCGTCTGGCGCCGCCGAGGGGTCCCCGCTCGAACCGGGTCGCCGGATCGTCGAGGGCGGCCCGCACCTCGTCCTCCACGTACGCGGGGTAGGTCCGGTAGTAGCGACCCCGACGCCACGCGGTGGCGAAGAAGGCGGTGCGCTCCAGGTACTTGGGCAGGCAGGTGGTGCGGCTCGACGCCAGGACGCTGCGGCCGGTGGCCGGGTCGGTCGCCCGAGCGAGCACCAGCACGCCGTGGCAGATCGCACCCACCGGGCGGCCGGTCGCCCAGAAGCGGGCGGCGAAGGCCTGGAGCTCGGCGCTGCCCAGGTACTGGCGCATTCCGGGCGCGTGGCCGCCCGCCAGCACCAGGCCGTCGAACGCGTCGGCGTCGAGCGACGCCCAGGTCACCGGTGCACGGAACGCGGGGTCGGCCTCGAGCTCCCGGTACCAGGCGATGGGTTCGGGCTCGGCGCCGAGCTGGCCGAAGACCACGCCGGTCAGCAGGAGCGGGTCCGCAGCCGGCACGGCCCCCGCCTCGGTGGCGAACACGACGTCGTGCCCGGCCTCACGCAGCTGGTGCCAGGGCACGGCGACCTCGGTGACGTCGAAGTCGCGATCGGGCAGCGGGAACAGGACGGTGGCCACGGCCGGAACCTACCCGGGTGCCTCGGGCGGGTTCAGGGGTGGCGACCGGTGAAGGCGATCAGGCGGGTGACGGCGTCGGCGTCGGCGGGGACCTCGACCCGCGGCCCGTAGTGCCCGCTCGCCCGGAGCATCTCGTCGATGGGCTCCATGCCGGCGAGCATCCCGGCCGCGACCTCCTCGTCGAGCGACTCGTCCTGGCCGGTCGCCCGGGCCAGGTCCCACGTGTGCACGAACACGTCGGCGGTGAAGAACTGGGCGATCGCCTGCGGGAGCGGGCGGGTGCCGGCCTGCGGGTGGGCGAAGGTGCGCGCTGCCACGTCGGGCTCGGCGAGGAGCGCCCGGATCTGGTCGTCGAGGGCGTGCCAGGCTCCAGCCGGGTCGTCGTCCACCGACGGCACCGGGTCGAGCTCGATGCCCGCGCCGGTGGCGAGGAACGGCGGGAACCACTCGACGAGGTGGCGTACGACGTCACGGGCCACCCACCCCTCGCACGGGGCCGGGTCGTCCCACCGCCCGTCGGGCACGCCGTCGACCCGGTCGGTGAAGCGGTCGGCGATGTGGGCGTACTCCTCGACGGGGGTGCTCATGGGCGGGCCTCGGCGATCAGCTGGTCGATGCGATCCATGCACAGCTGCATACCACCCTCCATGCCGGACTGGACGTGCATGTCGCGGTGCTCCCGGCACGAGTGCTCGACCACCACGCGCATCACGGTGGTGTCGCCGTCGGCCACGAGCGTGAACCGGTTGACCGCCTCGCCGTCGGGGAAGCCCTCGAATACCTCGGTGTAGACGAGCAGCTCCGGCGGCTCGATCTCCCGGTAGGTGCCGTGGAAGCCGACCTCGGCGCCCTCGCCCATGTCGATCACGTACCGCCAGGAGCCCCCGACCCGGAGGTCGATCTCGCAGACGGTGGTGGGTCGATCGGGCCCGCTCCACCACCGGCGGACGATCTCGGGGGTGGTCCACGCACGGAAGACCTCGACGGGGGTGGCGTCGAAGACGCGGGAGATGAGGATCTGGGTGTCGCCGAGCAGCTCGACGGTCGCCGAGCCGTAGCGCTGGCCGAGGGTCGGTGCGGTCATGGGGTGGACTCCTCGCGGATCTCGTGGAGCACGTCGTCGAGACGGTCAAGGCGGTCGTTCCACAGGGCTTCGAAGCCCGACGTCCAGTCGTGCACGGGGCGCAGCGCGTGGGGGTTCACGCGGTACAGCCGCCGTCGACCCGCGGTCCGGCATCGGACGAGGTCGACGGCGCGCAGGACACCGAGGTGCTTGGACACCTGTGGCTGGCTCAGGTGCAGCGCGTCGACGAGGTCGCCCACCGAGGCCTCACCAGGTGCCAGCGCGACCAGGAGGTCGCGCCGGGCCGGTTCGGCGATGGCGTTGAACACGTCGGAGGTGGTGGCAGCCCGAGCCATGGCACAATCATATGCCCATATGAGAATGTGTCAACGGGTGCCGGTCACGAGACGTGGGCGATCCACTCGTCGGACCGGAGGATCTGGAAGGCCAGCGACTGGGTGGTGGCGATCAGGGTGTCGAACTCCGACACCTTCTGGGCGAACTCGGCGGCGGTGGGTGCCCGGCCGAGCAGCGAGATGTACTGGACGCTCACCTCGACCTCGGCGAACTGCTTGGTCTTGTACTCGTTGGACTCCGAGAACCCGATCATCACCTGGCCGCGCGTGCGGGCCTTGGTGGCGAGCTGGTTCGTCCAGAACGCGATGCCGCCGGCGTCGCCCGGCCGGCCGAGCACGTTCTGGAAGACGAGCTCCACGAAGGCCTGGTCGGCCAGGGTGCCGTAGCGGTTCTTGAACTCCGACGAGTTGGCGAACGTCTGGCTGATCGAATCGAGGCTGGCCCCGCCCCGGCGCTTGGTGATCCAGAAGCGCAGGCCGGGCACGTCGGGGATCCGCAGGAAGTACGCCCGGTAGAGGCGGGTGACCGGGTCGACGTTCGCCGTGCTCTCCGGCAGCTCCCGGAGCTGACGGACCAGGCCGCTGGGGAAGAGGGTCCCGTCGAGCAGACCGTTCACCGCGGCGGACCGCTCGGCGCCGCTCGGCGGACGGCCGAGGACGTCCTGGTAGAGGCGGTCCACCTCCGCCCCGGCGGACGCGAACGGGAAGAACACCTGCGGCGTCACCTCGTTCGACGGCGCCGACACGGATCCCACCCCGTCGAGGGTGATGGCCGCCACCACGAAGGTGACGGGCTCGCCATCCGTGAGGCCACCGGCGACGACGGAGGTGTCCGTCGTGATCGTGCTGGTCGTGGCGACCACCGCGCCGTCGCGCAGGGCCATCACCTTGTACCCGGTGATCGGACTGGCGCCCACCGTGGCAGGGGCGGTCCAGGTCACGAGCGCCGACCCTGCCCGCGCCGAGGCGGTGACCCCGGTCGGGGCCGAGGGGAGCTGCACGACGGTGAGCGCGGTCGTCGCGGTGGTGACGTTGCCGACCGGTGCCCCGGGCGCATCGTCGACCGTCACCGTGAGGGTGTGCCCGCCGCCGAGCGTGGCGCCGCCTTTGAAGGTCAGCGTCGAGAGGCCGACGCCCAGGTTCTGGATGGTGCCCGTCAGCTTCAGCTGCCGCGAGTCGACCTGCAGCCCGGTGGCGGTGAGGCCCGAGAAGGGGCCGCCGCTGAAGGTGGGGGCCCCGGCGACGTCGGGGGTGATGGCGAGGGTGACGTCGAGCTTCGGCGAGTCGGGGTCGCCCGCGGAGACCACGATGGATCGGGGGACGCCGCCGCCGAGCTTGGCGGTGGCCGGCGCAGAGACCGTCGGCGCATCGTCCGTCACCAGGACGCCCATGCCGATCGTCATGGCCTGGCCGCCGGTGGTTCCCGGGGCGTCGTCCACCGTCACCCCGAGCGAGTGCGGGGCGGCGGTGTCGCCTGCGGCGATGCTCATGCCGTCCAGCGCCGCGTTGATGCTGGCGACCGAGCCGGTGATCGAGACCTGCTCGGAGGCCGTCGCGGCGCCGGAGCGGATCGTCAGGCCGGCCACACCGTCCAGGGTGAACGTCGGACGGTGCCCGGCGGTGCCGCCGACGACCTGGAGCCGCAGATCGAGGATGGGCGAGTCGCCGTCAGCGACCTTCAGCGCCGCCGCACCGGTGAGCACCTTCGACGTCGAGGTGGCGACGCTGATGTCGGCGGGGTCGGTCACGGTCGGCGCGAGCGCGGAGACGGTGATGGCCATCGACTTGGTCAGGCTCAGCCCGCCGGACGCACCCGGCGAGTCGTCCACGGTGATCACCAGGTCGTACGCGCCTGCCGCCGTGCCACCGGTGATGACCAGCCCGTCGAGCGCGGCGTTGATCTGCGCGATCGTGCCGTGGAACACCATGTCGGTGGACGCGGTGCCACCGCCCAGGGTGAACACGAGGCCTGAGGTGGTGCTCAGGGTGACGGTCGGCCTGGTCGCCAGCACGCCGCCGGTGACGGTGAGGTGCAGGTCGAGCGACGGGGAATCGGCATCGGCGACCGAGATGCCCTTGATGCCGGGCACCACCTTCTCGGCGAGGGTGCCCACCGACAGCGAGGTGTTCACGAGCTTGATCGTGGGCGCGGCGGCCGCCGCGGCGGGATCAGCGATCCCGATGACGCAGGCGACGAGGATGGAGGCGGCGACCAGCAGGGCGCTGCACCGGGTGCGATTGCCGTGAGGGACGAACATGGGTTATTCATACATGGTGTATGTAAAGCGGGCAACCCCCTGATGGCGCGCCGGAGCGCGGCCGACGCCGCCGAGACGCGCCGCACGCTCGTCGACGTGGGCACCCGCCTCTTCGCCGAGCAGGGGTACGCGTCGGTCACCGCCGAAGCCCTCGTCGCCGAGGCGGGCGTCACCCGGGGCGCGCTCTACCACCACTTCCCCGACGGCAAACCCGGCCTGTTCGAGGCCGTCTACCGCGGGGTCCTGCAGCGGCTCGACGAGGCCGTGAGCGAGGCCGGCCTGCGCGCCGCCGAGGACACCGGCGACCTCTGGGCCGCCTTCTGGGCCGGCACCGACCGGTACCTCGAGCTCTGCCTCGACCCGACGATCGCCCGGATCGCGCTCTTCGAGGGCCCGGCGGCGCTGGGCTGGGAGACGTGGGAGGCCATCGACCTCGAGTTCAGCGTCGCCCAGTTCGCCGGCATCGTGGAGCTGCTGATCGCTGTCGGCGAGATCGCCGAGCAGCCCGTCGAGCCCCTCGCCAAGGTGCTGGTGGCCGCCTACAACCAGGCCGGTCGCCAGATCGCCACCGCCGAGGACCCCGCCACGGCCGAGGCCGACTACCGGCTCGTGCTGCGCACCCTCGTCGCCGGGCTCGCCGGTCTCAGCCCGCCTCGAGGTAGGTGAGGACCGCGAGCACCCGTCGGTGCTCGGTGTCGGCGGTGGGCAGGTCGAGCTTGGCGAGGATCGAGGTGATGTGCTTCTCGACCGCGCCGTGGCTGATCACCAGGGCCTAGGCGATGCCGGTGTTCGAGCGACCCTCGGCCATGAGGCCGAGCACCTCGCGCTCGCGCGGCGTGAGGGCGTCGAGTCGGTCCACGCGGCGGCTCCTTCCGAGCAGCTGGGCCACCACCTCGGGATCGAGCGCGGTGCCCCCGGCGACGATGCGCCGGCAGGCGCCGACGAACTCCCCGACGTCGGCGACCCGCTCCTTCAGCAGGTAGCCGACGCCGACCGTGGACCCGGCGAGGAGCTCGGTGGCGTAGCGCTCCTCGACGTACTGGGACAGGACGAGGACGGGGGTGCCGGGCCGCACGGCCCGCAGCTCGACGGCGGCGCGCAATCCCTCGTCGGTGTGGGTGGGCGGCATGCGGACGTCGACGATCACCAGGTCGGGGGCGAGCTCGTCGACCACCGCGAGCAGCCGGCCGGCGTCCTCGAGCGCCGCGACCACCTCGGCGTCGTGCTCGGCGAGGATCCGGGTGAGGCCCTCGCGCAGCAGGACCGAGTCCTCGGCGATCACGACGCGCACGGGAGCTCCACGCTCAGCAGGGTGGGACCGCCCTCGGGGCTGGTGAAGCGCCACGTGCCCTCGGCGGCCGCGACCCGGTCGTGCAGGCCGGCCAGGCCGCTGCCCGGGAGGGCGACGGCACCGCCGACCCCGTCGTCGAACACCTCCACGGCGAGCCGATCGCCGACGCGGGCGATGGCGACCGTGGCCCGGGTGGCTCGGCTGTGCTTGGCCACGTTCGTGAGCGCCTCGGCCACCACGAAGTAGGCCGTGGCCTCGACCGCCGCCGGCGGCCGCTCGGGGAGGTCGACGGTGAGGCG
Organism: uncultured Iamiaceae bacterium; assembly: GCA_964624775.1. Taxonomy (GTDB): domain Bacteria; phylum Actinomycetota; class Acidimicrobiia; order Acidimicrobiales; family Iamiaceae; genus Aquihabitans. The sequence goes on from CAZUYW010000024.1 coordinate 6,547, forward strand.
GACCGGCACGGGGCTGCGGGCGATCAGTGCGGACAGGGCGGCGTCGAGCCCGCGGTCGGTGAGGACGGTCGGGTGGATGCCCCGCACGAGGTCGCGCAGCTCGCCGATCGCGGCCTTGGCCTCGTCGTGGGCCCGGGCGACCGCCTCGGTGGCGGCGGGGTCCGCACCGTCGCGCTCCATGCGCTCACGGGCGAGCCCGAGGTCCATGGCCAGGGCCACGAGGCGCTGCTGGGCGCCGTCGTGCAGGTCGCGCTCGATGCGGCGCAGCTCGACCGCGGCGCTGTCGACCGACGCGTCGCGGCTGACGGTGAGCTCCTCGACCCGCTGGGCGAGCCGGGCGTTCGGGTCCGGCGCGAGGAGCGTCCGGGCGAGCCACACGTCGGCCCGGCACAGGGCCCGCAGCACGCGCGGCGTCACGGCAAGCAGGACGAGGCCGATCACGAAGGCCCCCGCCGCCGCCCCGCCGGCACCCCACCCGGTGAGCCGGTAGGTGTCGCTGAGCTGGGCGGGTCCCGGATCGGCGTACCACGCCCAGGCCGGCGCGGTGACCAGGCCGAGCGCCGTCGCCCAGAGGGTCACGGCGACCGTGAAGGTGATCGTGAACCACGGGAGGCACACCACGCCGTAGATCAGGCCCTTCCAGCCCGGGCCGTCGGTGAGGAGCGTCTTGAGCTTGGTCCAGAACGTGCCCTCGAGCACCGGCATGGGATGGCCCGGCAGGTCGACGCCGAGGAACGTCTTCAGCCGCCACCGCTCGGCGATGCCGACGATGCGGCCGCAGAAGATGGTGAACACGAGCAGCGGGATGCCGAGCAGGGTGATGAGCAGGCCGAACGCCGAGCCGATCAGCGAGAGGACCGCACTCCCCCACAGGACGCCGGCGACGAGGTCGAGGAGGAGGTGGAGCGTGTCGAGCCAGGTGCGGCGGTGCACGAGCGGGCCGAACCAGCGGGCGAGCGGGCCGCGGCGCGGGACCTCGGGCACAGCCGCCGACGGCACGGCACCCATGGGGATGGTGGGATCGGTGGCGAGGCTCACGAGCCGACCTCCGCCGTCGCCGGGGACACCAGGTCGATCACTGCGGGGTCGCCGCCCGGCGGCACGTGCCGATCGACCTCGACCTGGGGCAGGAGCCGGTCGAGCCATCCCGGCATCCACCAGTTGGCCCGGCCGAGCAGCTCCATCGTGGCCGGCACCAGCACCATCCGGACGACCGTAGCGTCGACCAGCACGGCCGTGGCGAGGCCCAGGCCCATGAGGCGGAGCGCCCGCAGGTCACCCACGAGGAAGCTGCCGAACACGCAGACCATGATCGCCGCGGCCGCGGTGATCACCCGGGCGGTGGCCGCCAGGCCCTCGACCACGGCGTAGGAGTTGTCGCCGGTCAGGTCGTAGCGCTCCTTCACCGCCGAGAGCAGGAAGACCTCGTAGTCCATCGACAGGCCGAACACGACGGCGAACAGCATCATCGGCGCCCACGGTTCGATGGGGCCGCCGGCCGAGGAACCGAAGAGGCCGCCGAGCCAGCCCCACTGGAACACGGCCACGACGATGCCGTAGGCGGCGCCGATCGAGAGCAGGTTCATGACGACGGCCTTCAGCGGGACCAATACCGAGCGGAACACCGCCATCAGCAGCAGGAAGCTCAGGGTCAGCACCGCGCCGATGAACACGGGGAGGCGGTCGGCCATGGCGGTCGAGAAGTCGACGTCGCCTGCGGTCTGGCCGCCGACGTGGACCTCGAGGCCCGTCGCCGGCACGACGTCGCGGCGCAGGCGGTGCACGAGGTCGGCCGTCGCCGGGTCCTGGGGCGCCGTCGTCGGGTACACGGTGATCAGCGCGGCGTCGCCGCTCGCCGACGGCACGACGTCTTCGACCATCGCCACCCCGTCGAGCTCCCGCAGGGTGGCGGGCAGGGTGCGGACCTCGGCGCGGGCCGCCGCATCGGGCGTGCGCACGGCGAGCACCAGCGGGCCGTTGGCGCCGGGGCCGAACCCGTCGGCGAGCAGGTCGTAGGCGACCCGGGTGGTGGAGCCGACGGGGTCGTTCCCCGCGTCGGCGGTGCCGAGGCGCATCACGGTGACGGGCGCCGCCGCGACCAGCAGCACGAGCAGGCCGCCGCCCGCGAAGGCGACCGGGTGGCGCTGCACGAGGCGGCTCCACCGGTGCCACCCGGTCTCGCGCCCGTCGGGCAGGCGACGGTGCACCGACAGCCGATCGAGGTGGCGGCCGAGGTAGCCGAGCAGCGCGGGGAGCAGGGTGACGGCCGCGAGCACGGCGACCGCGACCGCGGTGGCGGTGCCGACGGCGAGCCCGTAGAGGAACGGGAGGCCCATCAGGAACATGCCGAGGAGCGAGATCATCACGGTCATGCCGGCGAAGGTGACGGCTCGGCCCGCGGTGCCGATGGCCTCGGCGATGGCGGCCTCAGGACCCGCGCCCCGTCGCACCGCCTCGCGGTACCTGGTCACGATGAACAGCGCGTAGTCGATGCCCACGCCGAGGCCGATCATGGCGGCCATCTGAGCGGCGAAGTCCGGGGTGTCGATCACGTTGGCCCACAGGGCGACGCCGGCGAGGGAGATCACGATGCCGAGCAGGGCGGTGATGATCGGGAGGCCCATCGCGACCACCGAGCCGAACGCGATCAGCAGGATCACCACCGCGGCGAGGATGCCGAACAGCTCGCTGGCCGGCATGTCCCCGCCCTGGAACGCCCAGCCCAGGAACGCCACCTCCACGCCGTCGGCCCGTAGGTCCGCGGCAGCGCGGTCCATGGCGCCGGCCCGGGCCTCGACCTGGGACGACGAGGGATCACCGACGAAGCCGAAGGAGGTGAACGCGGTCGTGCCGTCCGGAGCGACCGCCCCGCCCTCGCCCGCGAACGGCGAGCGCAGGGTGGACGTCCCACCGGCCTCGTTCACCGTCGCCAGGTAGGCCTCGATCGCCTGCCGGTGCCGGGCGAGGCCACCGCTCGCATGGAACACGACGGCCGACGCCTCGTCGGAGCCCTGGGGGAACTCCTGCTTGAAGAGGTCGTACGCCGCCTGGCTGTCCGTGCCGGGCAGGCTGCCGTCGGCATCACGACCGTGGGCGACGCCGGCGAGCGCGGTGAAGGCGATCGCGGCGACCACCCAGAGGGCGAGGACCGTGCCACGACGACGGTGGCACCACAGGGCGAGGTTCTGGAGCATCCCCCGATGGTGCGCGCACGGGGCCGCCGCTCCCACCGGGCCACCCGGCCTCTCGAGGGTGGGGTTTCCCCCACCCTGCCGCCCGGCTCGCCGCTAGCGTCCGCGCCATGCGCGTGGACATCGGTGACGGGACCCGGCTCTTCTTCGACGTGGTCGGTGCCGGCCTGGAGCCGACCGACGAGGCGCTCCTCCCACGCCCCACCCTCCTGCTGCTGCACGGCGGCCCGGGCTTCGATCACTCGTCGTTCCGGCCCTACTTCGACCGCTTCGCCGACACCCACCAGGTCGTGTACCTCGATCACCGCGGGCAGGGGCGCAGCGACGGCCACGACGACCCCGACCGCTGGGACCTCGACACCTGGGCGGACGACGTCGTGCGCTTCTGCGATGCCGTCGGCATCGAGGCACCGGTGGTCCTCGGCAACTCGTTCGGGGGCTTCGTGGCCATCCGCTACGCCGCCCGCCATCCGAACCACCCGGCCAAGGTCATCCTCTCGTCGACGCTCGCCCGGCGGGCGCTCGACCTCACCGAAGCGCGCTTCCTCGCGCTCGGCGGCGAGGAGGCGGCGGCCACGTTCCGTCGGGTGTTCACCGACGGCGACACGAGCGTCGAGGCCATGGCCGACTACCTCACCGTCAACATGCCGCTCTACAACCGGGTGCCGTCACCGTTCGGGCCGGCGCGCTCGGTGATGAACCTGGCGGTGTTCCAGCACTTCGACGAGGCGTTCGCCACCATGGACCTGCGGGCCGACCTGCCGCAGATCACGGCGCCGACGCTCGTGCTCGCCGGACGCCAGGACCCGATGACCCCGCACGAGTGCTCGACGGAGATCCTCGAGGGGCTCGCCCCCGGCGTCGGCCGCCTCGAGATCTTCGAGGACTGCGGGCACGGCAGCTTCCGGGATCAGCCCGAGGCCACCGAGGCCGTCCTGCGCGCCTTCCTGGCCGAGTAGCTCAGGCCCCGGCCGAGCCCTCGAGGAAGGCCCGGTTGCCGTAGCGGTCGAGGTGGACGACCTCCCCGATGGGACGGCGGGTGGTGGGGCCGTAGCGGCCCTTGGCCCAGCCGATCGGGATGACGCACACGGGGTTCACCGAGCGGGGCAGGCCGAGGATCTTGCGGGCCTTGGGCACGTACCAGATGGGCAGCGTCTGCAGGGAGGCGCCGAGGCCGACGGCGCGGCAGGCGAGCAGCAGGTTCTGCACCGCCGGGTACACGGACCCGTAGAACGAGGACACCGAGATCTGGGGGCGCCCGACGGGCCGGTGCTTGATGTTGCGCTTGTAGCAGGGGATCACGAGCACGGGCAGGTCCTCGAAGTGCTCGGCCTGCCACTGGCCGGGCCGCATCCCGCGGAGCGCGGCCTCGTCGCCCTGGGCCTGGCGCTCCACGATCGGGTTGAAGATCCGGTAGAGCCGCCGGTAGAGCTTGGCCAGCTCGGCCTTCTGGGCCCGGTCCTCCACGACGAGGTAGGACCAGTCCTGGGTGTCGGAGCTGGTGGGCGCCTTCAGGGACAGCTCGAGCAGCGGCAGCAGCACGTCGTGCGACACCGGCACGGTGTGCAGGCGGCGCACCGCGCGCTGGGTGCGCATGGCCTCCTCCATCGGCATGCCGAGGCGGGCCAGCGCCTCGGCGGCGTCGGGCGGGACGAACTCGTCGGTGTCCATCCGGCCGAGGCTACGGGGCTGCAGCGGCGTCAGGGCGTGGGGAGCAGGCCGATGCCGCGCAGCCAGGCCTCGGTGCGGGCCATGCCCTCGTCGAGGTCGATCCGCGGCTCGTAGCCCAGCACGCGACGGGCCTTGGCGATCGAGTACGTGCCGGTGCGCAGGAAGTAGTCGACGGTCTCGGCGTTGAGGCCCGGCGGGTTGCCGGCCGCCTGGTCCGCGGCCTCCAGCTCGGCGAAGCGCGCCCGCAGCTCCTCGGCCGGCACGAACGGCGTGTCGATGCCGAGCATGGCGGCGTAGCGGCCGAAGAAGTCGGCGTTGGTCACGCCGATGCCGTCGCTGATCGTGAAGACCTGGCCGGCCGCCGCCTCCGAGCCGCCGGCGAGGACGATGCCGTCGACCAGGTTCTCGACGAAGACCGGGCTGAACAGGTGGGAGCCGTCGTCGGGCACGGCGAACAGGCCCGCCGGCATGCCAGTGACCGGCCACAGCGTCCACGGGATCGAGCCGGGCCCGTACACGTCGCCGGGGCGGATCACGGTGACCGGCACCTCCCCCGCGCCGTGGGCCTGGAGGGCCACCTGCTCGCTGGCCACCTTGGTGTCGACGTAGCGGTGCCCGTCGGGCCGCACGGGGTGGGTCTCGTCGACCCCGTCGGGGAAGTCGAGGTCCGAGAACGCCCGCACCGAGGACAGGTGGATCACCCGATCGGCGCCGCCGCGGATGCCCGCCTCGATGGCGTGCCGGGTGCCGAGCACGTTCACCTCCCAGCACCGTTGGAGCGGCGCCGAGTTGTTCACGATCGCCGCGGTGTGGACCACCAGGCGGCAGCCGGCGGCGTGGTCGATCCAGTCGCCCGCCTCGGCGGTGTCACCGGCCACGATGCCGTTCGCCGGGTCGGCGTGCAGGTCGACGCCGCGCACCTCCGCGCCCGCCCGGCGGAACCGGTCGGCGATGGTGCGCCCGATGAAGCCGGCGGCGCCGGTGATGAACACCGACTGGGACGGATCGGGCAGGGCCTCGGCTGCGCTCATGGCGACAGCATGGCCCACGGTGGGCCGGGTCCGCCGACCCGGCCCACCGGAGCGAGGGTCACCTCAGTAGAAGAGGTACTCCTTGGCGCTGCCGGCCTTGTACCAGAAGATGGCCAACGCCGAACCGTCGCTGTCGAACCCGCCCACGAGCGGCGTGTACCCCGCCGGGATCTCGGTGTTGAGGGCGTCCTGGTCGTGGTCCGGGCCGCTGACGTTGTCGTACCAGACCCGATCGGGGCCGCTCGGGTTCCAGGTGTAGGTGTAGCCCCAGTCGTAGATGAGGCCGAGCGGGGTGCCGGTGTCGCTGATGGCGTGGCTCGTCTTGACGAAGGTGCCGTCGGCCTTGCCCTCCCACAGGGAGTCGCCGGCCGCACCCGAGGCGAACCACAAGATGTCGCTGCGCTCGTCGGTGTGGTCCGCGGTGAAGAGCTGGACGACGGGCGTGAAGGTGCCGTTGATCGTCTGCGGCGTCGCCGTGAACGGGCCGCCGTCGGTGGTGCGGCGCCACAGCGAGTCGGCGGTGGTGCCGGGGTTGTACCAGAGGATGTCGGCCAGGCCGTTGCCGTCGTAGTCGCCCACGACCGGCTTGGGGCTGCCCGGCACCGTGATGGCCTGCGTGGCGTGGCCGCCCTGGGCGGTGTTGAAGTTCCAGATCGAGTCAGCGGCCGAGCCGGGGGCGTACCAGACGATGTCGTCGAGGCCCGAGCCCCCGAACGTGTTGTCATGCAGCACGAAGGGCTGGTAGGTGCCCGAGACGGACAGCGTCGTCTGGGTGAAGTTCCCGTTGTTGGTGATCCAGAGGTAGTCCGGCGCCGGGCCGGGGGCGTACCAGAGGATGTCGTCGAAGTTGTCGCCGCCGAAGTCGCCCACGATCGGGGTGAAGGTGCTGCTGACCTGCTTCGAGAGGGTCGTCTTGGTGAAGCTCGACCCGGTGCTCGTCCAGAGGTAGTCCGTCGCAGCGCCTGGTGCGTACCAGATGATGTCGTCCTGGTCGCCGCCGTTGAAGTCGCCGACGATCGGCTTGAAGGTGCCGTTCACCTGGATGTCGGTGCCCGAGTACTCGTTGAACCAGCCGCTGGCGGCACCAGCCGGTGCGGCGGCAAGCCCGACGATGGTCATGGTGATGGCGACGGCCAGTGCCCCGGCCGCCGAGATGTGTCGCTTCATGGTGTGCTCCCGCTCCGACGGCCCGCTGCCGTCGCTCCACAGACCGTATCG
>CAZUYW010000024.1:13757-20199 GCA_964624775.1 uncultured Iamiaceae bacterium
TCGTTCACCGAGTCGTTCCCGCTGTTCGGCTACGACCTCGCGGACTACGACGAGCTCTTCGCCGAGAAGCTCGAGCTGTTCACGCTGCTCAACGGCGAGCAGCCCGTGTCGTGGTCGGGCCGCACCCGTGCCCCGCTCGAGCGCCAGGCCGTGCACCCCACCGTCGAGGGCGGGCGCATCCGGGCGTGGATCGGCGTCGGCGGGAGCCGCGAGTCGATCATCCGGGCCGCCCGCTACCGCCTGCCCCTGATGCTCGCCATCATCGGCGGCGCGAGCGTCCGCTTCGCGCCGTTCGTGCACCTCTACCAGCGGGTGCTCGAGGAGACGGAGGGGCCGGTGCTCCCGGTCGGCGTGCACTCGCCCGGTCACATCGCCGACACCGACGAGGAGGCGCTCACCGAGCTCGAGCCGCACTGGATGGCGATGCGCAACCGCATCGGCGCCGAGCGAGGCTGGGGCCCGGCGAGCCCCGCCGAGTACCGGCAGGGTGCCAGCCCCGACGGAGCGCTCTACGTGGGCTCGCCCGAGACGGTCGCCCGCAAGATCGCCGCCACCGTCGGGGCGCTGGGCCTCAGCCGGTTCGACCTGAAGTACAGCGCCGGGACCCTGCCCCACGAGGCCATGATGCGCAGCATCGAGCTCTACGGGACCAAGGTGATCCCCATGGTGCGCGACCTGCTCGCCTGAGCCGGCCCGCTCAGGCGAAGCGGGCGCGGTAGGCGCTGGTGCCGAGCAGCTCGTCGGCCAGGGTGGCCGCGGTCACCGACCCCTCGTCGAGGCGGGCGACCGCGGCGTCGAAGTCCACCTGGAGCGGCTGGCGCTGCTGCACGAGCAGGTCGAACACCGACACGGTGACCTCGCTGCCCATCTTGCGCTTGTACTCGCTGGACTCGGAGAACTGGGCCATCACCCCGCCCCGCGACTCGGCCTTGGTGTCGAGCTTGGTCGTCCAGTAGTTCACGCCGCTCACGTCGCCGGCCCGGTTGAACAGGTTCTGGTAGATCAGCTCGACGAACTGGCTGTTGGTCAGGCTCCCGTAGCGGTTCTTGAACTCGTTGGATCCGGCGAAGTTGTCGCTGATCACGCGGAGCTGGGTGCCGCTGCGCTTGCGCCCGATCCAGTAGGTCAGGCCGCCCTTGTCGGGGATGCGGAGGAAGTAGGCGAAGTAGAGCCGGGTCGTCGGATCGACGGCGCCGGTCTGGTCGACGTCGGCCCGCAAGCCCGCCAGCACCTCGCCCGGCGTGGTCGTGGCGGCGGTGAGGGCGTTGACGGCGGCGCTGCGCTCGGTCGTGGTCGCCGACCGGGCGAGCAGGTCCGTGTACTGCTGGTTCACGAGCGAGGTCCACGACGCGAACGGCGCCCACGGGCTCCCGCCCTGGTACACCGAGCCGCCGCTGACGGTGCGCGGGGTCCAGCCCGGATCCGTGCCGGCCTGGGCGTTGGCGTTCTCGCCCCAGCACACGCCCGAGCCGTCGCTCTTGGCCGCGCAGATGGTCTCGCCGGACGAACTGGCGTCGAGCGCCGTCGCACCGGAGGCGATGACCTCGACCGGCGTCGCCGTCTGCGAGTCGGTGGTCCCCCCGCCCAGCATGTGGCGGCGGTTCGAGCCCCAGCACTTCACCTGGCCGGCGCTGCTGCGCGCGCAGCTGATGTGATCGCCGGCCGCCACCTCCACCCAGCCGCTGGTGAGGCTGGGGATGGCGTAGGGGCTCGTCGAGGTGGCGGCTGAGCCGCTGTTGCCGACCTGCCCGTACGCGTTGCCGCCCCAGCACTTCACGGCACCGGAGACGGCCACGCAGGTGTGGTCGTCGCCCGCGGCCACCGAGGTGGCGCCGCTCGTGATGCCGGTCGGGGTCACGGGCGTCAGGGCCTGGTTGTTCGAGCCGTTGCCGAGGCGGCCGTTGTTGGTGCCCCAGCAGCGCACGCTGCCGTCGCCGAGGCGGGCGCAGGAGTGGAAGCGTGCGGTGGTCACCTCGCTCACCGCAGTGCTGATGTTCGACACGGGGGTGGGTGTCGTCCGGGTGGTCTTGGTGCCGTCGCCGAGCTGGCCGTTGGAGTTGTCGCCCCAGCACTTCACCCCCGAGGGTCGGGCGGCGCACGAGTAGCGGCTGCCGGCTGCCACCGAGACGGCGTCACCGCCGATCCCCGTCACCAGGACTGGGGTCCCAGAGCTCGAGCCGCCGGTGCCGAGCTCGCCGTAGGCGTTCGAGCCCCAGCACCGCACCTGCCCGTCGGCTTCGACCTCGCAGGCGTGGAACAGCCCGAGGTCGACCTGGATCGCGTCGGTGATGCCTGTGGCACCGACCGACGTGACCGAGTCCGTGGTGGTGCCGTCGCCGAGCAGGCCCTGGGCGTTGGTCCCCCAGCAGCGCACGAGCCCCGCGCCGCGCACGGCGCAGCCCGCGTACCCGTTGACGGCGATGTCGGTGATCGACGTCGGCGAGACCGCGCCCGGGGTGGGTCGGGTGCCGTCGGTGCCGTCGCCCAGCTCGCCCGAGTACGCCTGGCCCCAGCACTTGACCGACCCGGCGACGAGCAGGGCGCAGGTCCCCGAGTCGGTGCCGGCGACCGCGCGCACACCGGTCGTCAGGCCGGGCACCGCCGTCGGCGTCGGCGTCTGGGGCCGCAGCGGCCGGCCGACCTCGCCGCCACCGTTGCGACCCCAGCAGGACAGGCCTCCGGCTGCGCCGACCGCGCAGCCGTGGGAGACGCCGAGGTCGAAGGAGCGCACCCCAGACCCGAGCCCGGTCGGCGTGACCGGCGTCAGGCGGTCGGTCGTGGTGCCATCCCCGAGCTGGTAGCTGGAGTTGCTCCCCCAGCAGCGGAGCCCGCCCGCGGTCGTGAGCGCGCACGTGCTGTCGCTGCCGGCGCGCAGGAGGCGCACCGATGCGCCGATGCCGGCCACCTCCACGGGGGCCACCGGGTCGGCGTCGGTCGTGCCGTTGCCCACCTGGCCGTAGGTGTTCGAACCCCAGCACCAGGCGCTGCCGTCGACGCCGCGGGCGCAGGTGTGGCCGTAGCCCGCGGTGAGCTGGTCGACCTCGGGCAGCCCGGTGACGGCGACGGGCGTCGCGGTCGGGTCGCTCGAGCCGGGGCCGAGCTGGCCCAGGTTGTTGTCACCCCAGCACCAGACGTCGCCCAGCTCGGTCGCAGCACACGTGTGGGTGGTCCCTGCGGTGATCGCCACCACGTCGGGCAGGCCGGCCACCTTCGCGGGGGTCGGCTGCGGGGTCCCCGAGTCGACCGTGGTCCCGGTCTGGCCCAGGGCCCGCCCGCCCCAGCACCAGACCTCGCCGTCGCCCTCGCCGGTCAGGGCGCACGCGTGGGACTCGCCGGTCACGACCGCCACCACGTGGGCGGGCAGGCCCACGACCGGGCCGGGCACGGCCTGGTCCGGACCGACCGCACCGCGGCCCAGGCTCCCGTCGCCGTCGTAGCCCCAGCAGTTCACCCCGCCGGCGGCGGTCACCGCACAGCGGAACCCCACCCCGGCGTCGATCGCCGTGTAGGCCGTGGGCACCGGTCCCGGGCTCGCACCTGCGGGTGACGGTGGGCTCACCACCCCGACGAACCCCGCGGCGATGACGGCGATGACGACGGCGACGTGGCGACGCACGGCTTCCCTCCCTCTCGGCGGGCCCCATCCCGCGCCGGGACAGCATCGCACGTCCCGAGAGGCCGTGCCGGGGTGCGGGAGGGGTCGACCGACCGTGGTCGACCCCTCCCGGACGCCTCAGGCCTCCGAGGCGGCGCCGGCGATGCGGTAGACCGCGTCGAGGGCGCTCACGGTGATGACGCCGTCGCCGACCTCGCCGGTGTGGGCACCGGCCGAGATGGCCCCGACCGCGGCGTCCACCTCGTCGTCGTCGACGAACAGGGTGATCGCCAGCTTGTGGCTTACGAGCATCTCGTAGACGTTGCCGCGGTACTCGCCCTTCTTCTCGGGGCTGTTCCCGTGGCCACGGACGTCGGCGATGGTGAACCCGTTGATGCCCTCAGCCTCCAGGTTCGCCGCCACCTCGCCGAGGCGCTCGGGTCGGATGATCGCTTCGACTCGCTTCACTTGGCCGCCACCTCCTGGCGCAGGGCCTGCGCGTCGGCGGCGACGAACGTGCCGCCCCCGCTGCGCTCGACCGGGTAGAAGACCGGGCCCTGGGCCTCGAGGAAGTCGGGGTACGCGAGCGCCCCCATCTCGGGCAGGTCCAGGCCGGCGATCTCGGCCGCCTCATCGGAGCGCATGCCCATGAAGCGGTCGAGGAGCTTGAAGAACACGATGCAGGCCACGCTGCACCAGGCGATCAGCACGATGGCCGAGGTGAGCTGGGCGGCCAGCTGGCCGGCGTCGCCGTAGAACAGGCCCTTCACGCCGCCGGTGACGCCGTTGAGGCCGTCGCCGTAGGTGCCGTCGGCGAACAGGCCGACCGCGATCACGCCCCACAGGCCGTTGGCGCCGTGCACCGCGACCGCGCCGACCGGGTCGTCGACCTTGGCCTTGTGCTCGACCACCACGACGGCGCCGACCACGATGAGCCCGGCGACGAGGCCGATCACCGCCGCGGCCCACGGCGCCACGAAGGCGCAGGGGGCGGTGATGGCGACCAGGCCGGCGAGCAGGCCGTTGCAGGTCATGGAGGGGTCGGGCTTCCCGTACACCTTCCACATGGTGAACATCGTGGCGAGGCAGCCGAAGGCGGCGGCCAGGACGGTGTTGACGATGACGATGGTGAAGCGGAAGTCGGTGGAGGCGAAGGTGGAGGCACCGTTGAAGCCCATCCAGCCGACCAGGAGGATCATGGTGCCGAGGAACGCCATCGGCAGGTGGTGGCCCGGGATTGCCCGAGGGTTGCCGTCGGCGTCGAACTTGCCGATGCGGGGCCCGAGCTGGCGGGCGCCCCAGAAGGCGGCGACGCCGCCCATGGCGTGCACCACGCCCGATCCGGCGAAGTCCACCGCACCGTGACCCCACTTCGGGCCGAGGGTGCCGAGCTGGCTGAGGAAGCCGCCGCCCCAGACCCAGTTGCCGTACAGCGGGTAGAGGATCATCGAGGCGAACAGGCCCCACACGCAGAAGGTCGAGAACTTCCACCGCTCGGCCATGGCGCCGGTGGGGATCGTCGCGGTGGCGTCCATGAACACGAGCTGGAAGAAGAAGAACGCCATGACGCTCACGTCGTAGGCGTGGCCCGTGAGGAGGAAGCCGTCGTGGGCGAGGAACGCCCAGTTCCCGATGTGCAGGCTCGTGTTCGCGGTGCTCAGGCCGATCGCGCTTGCCGATGTCGACCCGAACATGAAGGCGAAGCCGCACACGAACCAGCCCACGGCGCCGAGGGCGAAGATGACGAGGTTCATCATCATCGTGTGGGCGCCGTTCTTGGCCCGGGTGAAGCCGGTCTCGACCAGCGCGAAGCCGGCCTGCATGAACAGCACGAGCACGCCGCCGACCATCAGCCAGGTCAGGTTGATCGCGGTCTCGTGCTTGGCCAGGGTCGCTGCGGTCTGGGCGGCGGGAAGCTCGGCCTTGGGCGTGTCCTTGGCCACGACCGCCGCCGTGGGCGTGGCCGCCCCGGTGGGATCGTTGTCAGCTGCGGCCACGCCGGCGATGGAGCCGACCACGACCACCATCGACAGGCCGGTGACCGCGAGCAGCTTGCGGGTCCAGGACGGGGTCAAGGACCCCGCCGCCAACCCGGCACGCCGTCGCTGCCGTCGGTAGAGGGCTGGCAGGAGGAAGCCCACCACCAGGCCCATCGTGAGCAGGGTCTGCACGCTCATGCGCATGCTCGCTTTCTTGTCGTCCCGGACCGGCTCGAGCCGGTCAGATCGGCAACATGCGGACGACAGATGTCTCGCCTGAGGCCGGCTCGTGACGAGCGCGTGGCTCATACCTGTCCCTAACCTGACGCCCTCGCCGGCGGCGATCGCAGGCGGGTCGAACCTCACAACCGGGCCCGTGCCGCCGATGGACTGCGGTGGTCCAGGCCTTGCGCACCCGACGCGCCCGCGACGCCGGCAGCCGCGCCGGCGGGATCGCGCCCGATGCCGAGTGGGCGCGGGTCGGGCAGGCGCTGCGGCTGGCCGCGCTGGCCGTGTGGGGCGGGCTGTTCTCGCTCTACCTGAAGGTGTGGTTCAACCCGCGGGTCGCCGACGGGTCGCTGGTCCAGGGCGCGCAGCGCGTCTGGGACGGCACCCAGGAGGCGCCGTTCCAGTACCGCTTCGTCGTGCCGGACCTGATCGTGGGCCTGAGCCGCCTGTTCGGCACCGGGATCGGGCCGACGGCCAAGGCGGTCGATGCGGTGAGCCTCGCGCTCGGCGCCGTGCTGCTCGATCGCCTGCTGCGTCGCCTCGGCATCGGCGAGTGGACCCTGCCGGCCGCCCTCTACGGCGGGTTCCTCGGTGTGGGCCTGCTGTGGTGGGCGAAGTTCGAGACCCTGCCCGCCTTCGC
>CAZUYW010000024.1:20299-23283 GCA_964624775.1 uncultured Iamiaceae bacterium
CCGGCCGACACCGATGTGATCCAGCTGATCCACAACGTGAACCCGGCCATCTGGCTGACGGCGCTGGCGTTCCTCGCTCCGGCCGTCCTGCCCTACGCCCTGTGCTCCGACGGTCCCCGCATGCGGGCCGCACTGTCCCCGCACCGGGGCCTGCTGGTGCCCCTCGGCGCGCTCGTGGCCGCCGAGGTGGCCCTCACGTTCCTCGTCGGCCGGGTGGAGGAGGTGCGCCTCTACGTGCCGCTGCTCGCTCCGCTGGCGGTGCTGGGCATCCTCGGGTGGCGGGCCGCGCTCTCCCTGCGGCCCGCTGCGGACGGACCGGTGCCGAGCGCCGCCGACTGACCGACGGGGCGCTCAGCCCGCCCCGTACAGGAGCGAGCCCGGCGTCGTGAGCAGCTCGCCCGTCTCGAGCCAGGTCTTGAGGCCCGAGAGGATCATCGGCCAGCCGCCGTAGAGCTCGGGGTTGGCGCCGTCGCGCAGCTCGTCGTGGGTGACGGTGAGCCGGCAGGAGTCGTCGCCGATCGGCTCGATCTCCCAGGTGATGCGTGAGGTCCCCTCCGCGGCGACCTCGTCGCTCCAGCGCGCGGTCATGGACTGCACGAGGCGACGGGGCGGGTCGACCTCGAGGTTGACGCCGTCGCCCAGGAGCACGGTCTGCCCCCCTGGGTGCGCCGCCATCGTGAACGAGGAGCCCTCGGTCCACTCGGAGTCCTGACGGGCGCCGAAGTTGTACTTGGCCCGGGTGTCGGGGTCGGTGATGGCGTCCCAGAGGCGCTCGGGGGTGGTGCGGATGTAGATCTCGAAGACCTTCTCCATGGTCTGCTCCAGTTCTGCCTTGAGCCCGGCGAGGCCGGCCACCCAGGGCTCGGTGTACTTGTCCACCCAGCGGTCGTGGACCAGCCGGATCGGGACGGGGTTGAGGTGGTGGACCTTCTCCCGACCCCGCCGCTCGACCACCACCAGGCCGGCCTCCTCCAGCACCCGGAGGTGCTTGGCGACGGCGGGCCGGGTCATGGCGAAGCGGCCCTGCAGGGCCACGAGGGTCTGGCCGTCCTGCTCGAAGAGCGCGTCGAGGAGTGCTCGACGGGTGGGGTCGGCCAGCGCCTTGAACACCAGGTCCACGCCGGCACAATAGGAAACCATTTGGTTTCCTGTCAAGGATCAGGCGTACGCGCCCAGCGCCCGCGCCGCCGCCTCCCGGTAGTGCCCACCGAACTTGATCGCATGGACCACGAGCGGGGCGATCTGGTGCAGGGCCACCCGCTGCTCCCAGCCCGACGCAAGCGGTGCCGCCTCCTCGTAGGCCGCGAAGCACTCGGGGCCGAACCCGCCGAACAGGCGCATCATGGCGAGGTCGAACTCGCGATGGCCACCGTGGGCCGCCGGGTCGATGAGCCAGCTCCGCCCGGCTGCGTCGACGAGGCGGTTCCCCGCCCACAGGTCGCCGTGGAGCCGGGCGGGCGGCTCGGGCGGGCCGCCGATCTCGGCCAGCCGATTGGCGTCGAGGCCATCGAGCACGGCCAGTGCGGCCGCCGAGATCGCATCGGCGTCGCGGGCGAGGCGGGCCAGCGGCGCGAAGCGCTGCGTCGCGCAGAACTCGGCCCAGGTCGCGCACGGGTCGTTCGGCAACGCCCGGCTGCCCGTGGTCCGGCGGTCGGTCCGACCGAAGGCCTCGGCTCCCGCGGCGTGCACCGCGGCGAGCGCACGGCCGAACGCCGCATCGGTGCCTCGATCCGGGCGACCCTCGTCGATCCACCCGAGCACGAGGTGCGCGGGCCCTCCCCCATCGCCGTCCGACACGGCGAGGACCTCGGGCACCGCCACCGCCTCGGCTCCGGCGAGCCAGCGCAGGCTCGTCGCCTCGGTCGTGAAGAACCCGGGAGGCGGATCGGCGTGCGTCTTGGCGAAGACCCGACGGCCCGACGCGAGGTCCATGGCGCACGCCTCGGCGGTGTCGCCGCCGTGCACGCGGCGGCTCGCCACCACCGCCTCGCCCAGCGCGGCCTCGACGACCTCGACCAACGTCCGCATCGGCCCGACCCTACGGCCGTTGCTTCCCGCCCTCCGGCGACGACCACCCTCCGGTGGCACACTGCCCCGATGACCGCCGACCCCCGTCCCGACGCCGCCGCCGTGATCGCCGGGTCCATCCGGCTCGCGTCCGGGGTGAGCTTCCTCATCGCACCGGAGGCCGCGAACCGGCTGTGGGGCGGTGACCCCGACGATGTCGGCCCCACCACCTCCCTGCTGCTGCGTTCGATGGGCTACCGCGACGCCCTCATCGGCGGCCTGCTCCTCGCCGCCGGCTGCACCGGCCGCCCCACCGCCGGCTGGTTCCTCGCCAGCGCCGGCGCCGACGCCGCGGACCTGGTGGGCGGCCTGGCCAACCACGACCGCCTCACCCCAGAGGCCCGGCGGACGGGTCTCGGGGGCGCCGCGGTCGGCATCGGCGTCGGCCTGCTCGGCGCCGCCCGAGCCCGCCGGGCGCAGCCGCGCTAGCCCGTGATGTGGGTCCGGTAACCGTCTGACCCGAGGAGCTCGGTGGCGAGCACCGCCATCGATGTCCCGGCCTTCTCGCGGGTGACCCAGTCGCTCGTCTCGGCCGCAGACGCGCCCCGCCCCATGAGGAGCACGTAGGCGACGGCGACGTCCGTGTTCTCGGCCTGCTTGCGCTTGTACTCGCTGCTCTCCGAGAACCCGACCATCACCTGCCCTCGGGTGCGCTTCTTGGCGTTCAGGGATGCCGTCCAGTACTCGACACCGCTCGGGTCGGCGGCCCGGCCGAGCACATCGGTGTAGATGCGGGTGACGAACTGACGGTTGGTGAGGGCCCCGTACTTGGCGGTGAACTCGTGGCTGGAGGCGAACGTGTCCGCCATGCGCACGAGCGTCCACGAGCCCGACCGGCGGCGACCGATCCAGAACCGCAGACCAGACGCGTCGGGCGCGCGACCGAGGAACGCGCGGTAGAGCCGTGCGGTCGGGTC
>CAZUYW010000025.1:0-12906 GCA_964624775.1 uncultured Iamiaceae bacterium
CCGCCATGGCGGCCGCCGCGGCCGCCGCCTCGGCCGCGACGTCGAACGGCGCGCCCGGCGGCGCGAGGGCGTTGCCGCCCACCGCCACGACGATCGGACCCGTCACGGCCACCAGGACCGCGTGGCATCGGCGACCGCGTCGACCAGGCCGGGCGCCCCGACATCGACCGAGTCGTAGGTGACGCGGCGAGTCGGCCGATCGACCCGCAGCAGGCGGCCCAGGTCCATCGGCGTGCCGATCACCACCGCATCGCAGTCCACCGCGTCGATCGTCGCCTCGAGGTCGGCGAGCTGCGCGGCGCCGTACCCCATCGCCGGCAGCACCGGACCGATGTGCGGGTAGCGCTCGTAGGTGGCGGCGATCGATCCGACCGCGGCGGCTCGGGGGTCGACCAGCTCGGCGACCCCCGCGGCGCGGGCGGCGGTGGTGCCGGCCCCGAAGGGCATGCCGCCGTGGGTGATGGTCGGCCCGTCCTCCACGACCAGCACGCGGGCCCCCGCCAGGTCGGGCCCGGGGGCGAGGACGGCCGGCGAGGCGGTGCGCACCACGACCGCATCGGGGTTCACCGATTGGGCGTCGGCCTCGGCGCGGTCGGCGGCGTCGGCCTCAGCCACGTCGACCTTGTTGACGACGACGATGTCGGCGATGCGCAGGTTGACCTCACCCGGATGGTGGGTCAGCCCGTCGCCCGGCCGGAGGGCGTCAGTCACCGTGATCTGGAGGTCGGGCCGGAAGAACGGCAGGTCGTTGTTGCCGCCATCCCAGATGACGACGTCGGCCTCGGCCTCGGCGGCGCGCAGGATGGCCGTGTAGTCGACGCCGGCGTACAGCACCACGCCCTGGGCCACGATCGCCTCGTACTCCTCGCGCTCCTCGATCGTGGGGTTCGACGCGTCGATGTCGGCGAGCGTCGCGAACCGCTGGACCGCCATGGCCTCGAGGTCGCCATAGGGCATGGGGTGGCGCACGGCGACGACGCGCCGGCCCTCCCCCACGAGCCAGCGGGCCAGGGCCCGCGTGGTCTGGGACTTGCCGCAGCCGGTGCGGGTGGCGCACACGGCGATGATCCGCGCCGTCGAGGCGAGCATCGTCTGCCGCGGCGGGGCGAGGCGGAAGCCGGCACCCGCCGCGAGCACGAGCGAGGCCCGGTGCATGACCTCCACGTGGGGCAGGTCGCTGTAGGCGAACACCACCTCGTCGATCGCCTCGGCGGCGATCAGCTCGACCAGTCCCGCCTCGGGGACGATCGGGATCCCCGTCGGGTAGCGGGGTCCGGCCAGGACCGCCGGATAGGTGCGGTCGTCGATGCCGGGGATCTGGGCCGCGGTGAAGGCCACCACCTCGATCCCCGGATCGTCGCGGTACACGGTGGCGAAGTCGTGGAAGTCCCGGCCGCCGGCGCCCATGATCACGATGCGGCGGGCGGCGGGACGGTGCGGATCGTGCTCGACCATGACCCCAGCATTGCCCGCCGAGCGGGCCTAGGTTCGGGTTCGTGGACGTCACCGTCGAACGCTTCCCCTCGGGCCGCGACGCCTGCGAGGCCACCGTCCTCGCACCCCCGGGCCCGGGGCCCCACCCGGTCGTCATCTTGGGCATGGGCCTGGGCGGCACGCGGGACCTCGCGCTCGACGAGTACGCCAGCCGCTTCGCCGACGCCGGGCTCGCAACGATCTGCTTCGACTACCGGGGCTTCGGCGGCAGCGGCGGCCACCCGCGCCAGGTGATCGACATCGGGATGCAGCTCGACGACTGGGCCGCAGCGATCGCGTTCGCCCGGGAGCGCCGGCGCCTCGACCCTTCGCGCGTGGCGCTCTGGGGCACCTCGTTCGCGGGCGGCCACGTGCTCGAGGTGGCCCGGCGCGACGGCGACATCGCCGCAGTGGTGGCCCAGGTGCCCTTCACCGACGGCCTGGCCTCGCTCGGATCGATCAACCCGGTGACGAGCGCCCGCCTCATGGCGGCGGCGGTGGCCGACCAGGCCGCCGCGCTCGTGCGCCGCAGCCCGGTGTACGTGCCGCTCTACGGGCCCCCGGGGTCGGTGGCGATGCTCTCGGCGCCCGACTGCGAGGAGGGCTACGCCGCGCTGGTGCCCGAGGGCTCGCCCTTCGAGAACCGTGCCGCGGCGCGCCTCGCCCTCCACGTCGCGACCTACCGGCCCGGCCGCGCCCTCGCCGACCTGACCTGTCCCGTCCTGGTGTGCCTCGCCGACCAGGACTCCGTCGCCCCGGCGGACACGGCGGCCCGCTTCGCAGCCGCCTGCCCGACCGCGGAGGTCCTGCGGCTCGACTGCGGCCACTTCGACGTGTATCGCGGCGAGCACTTCGAGACGGTGGTCGCCCGCCAGGCGACCTTCCTCGTCGACGCCCTCGCCCCCTGACCGAACCAGACAAATCGGACACCTGCCGCCCGATCGGGCCTAGGCTTCCTTCCACAGCACATCGACCTGTTGGGAGGGGCGATGGCGAACGGTGGGTTGCAGTGGTCCTGGCCGGGCCATCGGCGCAGGGCGGTGCTCGCAGGGTTCCTCCTCGTCGCGTCATCGACCGTGGCGCTCACGACCGGCCCGGCGACCGCGGCCACGCTGACCCACGCCACCACGCCGCTCGCCGGCGACCGCCTCGACGGGGTGGGCCTCGCCGTCCTCCAGGTCGGCACGACCGTCTACGTCGGGGGCACCTTCACCACGGTGCGCGACCAGGCGGGGGCATCGGTCGCGACCCGGACGAACCTGGCCGCGTTCGACGCCACCACCGGGCGGCTCCGCACGACCTTCCGCGCCGACGCCAACGGCACCGTCCGGGCGCTCGCCACCGACGGCACGCGCCTGTTCGTCGGCGGCTCGTTCACCACCGTGAACGGCACGACCCGCAACCGCCTCGCCGCAGTCGACCTGGTGACCGGCGCGGTCGTCACCGCGTTCCGCGCCGAGGTCACCTCCCACGTGTACGCCCTCGCCACCTACCCCGGGAACCTCGTGGTCGGTGGCTCGTTCTCCACGATCGGCGGGCAGGCGCGCTCCCGGCTGGCGATCGTGGCCACGGACACGGGGGCGGTCCGGCCCTTCGCCCCGACGTTCGACAACACGGTCGTCACCGTCGACGCCACGACCACCGGCGACCGCATCGTGGTGGGCGGCAACTTCGCCACCGTGAACGGCGTCGCCCGCACCCGCGCCGTGGTGCTGACGCCCGCCGGCGCGCTCGCCCCCACCCAGCTGCAGAACGTGGGCGGCCCCCTGTCGGCCATCACGATCGCCGGCGACGACCGCACCCTGGTCACGTCGATGACGGGCGCCGCCAACTCGACCAACCGCTACGACCTGCTCACCGGCGCCCGCCTCTGGGCCCACAGCTGCGATGGCGACGGCCAGGCCGTCGACGAGTACGCGGGCACCACCTACGGCGGCTACCACGAGAGCTGCGGCGGGGACACCACGATCCGGCTCGAGGCCTACGACACGGCCACCGGCACCCGGGACGCGTCCCTGCGGCCCGCCTTCGACCTGTTCTGGGGCGTGCGGGCCATCGACGCCGGCCCGGCCGGGCTGGCGATCGCCGGCGAGTTCACGAGCGTCGCCGGGGTCGCGGTGCAGGGCGTGGCCATCTTCCCGGCCACCGCCGCGCCACCCCCCGAGCCCACCACGACGACGACATCAACGACCACCACGACCACGACCACCACCACGACGCTCCCTCCGACCGTCGACGTCGGCTTCCCCATCGCCCTGGGCTCGACCTGGCGCTACCGCGACGAGGCCACCGCCCCCGACAGCGCCTGGGTCGACCCGGCCTACGACGACACCGCCTGGAAGCTCGGCACCGCCCAGCTCGGCTACGGCGACGGCGACGAACGCACCGTCATCGGGTACGGGCCCTCGGCCAACGCCAAGTACCTCACCGCGTGGTTCCGCCGCGGCTTCACCCTCGGCACGCTGCCGCCGAGCCTGGTCGTCCGGCTCGTGGCCGATGACGGCGCCCTCGTGCGGGTCAACGGCGTCGAGGTCGTGCGCGACAACCTTCCGACCGGGACGATCACGCCCACGACCCTCGCGGCGACCAACCGCTCGGCCAACCAGGAGACCGCGGTCCGCTCGTTCACCGTGCCGGTGACCGCGCTCCGGATCGGCACCAACGTGATCACCGTCGAGGTCCACCAGGACGCACCGAACAGCTCGGACCTCTCGTTCGACCTGTCGCTCGCCGCGTCCTGAATCGCCAGCCGGCCGTCGCTGTCAGGCCCCCTCCGTAGGGTGGTGGCCCTCCGATCCAAGGCCCCGCCGTGCCCGACCGACCCGACCTCGACATCCTCGACGACGACCTGCTCCGCTCTCGCCACGACCCGGGCACCCTCGAGCGCGGGCGGCGCTACGCGGCCGAGGGCCGGGTCGACGTCATCAGCACCGAGGACGGCGCCATCAAGGCCCTCTGCCGCGGGTCGGGGCGGACGTCGTACGTGGTGTGGGTCCGGTGGTCGACGAGCGGCGGTCGAACCCAGCTGACCACCACCTGCACCTGTCCGGTCGGGGGCAGCTGCAAGCACGGGGTGGCCACGATCCTCACCGCCCGGCGCGCCGGCTCCCGTCCGCTGCCCACGCCGTGGCAGCGGCATCTGCCCGACTGGCGCCGCACCCTCGCCGGGATCACCACGCCCATCGACGCCGACCTCGCCGAGCACGACGCGCTCGCCCTGCAAGTGGTGCTCCAGCGTGCGTCCTCCACCCGCTACGGCTCGGGCGAGGTCAGCATCACCCTGCGGCCGATGCGGCGCGGGCGAGCCGGCCGGTGGATCAAGACCGGGGCCTCGTGGAGCGACCTCGCGTCGCCGTACCAGCACCGCCACGAGGTCGACCCCCTCCAGCGGGCCGCGCTCCGGTCCCTCATGACGAGCGGTCGCATCAGCACCTACGGATCAACCGCCCAGGCGGCGTCGCTCGCCCTGTTCGGCACCGATGTCTGGTACCAGCTGCGCCGGGCCATCGAGGTCGGCGTCGCCCTCGTGGGTCAGCGGGAGGGCGACGTCGTCGTGCTCGCACCCGAGCGTGCCGCAGCGCGGGTCGACCTCACCGCCGACGCCGCCGGAACGGTCACGGTCACCGGCGCCTGCACGATCGGCGACGACACCATCACCATCGACGGCCGCACCGCAGGCCTGCTGGGCACGCCACCCCACGGCCTGTGGGTCACCGACGACGCGGGGCGGCTCGTGCTCGCCGAGCTCGCCCGCCCCATGCCCCCGGCGCTCGCCCGCCTCATGGCCGAGGGCATCGTGGTGCCGCCCGACGAGGTCGACGAACTGCTCGACGTCTACCAGCCCGCGCTCGCCCGACACGCCGAAGTCGTGTCGCCCGACGGCAGCGTCACCATCACCGAGCGGGTCTTCGACTGCCTCGTCCTCCACGTGGATCGCCCGAGGCTCGAGACGGTGGCCCTCGCCTGGTCGGCCCGCTACCGCCGTGGAGCACGCACCACGGTGCAGCCGCTGGTGCCCACCGGCGGTCGGGCGCTCGAACGCGACGTTGCGGCCGAGGACGCCGCCATCTCGACGCTCGCCCTGCCCGTCGACGACCTCCCGCAGCTCGTCGGCTTCGGGGGCCGTCCCCGAGACGGGTACCTCGCCGGGCCCGACGCCATCGCCTTCTTCGCCGACGTGCTGCCCCGCCTCCTCGCGAGCAGCGCGGTCGACGTGATCGTGTCCGAGGACCAGCCGCCGCTGCGCCCGGCGGTCGAGGACCCGCTCATCTCGCTCACCGTCACCGACGCCGCCGACCGGGGCGACGGCAACGACTGGTTCGACCTCGGGGTCGAGGTCAGCGTCGACGGCGAGGTCATCGACTTCGTCGCCCTGTTCACCGCTCTGACCACCGAGGCCGAGGCGCTCATCCTCCCGTCGGGCACGTGGCTGCGCCTCGACCGGCCCGAGTTCGAACGACTGCGCATCCTGATCGCCGAGGCTCAGGGCCTCGCCGACCCGACGCCGGCAGGGCTGGTGCGCATCAACCGCTTCCAGACCAGCTGGTGGGACGAGCTCGCCGGGCTCGGCGTGGTGGCGGCCCAGTCGGCGCGCTGGGCCGAGCGCATCGAGGCCATGGCCGCCCTCGCCGCCCCGACGCCGGTGCCACCGCCGCCCGGCCTCGACGCCACGCTGCGCCACTACCAGCAGGAGGGGCTCGACTGGCTCGCCTTCCTGCACCGCCACCAGCTCGGCGGGATCCTCGCCGACGACATGGGCCTCGGGAAGACGGTCCAGACCCTCGCCCTGTGCCTGCACATCCTCGAGACCAAGCCCGACGCCCGGTTCCTCGTGGTCGCCCCCACGAGCGTGGTCGAGAACTGGGCCCGCGAAGCAGCCCGCTTCGCGCCGGGCATGGAGGTCCGGACGATCCGCGAGACCGCCGCCCGGCGGGGCGAGCCCCTCGGCACGACGATCGGCGACGCCCGGTTGGTCGTGACGTCCTACGCCCTCTTCCGCCTCGAGTTCGACGACTACGCCGAGCGCCCGTGGGAGCTGCTCCTGCTCGACGAGGCGCAGTTCGTGAAGAACCACCACAGCAAGGCGTACCAGTGCGCCCGCCGACTCGACGCGGCCACCAAGATCGCCATCACCGGGACCCCGCTCGAGAACTCGCTGATGGACCTGTGGTCCCTGCTGTCGATCGCCGCCCCCGGCCTCTACCCGGATCCGAAGCGCTTCGCCGACACCTACCGCAAGCCGATCGAGAGCGGCGAGGCACCGGAGCTGCTCGCCACGCTCCGGCGTCGCATCGCCCCGCTCATGCGCCGCCGCACCAAGGACGCGGTGCTCACGGAGCTCCCACCCAAGACCGAGCAGGTCGTCGAGGTCGAGCTGAGCGCCCGCCACGCCCGGATCTACCAGACCCAGCTCCAGCGGCAGCGCCAGAAGGTGCTCGGCCTGGTGGGCGACGTGCAGAAGCACCGCTTCGAGATCCTGAAGTCGCTCACGATCCTGCGCCAGCTCGCCCTCGATCCGGGCCTGGTCGACGAGGAGCACGACGGCGTCGGGTCGGCCAAGCTCGACCGCCTGCTCGACGACCTCACCCAGGTGGTCGCCGAGGGCCACCGCGCCCTCGTGTTCAGCCAGTTCACCCGCTATCTCGCCCGGGCACGGGAGCGGCTCGACGCGGCCGGCATCGAGCACGCGTACCTCGACGGCCGCACCCGCAGGCGCGACGAGGCGATCGCCCGCTTCAAGGACGGCGACGCCCCCGTGTTCGTGATCAGCCTGAAGGCCGGCGGCTTCGGACTCAACCTCACCGAGGCGGACTACTGCTTCGTGCTCGATCCGTGGTGGAACCCCGCCACCGAGACCCAGGCGGTCGATCGCGCTCACCGGATGGGTCAGCAGAACCCGGTGATGGTCTACCGGTACGTCTCGGTCGGCACGATCGAGGAGAAGGTCATGGAGCTCAAGGCCCGGAAGGCCGATCTGTTCGACAGCGTGGTCGACGGTGAGGGCGCGCTGTCCGGCGCCCTGACCGAGGACGACATCCGAGGCCTGC
Organism: uncultured Iamiaceae bacterium; assembly: GCA_964624775.1. Lineage (GTDB taxonomy): Bacteria > Actinomycetota > Acidimicrobiia > Acidimicrobiales > Iamiaceae > Aquihabitans. The sequence goes on from CAZUYW010000025.1 coordinate 7,521, forward strand.
TCGACCTGGGCTGACCCGCGGTGACACCCTACCCCCGGGGGTATACACTGGCGACATGGAGACCGCCACCCCAACCTCCGTCCCCACCCCCTCCCCCATTCCAACCGAGACCGCCGAACCGGTTGCCCTGGAGCGCCGCGGCCGGTGGTGGTTGCTCGGCTCCTTCCTGCTCTGCCCGTGCCACCTGCCGCTCACCCTGGCGGTCCTCGGCACCGTGCTCGCCGGCACCTCGGTCGGCGCCGCCCTGCGCGATCACGTGTGGCTGGCCGGCATCACGATCTCGATCACCTGGCTGATCGGCACCGGGTACGGCCTGCGGCTCATCCGCCGGGCCGAGCGCGCCGGCGGCGCCTGCCCGCTCCCGACGCCCCGGACCTCCTGACCTCCTGACCTGGCCCGGCCCCTACGCTTGGCCCGTGGGGTACGAGGAGAGGCGGGCCGAGCGGTGCCGCGAGGCCAGCGCTGCGGGACGATGAACCCCATCGTCGCCACCCGTCTGCACGCCCCGCGCCGCCGCCGCGAGTACGTGCCGCGCCCGCGCCTGCGCGCCCGCCTGGACCGCCAGGAGCTCGCGCCGCTCACCTTGGTCTCGGCGCCGGCCGGGTTCGGCAAGACGTCGCTCGTGGCCGACTGGTTCGCCGATCGCCCGGGGACCGCGTGGTTGTCACTCGACCGGCGCGATCGCGACGCCGCCCAGGTCTGGGCGTACGTGGTGGCCGCCCTGCGGGGCGTCGAGCCCGACGTGGGCGGCGAGGCGGCCGCGCTCCTCGGGGCCGGTGGCGCCGACCTGGACGCGGTGGTCGCCAGCCTGCTCAACGACCTCGCCACCGTGGACCACGAGCTGGTCCTCGTGCTCGACGACTACCACGTGGTCGAGTCCCCAGCCGCCCACGAGGCGATGGCCTTCCTCGTCGAGCACCTGCCCCAGCGGGTGCACGTCGTGATCGCCAGCCGCACCGACCCCCCGCTGCCGCTCGCGGCGTGGCGCGCCCGCGGCGACCTCCTCGAGTTCCGGGCTGCGGACCTGCGCTTCACCGCCGATGAGGCGGCGTCGTACCTGAACGACGTGCTCGGCCTCGCCCTCGACGCCGAGGACGTGGCGCGGCTCGAGGGGCGGACCGAGGGGTGGATCGCCGCCCTCCAGCTGGCCGCGCTGTCGCTCGAGGCGATCGACGACCGCGCTGGCTTCATCGCCGGGTTCGCCGGCGACGACCGCTTCATCCTCGATTACCTCGTCGACGAGGTGCTCGACCACCAGGCGCCCGACCAGCGGGCCTTCCTCCTCATGACCTCGGTGCTCAACCGCCTCACGGGCGCGCTGTGCGACGCGGTGACCGAGCGGGCCGACGGCCGGGCGACGCTCGAGGCGCTCGACCGCTCGAACCTGTTCGTGGTCCCGCTCGACGATCGACGCACCTGGTACCGCTACCACCACCTCTTCGCCGACGTGCTGCGGGCCCGCCTCCTCGACGAGGACCTCGACCTGGTGCCCGTGCTGCACCGTCGCGCCGCTGCATGGTTCGAGGCGGCCGGCGAGCGCGACGAGGCGATCGCCCACGCCCTCGCCGCGGGCGACGCCGCCGAGGCGGCGCGCATGATCGAGCTGGCGGCACCGGCGATGCGCATGGCTCGCCAGGAGCAGCAGCTGCGCCGCTGGCTCGAGGAGCTGCCGAGCGCCGTGTACGACGATCGCCCGGTCCTGTGCATGGCGCTGGTCGGCGCGCGCATGTCCACCGGCGACCTGACGGGCGCATCCGAGCTGATGGACCGAGCCGAGGCCCGCATGGCGTCGTCGCCGCCCCCGATCGTGCACTGCACCGAGGACGCTGCGCTCTTCGCCGCATCGATCGCGGTGCACCGCGCCGGGGTCGCCCTCCAGCGGGGCGACCTGGCCGAGACGATCGACCAGGCCACGCGGGTCCTCGAGCTGATCGGTCCAGACGACCACCTCCCGAGGGGCAGCGCGTCTGCGCTCATCGGCCTCGCGCACTGGGCGGTGGGCGACCTCGCTCCCGCCGCGGCGCGCTACGAGGAGGCGGTGCGCTCCCTGCTCGCCGCTGGCCACATCGCCGATGCGCTCGGCTGCCTGCTCGGCCTGGCCGACATCGAGCTCGCCCTCGGCCATCTCGACGCCGCCGAGGCCGTGTTGCGGGCGGGCCTCGACCACGCGGCCGCCCACCCGGGCCTGCGCGGCGCCGCCGACATGCACGTGGCGCTGGCCGAGATCGCGATCGATCGCGACGATCTGGTGGCGGCCGAGCGAGCGCTGGAGGCGAGCCGCAGCCTCGGCGAGGCGGCCGGGCTGCCCCAGCACGGCTACCGCTCGCGGGTCGCGGCGGCCCGCCTCTGCGAGGCGCAGGGCGATCTCGACGGCGCGATCGCCCTGCTCGACGAGGCGGCCCCGCGCTACGACACCGACTACTCGCCTGCCGTGCGGCCCGTCGCCGCGCTGCGGACCCGGGTCCTGCTCGCCCGTGGCCAGCTCGCCGAGGCGGAGCGGTGGGTGGCCGAGCGGGGCCTCGCGCCCGACGACGAGCTCGCCTACGTGCGGGAGTTCGAGCACCTGACGCTGGCCCGGGTGCTGCTGGCCCGGGCCGCCGCCGAGGCCGACCCGGACGCGACGCTCGCCCAGGCCGAGGACCTCCTCGACCGCCTCCTCGCCGCCGCCGAGGCCGGTGGGCGCGGCGCGAGCGCCGGTGACGCGCGGGCGCGGCTCACCCGGGCGCGCACCGCCCGCGGTGAGGGTGGGGTTCCTCCCGCCCGGCCTCCCGCCTCACCCGGACTGATCGAGCCGCTCAGCGCGCGGGAGCTCGACGTGCTGCGCCTGCTGCGCAGCGACCTGAGCGGGCCCGACATCGCGCGCGAGCTCTACGTGTCGCTGAACACGCTGCGGACCCACACCAAGCACATCTACGCCAAGCTCGGCGTCACGAACCGCCGCGAGGCGGTGACCCGCGCCGCGGAGCTCGGGCTGTAGGGCGCCGGTTCAGACCGGGCAGAGCGTCCAGATGTCGAGGTCGAGCAGCACGCCCGGCGCGTACTTGCCGTCCTCGCCCTTCAGCGTCATCGACTCGTCGCGACCCTTGGTGGCCACCAGCCGCAGCCGCAGCGCGCCGACGCCGGGCGCCGAGGTCTCGGCCTTGTCCAGCACCTCGGACCAGGCGTAGACGGTGTCACCGGCGAAGGCCGGCGCGGTGTGGGCGCCGGCGTTGATCGCGGCGATGAGCTGGGCGTTGGCCAGGCCGTTGAACGACAGGGCCCGGGCCATCGAGATGATGTGGCCGCCGTAGATCAGGCGGGTGCCGTCGGGCCGGGCCTCGGTGTTGAAGTGCACCTTGGCCGTGTTCTGCCACAGGCGGGTGGCCATCATGTGCTCGGCGTCGGTGAGCGTGACGCCGTCGACGTGGTCGATCTTCTCGCCGACCTCGTAGTCACCGAAGCGGTGCGGCTCGCCCGCAGCGGCGAAGTCGTAGGCGGTGAAGTCGAGGCCCTCGGGCAGGACCAGATCGGTGGCGGCCACGGCCTTGGCCAGCTCGGGCACCGTGGTCTCGGGCGCCGGGGCGGCGTGGTCGCGCTTGTGGACCATGACCCACCGGGCCCAGTCGATCGCCGTGCGCCCCGCCTGGTCGGTGGCGGTGGAGCGCACGTAGACGACCCCCGACTTGCCGTTCGAGTTCTCCTTGAGGCCGATGACCTCCGAGCGGGTCTGCAAGGTGTCACCGGGTCGGATCGGCCGGTGGAACCGGCACTCGGCGTAGCCGAGGTTGGCGACGGCGTTGAGCGAGATGTCGGGCACGGTCTTGCCGAAGGCGATGTGGAACCCGATGAGCTCCTCCACCGGGGCCGGGTCGAGGCCGCACGAGGCCGCGAACGCCGCTGACGAGGGCAGCGCGAACCGGGTCGGGTACAGCGAGCCATACAGGGCGCGATCGCCCTCGGTGACCGTGCGCGGCGTGGCGTGCTCGATCACCTGCCCCAGCTCGAAGTCCTCGAAGAAGTTGCCCGGGTTGGTCTTGCTCATGTGGTCCTCACTCGGCCTCGACGGTCGTGCCGACGCTACCGAGCACGGCCCCCGCGACGGCAACCGACGCTAGGGAGGCGCCCGGTCGGCCGTGCCGATCGGCCGTCCGGTGCGGTCGGACACGACGATGCGTCCGTCGGGCCCACGGGCGGCGCGGAAGCCACCCCGGTGCTTGAGGCGGTTGTGGTAGCCGCAGATCGGGCCGAGGTTGTCGATGTCGGTGGGGCCGCCCTGCTGCCAGCCGGTCAGGTGGTCGACCTGGCAGCGGTGCGCCGGGGCGCCGCAGCCGGGCCAGAAGCACCGACCGCCATCGGTGGCCAGCACGGCGGCTCGCTGCGCCGCCGTCGCGAGGCGGACCTCTCGCCCGAGCCACAGCGGCCGTCCGTTCGGGCCGGTGACGAGCAGGGCGATCCCCGCACGGGTGGCGAGCTCGCGGATCGTGGCGTCAGACACGGGACCCGCACCGAGGATCTCGGCCCGGCGCACCAAGCGCTCGGCGAGCCCCATGCGGGTCCGTTCGAGGAGCGTGTCGAGGTCGACCACCGCCAGCAGCGACGGCCGCAGCGCACGCCCGCCGACCGCGGCGGCCCCGCGCGCCACCAGGGCCACGAGCGCATCGCCCATCAACTCGCCCCAGGTGCGCGGGTCGGCGTCGAGCGAGCCCTCGGCGCGCCACCGCTCGATCTCCGCCGCGATGGCGCCCTCGACGGTGGCCCGCCCCTCAGGCGACAGGTCGGCATCGAGCACGCCCCGGCCGCCGAACCCGCCCGACAGCCGGAGGCGGTTGTGGTCGGTGCCGCCCGGATCGTGGTCGGGCTCGTTCTCGCCCAGATCGGCCAGGGCATCGAAGTACCAGCGGTCCAGGTGGACGCGCAGCTCATCGGCCCCCATCGCGAGCGCTGCGGCCACCAGCTCGGCCTCGTCGCGGTCGAACACCGACTCCACGGGCGACCGCCGCGCCCCCATCAGCAGCCGCAGGTGCGCCGCGGACAGCCGACCCGCCCGGGCGGCTGCGGCGACGTGGGCACGGCGGGCCGCACCGAGGCAGGTCCGCCGCTCCGACGCCGCCGCAGCTCGAGGCACGCCCAGCTCCCGCACCATCCAGGACACGGGCGTGCGGTGCCCGTCGGCCGCCCAGCCCACCGACGCCTCGAAGGCGTCCGCCACTTGGACCATGGCCCCGTCCACGACCCTGCGCACCTGATCCACCGCGCGCATCGCCGCCGCCAGCGCCGCGGGATCGTCGCCCGACCGAGCGTCGAGCGCGCGGTCGAGGGCGGCATGGACCGCTCCTCGGTCCAGCTCCTCGATGTCCGCCGCCGTGCTCATGGGTCCCACGGTACGCAGGGGGTGTGACAGTGAAGG
>CAZUYW010000025.1:13006-22629 GCA_964624775.1 uncultured Iamiaceae bacterium
TGTCCGCCGCCGTGCTCATGGGTCCCACGGTACGCAGGGGGTGTGACAGTGAAGGGGCTGAGAGTTGCTGAACCCTCATGAAAGGACAAATTGCCCAGCAGGACCCCGACGTCAGCCGTAGAACAGCGTCATCGAGAGCGGGGCGAGCGACGCCTGGGTGTTGCCGATGACCATGGCGGCGAGCACCAGGACCGCCGGCACCGAGCCGACTGCGGCCGCGAGCCGCAGCCGCTCCGCGGCCGGCATCGGGCCGACGCGCCAGCGGGCCCGCCCGATGAGGCCCCGCCACAGGCGCGTGCCCGCGACCACCATCAGCACCAGCAGCACGGCCGAGATGACGGCCTTCGGCCGCTGCCAGGCCAGCCGATCGTCGATCCGCTCGTCGACCAGGGTCGGACGCTCGGCCTGCCCCGAGCGCAGCCAGGCATCGAACGCTCGATCCCGAGGGCTGTCCGTGCCCCCGGCCGGCGCATGCTCGATGAGCCCCACGGCACCGGCGAACCCCGGCCGCGGATCGCGGGCGTTGCCGGCGTTGGCCGCCACGACGAGTCCGATGCCCAGGCCGACCGCGAGACCCAGCACGGCGAAGCCGAGGTGGACCCGCCGCTCGAACGGTGACCGGCCGTCCGCGGCACGGCGCACCCGCCGGTAGCGGCCCCATGCCCACGCCCCGAACCCGAGCGAGGCGAGGGTCAGCGCCCCGCCGAGCACCACGAAGACCGTGTGGTAGCGGGCGTAGTCGTCGAGCAGCGCCTCGAGCGCCGGGTTGGTCGTGGAGCCCGATCGCAGCAGCGCGTCGAGCGTGGTCCGCAGGTCGGCGTGCACGTCATCGTCCTCCTCATCCGCCCTCGCCGGCCGGCGCGGGCACGGTCGAGGATCGGTGCTCGGGCGCCCGGGCGCATCGGCGCCACGGCCAGAACACGAGACCGATCGGCGGATCCTGGACACCCCGCGAACCAGCCGATCGGCCGATCCGAGCGGGGCGCCGCACTCCTACGATGCACGGGTGTCCGGAGCCGTGCCCCTCGCGCCCACCGCGCTGGATCACCTGGTCGACCGGCTCCAGCGGCGGGCTCCTCGTGTGGTCCGGGCCACCGACAGGCTGGTCACCGCGGCCACCGCAGCCGCGGCCGCGCTCGACGTCGCGCTCTGGCGTACGGATCGCGTCGTCGACACCGGCCGCCTGACGGTGTCGGTCGCGGTCGTCGTCCCCCTCCTCGGTGCGGTCGCCGTCGTCGCCGTCGCCCTCCGGCGCCGACACCCGGTCGGCGCGCTCGCCAACCTCGCCGGAAGCGCGATCACCGTGACCGCGGCGAGCTGGGTGATCGGCTCGCACCTCCCGCCCTCGTTCGGGTCCCTCCTCGGCCTGGGGGTGCTGACCGTCGGCGTGCTGCGCCACGAGCCCGGGCGCCGCGCCGTGGCCCTCGCCGCGCTCGCCGGGATCGCGGTGGCCGCCGAGGCCCTGCGCCCGATGGTCGCGGCCGCCGGCTACCTGCTGGTGGTCTGCCTCGGGGCGTTCGCCGTCGCCGTCGGGATCGGCGTGTACCTCCGCTGGTCCGACTGGCGTCGGGCGGCAGCCGCAGACGCGGCCCGAGCCGAGGAGCGGCTCGAGATGGCGCGGGAACTGCACGACCTGGTGGGCCACCACGTGACCGGCATGGTCGTGCAGGCCCAGGCCGCGCGCCACGTCGCCGACGCGCACCCCGAGGCGGCGGTCGAGGCGCTCGCCCGGATCGAGGCATCCGGGGCGGAGGCCATGACGGCCCTGCGCCACGTCGTCGGCGGCCTCCGGCAGGATCCCGCAACGACCCCGGCCGCCACGTGGGACGACGTCGATCGCCTCATCGCCGCCGCGATCGATCACGGTGACCCGGTGCACGCCGTGATCGATCCCGCCGTGCGGGCCACGGCACCGTCCCTCGCAGCGTCTGCGCACCGGATCATCGCCGAGTCGCTCACCAACGTGCGGCGCCACGCCGGCGCGATGTCCCGCGTCGAGGTTGCCGTCCGGCTCGACGGCGACCTGCTGGTGCTGACCGTGGCCGACGACGGGCACGGCGGCGGCGATCCGAGGCCCGACTCGTTCGGCATCGTCGGCCTGCGCGAGCGCGCCACAGCGCTGGGCGGCACGCTCGACGCCGGACCGGGGCCCGACGGCGGCTGGCTGGTCCGCGCCGTCCTGCCCTGCGGCGGTGCCCGGTGACCATCCGGGTCCTCCTCGCCGATGACCAGGAGATGGTGCGCGCCGGGTTCCGCCTGATCCTCGACGCCACCGACGACATCGAGGTCGTGGCCGAGGCGGCCGACGGGACCCAGGCGGTCGCGCTCGCACGCGAGCTGCGCCCCGACGTGTGCCTGGTCGACGTGCGGATGCCCGGCCTCGACGGCCTCGAGGTCACCCGACGCCTCGCCGGACCCGATGTCAGCGATCCGCTCCGCGTGGTCGTGGTGACCACGTTCGACCTGGACGACTACGTGCGCACGGCGCTGCGGAACGGCGCCGCCGGGTTCCTCCTCAAGGACGCCGGGCCGGCCCTGCTGATCGAGGCGGTGCGGGCCGCCCACCGCGGCGACGTGCTGGTGTCGCCGTCGATCACGGTCCGGCTCCTCGCCGGCCTGGTCACCGACGAGGCCGCGGGCTCACCGCCGCAACCGGTGATCCCGCTCACGCCCCGCGAGGAGGAGGTGCTCCGAGCCACGGCCCGCGGCCGCAGCAACGCCGAGATCGCGGCGGAGCTGTTCATCTCGCTCGGCACGGTGAAGACCCACCTGTCGAGCCTCCAGGACAAGGTCGGGGCCCGGAACCGTGTGGAGCTGGCCGCGTTCGCCTGGGAGACCGGTCGCATGCAGGGCCCGAGCGACCAGGCAACGCCCGACCGTATGCTCGGCCCACCGTGACCACCCAGGCCGATCCCGAGGCGATCGTGGCCGAGCTCGACGAGCGCGGCTGGGCGATCCTGCCCGACGTGCTCACGGCCCCCGAGGTGACCGAGGCCCGGGCGGCGCTGGTCGCCGCGGCGGCCGCGTCGGAGGCCCGGGGCATCCCGACGACCATGGACTACCTGGACCCGGGCGGACGCAACATCCGGATCTACGACCTGATCGAGTACGACCCCGTGTTCGCCCGGCTCGCCGAGCACCCCGCCGTGGTCCCCCAGGTGGCCGCCGCGCTCGACGGTGACGTGGCGCTCTCGAACTTCTCGGCCAACATCGCCCTGCCCGGCAGTCGGTCGATGAACGCCCACAACGACCAGTCGACCGTGGTGCCCGAGCCCTGGACGACGCGCTGGACGCTCAACGCGATCTGGTGCCTGGACGACGTGGACGAGGCGAACGGCGCCACCCGCTACCTCCCCGGCAGCCACCGGTTCACGTGCTTCGCCGAGGTGCCCGAGGACCCGGCGGCGGGCATGGTCCCGTTCGAGGCGCCGGCCGGATCGGTGATCATCATGGACGGCCGGGTGTGGCACACCTCGGGCGCCAACACCTCCGCCGACCGGGAGCGGGCGATGGCCTTCGCCTTCTACGCCCGGTCGTTCATCCGCCACCAGAACAACTGGAGCCGATCCATCTCGCGCGACGTGCGCCGCACCCTCTCGCCGCGCCTCAAGGAGTGGCTCGGACTGACCACGGGCAACATCGGCTACGGCACCTACCTCGCCTCGCCGCCGCCGTCCGACGGCTGATCAGCGCGCGCGGGTCCCGCGCACGGTGGCCGGCAGCCCGCCACGAGGGACGGTGGTCGCGATGCCGACAGGTGCCGGCGTGGCCGCGCTGACCTCGAGGTCGACCGTGCGCGCCAGTTCGAGGGCGATCACCTTCAGCTCGGCGATGGCCATGGCGAACCCGAGGCAGCGGCGAGCTCCCCCGCCGAACGGCACCCACGCCCCGGGGGGAACCTCGTGGTGGGCGGCATGGCCCTCGAGCCACCGCCCGGGCTCGAACACCAGCGGGTCGGGCCACCAGCGCGGATCGCGGTGCGTGACCCAGGCCGAGTAGACGAGCATCCGCCCGGCCGGGACGGTGACCCCGACGATCTCCACGTCCTCGACGACCTTGCGACCGCTGATCGCACCCGGCGGCCAGAGCCGGAGGGACTCGTGCACGACGCCATCGAGCCACGCCATCCGGGCCAGGGCCGGGGCGTCGACCGGCGCGCCGTCGGGCAGCTCCCGGTCGATCTCGGCGCGCAGCTCGGCGAGGACGTGCGGGTGGGCGTAGAGGGCGTGCACGAGCCAGGCCGCAGCGGCAGCGGTCGTGTCGTACCCGGCGGCGATCAGGCTGACGACCTGGTCGCGCACCTCGAGGTCGCTCAGCTCGTCGCCGTCGTGGGCCGCGAGCAGCCAGGCGAGCACGTCGTCGCCGGGGACCTCACCGTCGGCCGCCGCGGCCCGGCGTCGGGCGACCTCGGCGTACACCAGCTCGTCGACCGCGTCGCGGGCTGCCATCGCCCGGCGGTACGGCGGGAAGAACGAGCGGTCGATGCGTGCGGTCGGCGGCCGCTGCACGTAGGCGAGCGCGGGTTCGATCAGGTCCCCGAAGCGCTCGGCCTGCGGGGCGAAGCCCTCGCCGAACAGGGCGCGCACCACGATGCGACGGATGGTCCGCCGCATCGCCTCGTGCACCTCGACGGCCGTGCCCGGCGCCCACGACGCGAGGAGCTCCCCGACCTCGTCGGCGGTGACGGCGAGGTAGCCGTCGATGCGCCGGCGGTGGAACGCGGGCTGCACGAGCTTGCGGCGACGGTCGTGGTCGGGACCGTCGGTCACGACGAGGGCCGTCGCCCCGTCCACCGGCACCAGCGCCTCCAGGAACTCGCCCCACCGCAGGCGGTCGGCGTGGGTGGACAGGATCGCCTGGTTCGCCTCGGCCCCGAAAGCGAACGTGTACCGACCCGGCCCGTAGCCCACGTCGACCACGTCGCCCAGCGCGGCGATGGCGCCGAGGGTGCCGTGCAGGTCCCGTGCGGAACCGATCCCGAGGCGGATCGACGCGAGCGGGCCGGGTCGGACCGGCGGGCGTGGCTGCGGGGTGGACGCCACCATCGGCTCATCTTCGCCCATCCCGCACCGCGACGTGCTGATCGGCGCACCGCCGCAGGGACCGCACCTAGGCTCCGGCCATGGATCCTCAGGAGAAGAAGGTCGCGCTGCGCGCGATCACCTACGGGCTGTACGTCATGACCTCGAGCGGCGGCGGCGTGGTGGGCGCCGGCGGCGTCAACTGGCTCACCCAGGTGAGCTTCGAGCCCCCGCTCGTGGCCGCCGGGGTGAAGGCCGACAGCGGCCTCGCCGCCGCGATCGGCGAGAGCGGCACGTTCGCCGTGAACGTCCTCGCCGAGGATCAGCTCGACGTGGCCAAGGCGTTCTTCCGCTCGACCGAGGTCGACGGCGACCTGGTGAACGGGCAGCGCTTCGAGCGGGGCGCCATCACCGATGCACCGATCCTCGACGCCGTGCCGTACTGGTTCGAGTGCCAGGTGACCGACACGGTCGCCCGCGGCGACCACACCGTCTACGTGGCCGAGGTAGTCAACGCCGGCGTGCGCGACGCGAGCCGCAGCCCGCTCGAGCTGCGCACCACCGGCATGAACTACGGGGGCTGACCGAACCGTGGCGGAACCGAAGACCCGACCGACCGACACCGACGTCGAGGCGTTCCTCGCCGCGGTCCCCGACGAACGCCGGCGGGCCGATGCCGTGACGGTCGACGCCATCATGCGCGAGGTCACCGGCGAGCAGCCGGTGGTGTGGGGCACCTCGATCGTCGGCTACGGCGAGACCGCGCTCGAGGGAGCCCGCGGCGCCACGACCCCGTGGCCGGTGGTGGCGTTCGCGCCCCGCAAGGCCGAACTGGTGCTCTACCTCAACACCCAGCTCGACGACGACGCGTTCGCGGACCTCGGCCCCCACCGCCGCGGCAAGGGCTGCCTCTACGTGAAGCGGGTGGACGCCGTCGACCACGACGTCCTGCGCGCCCTCATCGCCCGCAGCGTCGAGCTCGCCCGGAGCTGAGCCGGCGGCGCCGCCGCCCGCTCAGATGGCGCGCATGCGGTTGTTGCGGGGCTGGTGCTCGACCTCGGCCAGCCCGAGGTGCTCGAGCACCGGCGGGACGTAGGTCGCGAACCGGCCGCGGTAGCCCTTGCGGAGCCCGTACCAGCCGCCCACCGGGTTGTCCTCGGCCCGCGCCCACGCCTCGACGGTGTCGGGCTTCGCGGGCTTCTGCTCGTCGGCGTTGCCGAGGGGCATCCAGTCGCCGTGGGCGACGAGCATGGCGTGCAGGTCCTCGATGCAGCGCAGGTCGTAGCTGAGCTTGGTCGATCCCACCCGGATGCGCAGGGCCGGCGGGTCCGAGGCCTCGTCGCGCCAGGCGTCGAACTCGGACGAGCCCGGCGGCGTGGTGAGGATCCACGGGTCGGCCTCGGTGCCGCTGCCTTCGACGTGTTCGGGCATGGGTCAGCTCCTCGCTGCAGTCGGGCGGGCGCCGCTCGGGCCCGGCGGCATCATCCTGGTCCATTCATGACACCGTGTGTCAGGTATGAAGGAGACCTCGACGATCCGGAGGTGGAGGTGCGATGCGAGCAGGTCGGCTCCTCGAGCTCGTGCTGATCCTCCAGGACGGCCGCCGCCACACGGCGACGGCCCTGGCCGACCGGCTCCAGGTCTCCCCGCGCACCGTCATGCGCGACGTCGAGGCCCTCTCCAGCGCCGGCGTGCCCGTGTACGCGACCCGGGGGCGCGACGGGGGCTTCCAGCTCCTCGACACCTTCGCCCAGCAGGTGCCGACGGTGCCGCCCGGGCTCTCCCCCGCGCGCGGGAGGCTGCGACGGGTGCGGGTCCGCATCGCGCCGACCGCCCTCCAGCTCGCACTCGTCCAGGGCCGGCCCGAGGGATGGCGCCCCCGACCCCATCCCGACCCACCGGCACCGGACCGGCCCGACTGGATCGAGGGCTCGTTCCGCTTCGACTCCGACGAGGCCGCAACGCGCGAGCTGCTCGCGCTCGGCCCCGACGTCGAGGTGCTGCTGCCCGTGGAGCTCCGCGCCGCGATGGCCGACCTGGGCCACCGCATCGCCCGGATCCACCGACCCGCGACTGACCCCTGAGTTGACCGTGCGGTCAAGTTTCGGGCCCGGGCCGAGTACCGTGCTCGGGCAGTTGGCCGCATCCCAGGGGGACACCGTGCAGGCACCCGATCTGTCCATCACCGACGCCGCGTTCTGGCAGCGCCCGCTCCAGGACCGCATGGACGACTTCGCCCGCCTCCGGGCCGCGTCGCCCTTCACCCGGGCCGCGATCCCGAACCTGCTCACCGGCGAGGAGGACGAGTTCTTCGCCGTCACCCGCTACGCGGACGTGATCGAGATCAGCCGCCACCCGCAGGACTTCTGCTCGGGCAAGGGCAGCACCAACATCTCCGACATGCCGCCCGAGGCGCTCGAGTTCTTCGGCTCGTTCATCGCGCTCGACGACCCCCGCCACGCCCGCCAGCGCGGCATCGTCGCCCGGTCGTTCACGCCCCGCAAGCTCCAGGGCGTCCTCGACTCGGTGGAGACCATCTGCACCGAGGTCATCGACGACATGTGCGAGCAGGGCGAGGTCGACCTCGTGGAGGCGCTGTCGCAGCCGTTCCCGCTCCTCGTGATCTGCGACATGATGGGCATCCCCCGCAGCGAGTTCGACACGGTCCTGCGGGCCACGAACGTGATCCTCGGCGCCGGCGACCCCGAGATGATGGGCGTCGAGCCCGGGGCCGAGCTCGACGCCAACGACTTCATCGGCGCCTTCTTCGGTGCCGGCATGGAGCTGATCGGGCTGATGAACGAGCTGGCCGAGTTCCGGCGCAAGCAGCCCACCGACGACCTCACCTCGGCCCTGGTCCACAACGAGCTCGGCGAGGACATGCTCGCCCCCGAGGAGATCGGGCCCTTCTTCATCCTCCTCGCCGTCGCCGGCAACGACACCACCCGCACCGCGCTCAGCCACGGTGTGCACTTCCTCTCCCAGCACCCCGACCAGCGGGCCATCTGGCAGGCCGACCTCGAGGGCGTCACCGCCACCGCGGTCGAGGAGATCGTGCGCATGGCCTCGCCGGTCACCTTCATGCGCCGCACCGTCACCCGCGACCTCACCCTGTCGGGCCACGACTTCAAGGAGGACGACAAGGTCATCCTCTTCTACGGCGCCGCCAACCGCGACCCCGAGGTGTTCGCCGACCCCGATCGCTTCGACGTGCGCCGCGACCCGAACCCCCACGTCGGCTTCGGCGGCCCCGGCCCGCACTTCTGCCTCGGCGCCCACCTGGCCCGGCGCGAGCTGTCGGTCGCCTTCCGCCAGCTGCTCACCCGCCTGCCCGACCTCGAGCTCGCGGGCGAGCCCCGCTACCTCGACGCCCTCGGCGTCCCGCTCGTCGGCGGCATCAAGCACCTCCCGGTCCGCTTCACCCCTACCGCCCGCGTCGGCTCCGCCTGAGCCCGGCGGTCACTCAAGCGATGCGGCGCGAGGCGAGCCGCCGACGCTTCGGCGAGATGCCCTGCGCCCGCAGCTGACCGTCAGTGACCCGAAGGCGCCGCCCCACCACCGCAGCCTCGGACCGAACGGCTTGGACCTGCTCATCGGCCGTCGAGGTGTCGGTGTTGGTCGTCGCGCTCTCCATCGCGTCCCGACGGTAGCGCCCCACCGATCTGTTCGTCGCCATGTCGCTGCCCCTAGTCACTGGCGAGTTGGAGGACGTCGATCCACACCCGCGATGCGACGAGGGCCAGTTCGAGGAACTCACGGTGACCTGACCCATTGAGCAAGTAGCGATTCTCCTCGTAGCTCGACGCGCTCAAGACGGCGATGAGACGCTTGCGTGCGTTGAACATCGGCATCGCCGCAACCATGTTGAGATCGACATATCGAGCCTGCTGATCGGGATGGAGGTTGTGACTGCTGTTGCGGCAATCCTCGCCGAGCGCAAAGGTGAACTGCTCGGTCTCGAACGCGACCCCGACCACGCCCTGGCCCGGCAGGAACCCCGGACCGTCGGGCACGACGGCCTCGGGGAGCCAGCTCGTCATCAGGCGCCCGGAATCCGCGTCGTAGGCGAAGATGCGGAACTGGACGAACTGCATCGGCCCGCTGTCGTGATCCAGGAGGGTGCTCAACAGGCGCAGCCCGGCCACCTCCCTCGTCTGCTCGATGCGATCGAGGGGTTCCCTGAGCAGACCAGTCACGAGGACCGATTGCCGGTAGGCGGCGACCACCACGAACATGACCGCCAGCCCCCACACGGCAACAGCGGCCCCCCGTGGGGCGACGCCCGCCGTTTCCGAGAGTTCTGGAAACACGGTGTAGATCGTCGGAACAGCGACCGCGACCAGCCCAGCGACCAACACCAACGTGCGGTTCTCGAAGTTCCGCCGGGCCATCTCCACGCGCCAGGCGCGAAAGTTCCGCCGTCTCTTCCGCAGCCAGGCATCCACCGCCCGCCACCGTACCTGGCCTCAGGTGGTCGATCTGCAGGCACCCCGACGAACGATCGGTTCCGCTGCCCGAGCCGGGCTGAGTGGACCGATCAGGAGCCGTCCCAGCCGGGCAGGGCTGCCGACTGGGTGATCCACGATCGCAGCTCCGGCGTGT
>CAZUYW010000026.1:0-16670 GCA_964624775.1 uncultured Iamiaceae bacterium
GTAGTTGGCGATGCTGTTGAGGTTCATGCCCGCCGTGTTCTTGGCGACCCAGTAGGTGGACCCGCCAAGGTCGGGCAGGCGCTTGAAGAAGGCCCAGTAGAGCCGGGTGACCGGGCCGCGCCGGTCGTCGAAGGTGCCGTGGGCCCAGTCGTCGATGGCCGAGCATGCCGAGTCGATGCCGCCCGTGAGCCGTGCCGCGCTGGCCGACGCCTCGGCCGCGGTCGGTGCCTGGCCCACGAAGTCCTGGTACTGGCGGGCGACGAAGGCGGCGGTCGTGGCGAACGGACCGTGCTCGTCGCGGCCGCGCCACGCCACGTCGGTGCGGAGGTTGGTGTCGGTGCCGGCGAGGTTGGTGGCCGACGAGTAGAAGGCGACCCGCGTGCCGTCGGCCGAGATGGTGGGCGCGCCGGAGTCGCCGTTGCCGGCTGCCTCGCCGTCGGTGAGGCTCGCCTTCTCGGTGGTGCCAGCGGTCCGATCGCGCACGAACGGGTCGGTGCGAGTCGCCCTGCACCTCGTGGTCCTCCCAGCTGAGGCTGACGCGCTCCACGGCCTTGGTCGTGCGGTCGTACCGGAAGATGTCGCTGTCGGCGTTCGCATCGCCCGGCACCAGGTTGGTGGCGGTGGACTCGAACGCGACGTAGCGGCCGTCGGGCGTGATCGCGGGGTTCTTCGAGTCACCGTCCCCCTGGACCCCTGCGCTGCTCACGCTGACCCTGGTGGTGACCATCGTCAGCGTGTCGCGCACGAAGATGTCGACCTTGCCGTTGGTGTCTCCGGTGACCAGGTTCTTGGCCGCGCTCTGGAACACGATGAAGCGCACGTCGCTGCTGAGGTCGGGCTCGCCGCTCGTCCCGTCGCCCGGCAGGCGTCAGTGACGCGAGGCCGACGACCGTGGCCTTCGTCGAGGTCGCCGCGGCAGGTCTCGCGGGTACCAGGCCGATGGCCAGGTCTGCCTAGGTCCCCGCGATCCGGGTGGCGTACTCGGCGCCCACGAGCAGGTCGTTCACGATGACCTCCGAGGGCTGGCCGCCCTTGGCGGCGATGGCCGACTGGTCGGCGGTGAGCTCGCCCGGGGTCGGCAGGCGGCCCAGCATGCCGAGGTGGAACAGCACGCTGTCGACGACGGCGCGGCGCAGGCGGATGCCCTCGTTCGACTCGGAGAACCCGACCATCATCTGGCCTCGGGGCAGGCCGTCGTCCAGCTGGGCGACCCAGTACGAGAGGCCTCCGGCGTCGGGGGAGCGGTCGAGGACGTTGTTGTAGACGAGCGTCACGTACGCGCTGTTGGAGGTGTTCCCATAGGTGTTCTGGAACTCGGAGGACTGCGCGAAGAAGTTGGCGATCGTGTTCAGGTTGGTGCCGGTGCTGTTCTTGGTCAGCCAGTAGGTGAAGCCGCCGGCGTCGGGGAGTCGCTTGAAGAACGCCCAGTAGAGGCGGGTGACCGGGCCGCGCCGGTCGTCGAAGGTGCCGTGGGCGCGCTCGTCGATGAAGGCCTGGGTCGAGAGGGCGCCGCCCTCGATGGCGCGGGTGGCGGTCAGCGCTTCGAGGGCGGTGGGCAGGCGGCCGTCGAAGTCCTGGTACTGCCGGTCGATCAGCGTCTCGAGGGCGCCCAACGGCCCGCGCTCGTAGCTGCTCTTCCACCACACGTCGGCGGCCGAGTTGGTGTCGCCGACCCCGAGCCCGGTGGCGGTCGTGCTGAAGGTGGTGGTCTTGCCGTCGGTGCTGATGGCGGGGGTCGCCGAGGTGCCGCTGGTCTCGGCGCCCTTGCTCGTCACGCTCTGGCGTGCGGTGGTGCCGGCCGAGCGGTCGCGCACGAACGCGTCGGTCTGGCCGTTGGTGTCGAAGCTGGAGAGGTTCGGCGCCGCCGACGTGAAGGCGATCCGGTCGGCGTCGCCCGAGATCGACGGGTTGCTGCTGGCGCCGGTGCCCTGGGCCTCCGAGGTGCTGACGCTGAGGCGGGTGGTCGTGCCGCCGGTGCGGTCGCGCATGAAGACGTCGGTCGCGCTGTTCGTGTCACCCGAGACGAGGTTGGTGCCGGTGCTGTCGAACACCACGTAGCGACCGTCGTCGCTGATGTCGGGGTTGTTGGACTGGCCGTTTGCGTTGGCCTCGCCGTCGGTGACGCTCACCCGTTCGGTGGTCTCGGCGGTGCGGTCGCGGACGAAGATGTCGGGCAGGTTGTTGGTGTCGCTCCCGATCTGGTTCGTGGTCGACCGGAAGGCGACGTAGCGGCCGCCCCCGGTGATGGCCGGGGTGATGGAGTCGCCGGTGAGCTGGCCGTTGGCCGACGTGACGCTCAGGCGCGAGGTGCCGCTCAGGGAGACGTTGCGGATGAAGACGTCGCGCTTGGCGTTGGAGTCGCCGATGACCAGGTTGGTCGCCGCGGAGTCGAACACCACACTGCCGCCGTCGGCGGTGATGTCGGGGTTGTTCGAATCGCCGTTGCCGGCGACGAACACGGAGCTCACGCTGACCATCACCGTCTCGCCGGTCCACAGGTCGTGCCGGAAGATGTCGTTGACGCCGTTCGTGTCGTTGGCCACCAGGTTGGTGGCGTTGGACTCGAAGGCGACGAAGCGGCCGTCGTCGCTGATGGTTGGCGCCCCGCTCTGCCCGTTGGCCTGGGTCCCGTCGCTGGCCACGCTCACCCGCCGGGTGACCGAGCCGAGGGTGTCGCGCACGAAGATGTCGCGCATGCCGTTGGTGTCGCCGGCCACCAGGTTGGGCGCGGCCGAGCGGAACGCGATGTAGCGCCCGTCCGCGCTGACATCGGGCACGGTGCTCGCGTCGCTGCCCGCGTACCCGCCCGGCGTGACCGACGCGATGCCGGTGAGCTGCACCCGCGAGCTCGCGGCGCCGGCCGGGCTCGGCGGTAGCACGGTGAGCGCCAGTGCCGTGATCGCCGCCGCGGTGATGGCCCGGGATGCACGCATGGAGCGGGAGACTACGTGGCGATGCGCCTCAGTGCCGGGGAAGCGCGCTCGGGCGACCGGGGACCGGATCGTGCCAGCTGCGCAGGAGCTGGGCGTGGTTGAGGCGCTCCCACTCGTGCGGGTTGGCGACGTGGTGCAGGGAGGTGGCGCCGCGTGCCTCGTCGAGGGTGCGGTAGCCGGTGTCGTCGAGCCATGCGACGAGCTCGGCGTGGATCGCGGCGAGGCGGGTCGGACCGCCCTGGAGGAGCGCGGCCACCAGCTGGACGGCGTGGGCGCCGCACAGGATCGCCTTGGCCGCGTCGGTCCCGTGGTGGACGCCGCCGGTGGCCGCCAGCGACAGGCCGACCTCGCCGTGGAGCACCGCGAGCGCGTGGAGGCGCTGCGGCAGCTCGGCGGGGGTGGAGAGCACGAGGTGCCGGTCGACGTCGAGCGTCTCGAGATCGATGTCGGGCTGGTAGAAGCGGTTGAAGACCACCACCCCGGCGGCGCCGGCGTCCTCGATGCGGGCGACCATGTGCGGCACCGACGCGTACGAGGGCGAGAGCTTCACCGACACGGGGACGTCGACCGCGGCGACGACCCCGGCGACCACCTCGAGCTGGCGCTGTTCGATGGCGGCGCCGGACTCGGTCACGTCGGTGGCGACGTCGTACAGGTTGAGCTCGATGGCGGTGGCGCCGGCGCCCTCCAGCTCGCGGGCGTGGTCGGTCCAGCCGCCGGGCGTGGCCCCGTTGAGCGACGCGATGACGGGCACGTCGAGCGCCTCGACGAGCGACCGGATGCGGCGCAGGGTGGGCTCGGCGCCGACCGAGAAGACGTCGGTGTCGGCGAGGAACGAGCGGGCCTCCGCGTCGCGGTCCACGAGGCTGTCGAAGAAGTGGTGGGCGGCGAGCTGGTCGGCGACGAGCTGCTCCTCGAACAGGGAGCGCAGCACGACCGCGCCCGCGCCGGCCTCGACGAAGCGCACGGCGTCGTCGACCCGGTCGCACAGGGGCGAGGCGCCCACGACGAGCGGGCTGCGCAGCGGGAGGCCGAGCCAGGTGGTGGCGAGGTCAACCATCGTGGTCCTCCTCCGGATCGGGTCGGGGCAGGCGGATGTGGGCGAGCTGCTCGTAGACCGCGTGGCGGTCGGCGACGGCGTGCTCGGCCGCATCGGCCAGGCGCTCGAAGCGGTCGGGGTCGCGCAGCTCGACCATGCGGAACCGGGCCTCCTCGCGCAGGTAGGCGCGGATCGGGATCTTCATCGGGTCGGCGTCGACGTGGAGCGGGGGCTCGCCGGCCGCGACCCGGTGCGGGTCGTACCGGAAGAGGGGCCACGCCCCCGAGTCGATGGCCCGCTTCTGCTGGGCGGGCGCGTGCACCAGGTCGTAGCCGTGGGCGATGCACGGCGAGTGGGCGATCAGCAGGGAGGGGCCGGGGTGGGCCTCGGCCTCGAGGAAGGCCTTGACCGCCTGGTGGCTGTTGGCCTGGAGGGCGATGCTCGCCACGTACACGTGCCCGTAGCTCATGGCGTGGAGGGCGAGGTCCTTCTTGCCGGTCTCCTTGCCCGCGGTGGCGAACTTGGCGACCGCGCCGAGCGGCGTCGCCTTCGACGCCTGGCCACCGGTGTTCGAGTACACCTCGGTGTCGAGGACGAGCACGTTCACGTCGGCGCTCGAGGCGAGGACGTGGTCGAGGCCGCCGAAGCCGATGTCGTACGCCCACCCGTCGCCGCCGACGATCCAGACCGTGCGGGGGACGAGGGCGTCGGCCCGCTCGTCGAGCTCGGCCGCGTCGGGGTCGCCGGCGAGCGCGGGCGCGGCCAGCGCGGCGCGCAGGTCGGCCACGTGGGCCCGGCGATCGGCGATGCCCTCGGGGGTGGTGTCGTCGGGCCCGGTGAGGGCCTCGACCAGGTCGGCGGGGAGCCGGTCGGCGAGGGTGGCGAGCAGGGCGCGGGCCCGCTGGGCCTGGGCATCGAGGCCGAGGCGCATGCCGAGGCCGAACTCGGCGTTGTCCTCGAACAGCGAGTTGGCCCAGGCCGGGCCGCGGCCCTGGTCGTCGGTGGTCCAGGGGGTGGTCGGCAGGTTGCCGCCGTAGATCGACGAGCACCCGGTGGCGTTGGCCACCACCAGCCGATCACCGCTCAGCTGGGAGAGCAGCCGCAGGTAGGGCGTCTCGCCGCAGCCGGCGCACGCCCCGGAGAACTCGAAGCGGGGCGGCAGGAGGGGGATGAGGCGCGAGGTCGCCGGGATCTGGGTGCGGGTGGCGTCGGGCAGGGTGTCGAGGAACGCGAACGCCGTCCGCTCGCGGTCGCGGTGCTCCTCGACCGGGGCCATGTTGATCGCCTTGGTCCGCGGGCTGGTGCGGTCCTTCGCCGGGCAGACCTCGACGCACAGCCCGCAGCCCGTGCAGTCGTCGGGAGCGACCTGGACCGCGTAGGCGAGGCCGGCGAGCTCGTGGGTGTGGGCCTCAGGCCGGTGCCGGAACTCGGGCGGCGCGTCGGCCGCCAGGGCGGGGTCGAAGACCGTCGTGCGGATGGCGGCGTGGGGGCAGACCATCGAGCACTTGTTGCACTGGATGCAGAGGTCGGGCTCCCAGATCGGGATGTCGTGGGCGATCGCCCGCTTCTCGTACCGGCTCGTGCCGGTGGGCCAGGTGCCGTCGGGTGGGAACGCGCTGACCGGCAGCTGGTCGCCGCGCCCCTCGAGCAGCAGGCGGGTGACCCGCGCGACGAAGTCGGGTGCGTCGTCGGTGACCCCCGGTCGACGGTGGCGCGTCGGGTCGGGCGTGCCGAGGGGGACCTCGTGGAGCTCGGCCAGGGTGGCATCGATCGCCTCCAGGTTGCGGCGGACGATCTCGGGCCCCCGCTTGCCCCAGGTGTCGCGCACCGACTGCTTCACCGCCTCGATCGCCTCGGCCTCGGGCAGCACCCCCGATCGGGCGAAGAAGCAGGTGGCCATGATCGTGTTGATGCGGCGGCCGAGGCCGTGGGCCTCGGCGATGGCGCCGGCATCGATGGCCCACAGGTGGCAGCCGCGCTCGACCAGCAGCTCCTGGGCCTCGCCGGGCAGCAGGTCCCACGCCGCCGCCGCGCCCCCGGGGGCGTTGAGCAGCACGGTGGCGCCGGGGCCGGCGACGTCGAGCACGTCGAGCCGGTCGAGCACCCCGGGGTCGTGGACCGCCACGAACCCGGCGCGCCGGATGAGGTAGGTCGAGCGGATCGGGGTGGGGCCGAACCGCAGGTGCGACACGGTGGTGGAGCCGGACTTCTTGGAGTCGTAGACGAAGTGGCCCTGGCAGTGGAGGTCGGTGCGGTCCCCGATGATGCGGATCGCGGCCTTGTTGGAGCTGACCGTGCCGTCGGCGCCGAGGCCGTAGAACACCGCCTGGGTGACGGCCGGGTCGCTCGTGTCGAAGGCGTCGTCGACCGCGAGGGACAGGTGGGTCACGTCGTCGGTGATCCCGACGGTGAAGCGGCGCCGGGGCTCGGGTGCGTCGAGCTCGTCGAGCACGGCCTTCACCATGGCCGGCGTGAACTCCTTGGAGGACAGGCCGTAGCGCCCGCCGATGATCGCCGGCAGCCCCGGGCGGGTCCCGTCGGCGACGGCTTCCACGAGGGCGGCGGTGACGTCGAGCAGCAGGGGCTCGCCCGACGAGCCGGGCTCCTTGGTGCGGTCGAGGACCGCGATCGCCCGCGCGGTCGCCGGGATGGCGGCGAGCAGGCGCGCGGCCGAGAAGGGTCGGTACAGGCGCACCTTCACCACGCCCACGCGCTCGCCGGCGGCGACGAGGTGGTCGACGGTCTCGTGGGCGCACTCGGCGCCCGAGCCCATGAGGATGACGACCCGCTCGGCCTCGGGGTGGCCGACGTACTCGAAGGGGGCGTACCGGCGGCCGGTCAGCTCGGCGAAGCGGTCCATCGCCGCCTCGACCGCGTCGGGGCAGGCGTCGTGGAACGGGTTGGCCGCCTCGCGGCCCTGGAAGAAGGCGTCGGGGTTCTGGGCCGTGCCCCGGATCGTGGGGCGGTCGGGGTCGAGACCGCGGGCCCGGTGGGCGGCGAGCGCGTGGCGGTCGACCAGCGCGTCGAGCACCTCGTCGCCGACCACCTCGATCTTCTGGATCTCGTGGGAGGTGCGGAAGCCGTCGAAGAAGTGCAGGAACGGCACGCGGCTGGTGAGGGTGGCGGCGTGGGCGATGGCCGCCAGGTCCTGGGCCTCCTGGGGCGAGCCCGAGGCGAGGAGGGCGAAGCCGGTGCCGCGGGCGGCCATGACGTCGGCGTGGTCCCCGAAGATCGACAGCGCGTGGGTGGCGATGCTGCGGGCGGCGACGTGCAGGCAGAACGGCGTGAGCTCGCCGGCGATCTTGTACAGGTTCGGCAGCATCAGCAGCAGGCCCTGCGAGGCGGTGAAGGTGGTGGCGGGCGCGCCGGTCAGGAGGGCCCCGTGGATCGTCCCGGCCGCGCCGCCCTCCGATTGCAGCTCCACCACGTGGGGCACCGCGCCCCAGAGGTTTGCCCGGCGTCCTGCTGCCCACTCGTCGGCGTGCTCGCCCATGGGCGAGGCCGGCGTGATCGGGTAGATGGCGATGACGTCGCTGAGCCGGTACGCGACGGATGCGACCGCCTCGTTGGCGTCGATCGTCGCGTGGGCCTGCACCGCACCAGTGTGCGCGCGGCCGTCCGGCCCTCGACAGGGCCGAACGGCCATTGCGCTGGGGTCAGGGCTGGCGGCCGTTCCAGGCGACGAGCCGGTCGATCAGCGGGGCGTCGGCGGGCACGTCGACCGCGAGGGCGAAGGGCACCTCGCCGGTGGCGCCCTCGGGGGCCTGGGCGAGCACCGCCGCGAGGATCTCGGCCCGGTGCTCGGCGGGCATCTGGGCCTGGATCGCGGCGAACGATGCCGCGAGGACGTCGGGGTCCCAGGCGACCTCCGCGCCGATCGCGGTGGCCAGGTCCCAGGTGTGCACCGTCACCTCGTTCGTGTAGATGGCGAGCATGTCCCGGCCCGACAGCACGGCCCACGGCACCGCGGTCGGGCGGTCGAGGAGGGCGGCGTCGGCCCAGGCGGGCGCGATGGTGGCGGTCGCGGCGCGCCAGGCGGCCAGCCAGCCGTCGTCGGCGACGCCATCGGTGTGGAGCGGCCAGGTGCTCGGGTGCTCGTCGCGCCCGGCGGCCGCGATCCGCTCGGCCACGACCACCAGGTGATCGAGGAGCTGGCGGACGTCGAACGCGTCGCACGGCGTGGGGCGGTCGAGCTGGTCGGGGGTCACCTGGGCGATGACGCCGGTGCCCAGGGCGATGGCGCGGTCCATGAGGGTGGTGGGATCGGTGATGGTCATGGCCCCATGGTGCAGGACCAAACCGGTCATCCTCTGACCGGTTTTGCCAGGATGATGGTCGACATGCGCGCCGACCGCCTCGTGGCCATCCTCCTCCTGCTCCAACGCCGTGGTCAGGTGACCGCGGCCGAGGTCGCCGCCGAGCTCGAGGTGTCCGAGCGCACGGCCCGCCGCGACCTCGACGCGCTCGGGATGGCGGGGATCCCGATCTACTCGGTGCAGGGCCGGGGCGGCGGCTGGCGCCTGGCCGGCGGCGGGACGACGGACCTGTCGGGCCTGACCGAGGCCGAGGCCCGCGCCCTGTTCCTGCTCGCGGGCACGTCGGCGGTGGCCACCCCCGAGGTGCAAGCCGCCCTCCGCAAGCTCCTGCGCGCCCTCCCCGAGCCGCTCCGCGATCGCGCCGAGGCGGCGGGCAACGCGGTCGTCGTCGACCCGACGGGCTGGGGTCGGCGGGCCGGTCGGGCCGAGCCGCCCCACCTCCCCGCAGCCCGCGAGGCGGTGATCGACGCCCGCCGGGTCCACCTGGGGTACACCGCTCGCGACGGGGCGATCACCGAGCGGGTCGTCGACCCGCTCGGCGTCGCGGCCAAGGCCGGCACCTGGTACCTGCTCGGCGACACCGAGGCCGGGCGGCGCCTGTTCCGCATCGACCGCATCACCGCGCTGGAGACCACCGACGAGCCGGCGCAACGCCCGCCCGGGTTCGACCTCGCCGCGGCCTGGCAGGAGGCGGTCGGCGAGATCGACCAGATGCGCGCCCCGCTGGTCGCCAGCGGGCGCGCCCGGCCCGAGATCGTGGGCCACCTCGCGGCCAGCCTCGGCACCCGCTGCACCATCGGGACCGCCGACCCGGACGGCTGGGTGCCCGTCGAGCTGCGGGGCCACACCGTCCACACGTTCGCGGCGGAGATCGCCGGCTACGGCGAGCGCCTCGACGTGCTCGACCCGCCCGAGCTCCGGGACCGCCTGGCCGAGGTCGGCGCGGAGCTGGTCGCTCGCTACGGCTGAGCGACGCTCACCAGCCGGGGCACGCCGCCACCCCGGACCAGATGGTGCGGGCGTACACCGCCGCCGGCCCGGCGAGCGCGTCGCCCGCCGGCAGGTGGATCCCGTCGGCCTCGGTGAGGCTCGGGTCCGCGGCCACGAGGGCGCCCCAGTCCCGCACCACCGTGGGCGAGGTGCGGGCCCGCTCGGCCGCCACGCCGCGCAGGGCGGCACGGGCCTCGGTCATCTCGGCGCGCATGGTCGCCGTGACCGTCGCCTTGGCCGCCAGCCCGGGCAGGATCACCACGACGCAGGCGGTCGTGGCGGGCAGGGCGAGGAGCCGCCTCGCCGTCGCGGTGTCCTCGGTGGTCCAGCCCCCGGTCTTGGGCAGGGCGTCGTTGGTGCCGAGGGCGACGACGAGGACCGCCGGTCGAGGTGACGAGGCCCCGTACACCCGGGCCGCCTCGCGGTCGTAGGGGTCGGCGAGCACCGCACCCGGCTTGGCGTCCACCACGAAGCTGGAGCCGGGCGGGCGCCCCTGGCCCTCGAAGGTGCGGGTCCGCCCCCAGTACGCCTGCCAGGTGATCGAGTCGCCGAGCAGGTCGATCGTGCGGGCGGTCGGCGTGGGTGCCGGGCGGCACCCGGCGAGCAGCGCGATCGTGAGCGCGGCGACGACGGCGATGCGGGACAGGGGCGGCACGGCGCCATCCTCGCTCAGGGCTGGTAGTCGATGTCGAGCATCAGGTACAGGCCGAAGTCGCCGGCGTTGCCGCCGTGCTGGATGTGGGAGGCCCAGAGGACCCGGGGGCTGCCGATCAGGGGCTGGCCGAGCATCGTGTCCTGGACGTCGATGGCGACGACGAGGCCGAGCGCCTTGGCCTTGTTCTCGTTGGACTCCGAGAAGAGGCTCATGACCCGGCCACGGGTGACGGTGTGATCGGTGAGCTTGCCGGTCCAGTAGTCGAGGCCCACCTGGTCGGGATCGCGGTGCAGGACGTTCTGGTACACGAGCGTCACGAACGCCTGGTCGCTCAGGTCGCCGTAGGTGTGCTGGAACTCGCTGGAGGCGGCGAACTTCGCGGAGACGACGTCGAGCTTCACGCCCTTGGCCCGCTGGGCGACCCAGTAGGTCAGGCCGGCGTGGTCGGGGGAGCGGTGGAAGTAGGACTCGTAGAGCCGGATCACCGGGTGGCGGAGGTCGGTGCGGGCCGGGTCCATGGCGCGCTGGCGGATGACGTCCTCGGGGTCGATCGTGCCGTTCTTCAGGCCGAGCACGGCGGTGTTGAGCTCGCCGAAGCTGGGGGCGCGGTGGGCGAAGTCCTGGTACTGCTGCTGCACGAACGCCGCCGGGTCGCCGTCGAACTTGTGGAGCGGATCGAGGAAGGGGTTCACCGTGGCGGCACGCAGCTGGGTCCAGCCGCCGTCACCGTCGACGTTGGTGGCCCGCAGGCGGTACTTGTAGGTGACGCCGTCCACGACGTCGTGGTCGACGAGGGCCGTGGTGCCCTTCTGGTGCCACGTGTGGTCCGGTTTGACGGCGTTGCCGGTGTAGCGCTCGATCGTGTACCCGGTGACCGGCTGGCCGCCGTCGAAGCCGGGTGCGGCCCACTGGAGGCGGATGAAGTCCTCGTAGCCCTGGCTGGCGAGGATGACGGGCACGTTCGGCGCCTGGGCCGAGGCGGTGCCGGGCCGCACGGCGAGCACGGCCGTGAGGGCGACGAGGGCGAGCAGTGCGGCCCGGATGGTGGTGCGGATCGGGGTGGTGGACATCGGGTTCTCCTGGTGCGGGGCCACCGTTCGTGGCCGTCACGTGGGAGAGCACCCGAGATCCGGGATCCGCACACTTTTCTACGAAGGAATCCCCCGCAGGCGCGTCCGGCGCACGTCGATGGGCTCGCCGGTGGCCTCGTCGATCACCAGCGGCCGGATCGCTGCACCCGACTCCGCGTCGATCAGCTCGAGCTGGAGCGGGTCGTCGTCGTCGAAGAGCCAGTCCGATCCCCAGCGCCACATGGCGGCGAGCACGGGGTAGAACTCGGCGCCCTTGCGGGTGAGGCGGTACTCGTGGCGCGGTGGGTTGTCCTGGTAGGCCTCGCGACGCAGCATCCCCTCGTCGACGAGGCGGTCGAGCCGGGCGGCGAGGCTCGCCCGTGGGATGCCGAGGTGCTCCTGGAACACCTCGAAGCGGCGCGTGCCCGAGCACGCTTCGCGCAGCACGAGCGGCGTCCACCAGTCGCCGATGAGGTCGGTCGTGCGGGCGATGGGGCACAGCGCCTCGTCGAACCGGGTGCGGCGCATCAGATCCGCCGGGCCCGCTCGAGCGCCTCGGCCGGCTCGACCCCGGCCCGGCCGATGAGCCAGCACGCGATCGGGGCGGCGATGCGCTCCGACGCGTGGGCCGCCACGCCGGCGAGGTCGAGCAGCGTGGCGATCGTGTCGGCGTCCGGGGCCTCGACGCCCAGCTCGGCGGCGAACGCGGCGATCCACTCGGGACCCGACGGGGTGGTCGGCTCGGTGCTCATGCGACCCGCTCCACTCGCGCCGGCACGTGCTTGTGCCAGGGCGTGCCCGCCAGCCAGTCGCGGTCTGCGGTGGACGTGAGCTCGTTGGGGGCGATGCCGGGACCCGGCGACCCGGTGGCGTCGTCGAGGCGCAGGCCGAGGCCGTTGGGGATCGAGACGTGGCCGGGGCGCAGCGTGTCGGTGAGCTCGGCGACGGTCTCGGCGTGGCCCCGGCGCGTGGTGATCCGCACCCGGTCGCCGGCGGCGATGCCGAGCGGGGCGGCGTCCTCGGGGTGGATGCGCAGGGCGCCGTCGACGTCGACCTTCCGCCATCCCGGGTCGCGGTAGATCGTGTTGGCGGTGGAGGAGCGTCGTTCGCCGGCCGAGAGGATCAGCGGGAACTCGGCCCGTTCCTCGGCCCGGCGCTCCGCCTCGGCGGGCAGCGACGACAGCTCCTCGAGGAGCTCGGGGATCGCCAGGCGGATCTTGGCGTCGTCGGTGTCCATCCGCTCCCAGGTGACCTCGGGCTCGTCCACCGTGAACGTCACGCCGCGGCCGCTGAGCAGGGCGTCGAACAGGGCGTCACCGTCGGCGTGCCCGGCGCGCTGCACGGCGTCGGGGAACGAGAGGAAGCAGGTCTGGGCCAGGCCCCACACCGCGGCCGTGGCCTCGTTGCCGGCGCCGAGGGTGGGGCCGAGGGTCTCGTAGAGCACGAGCGGCGCCATGGGGCCGAGGTGCGGGTTGGCGGCGAGCGTGGTGAGGAAGGCCTCGGCGTAGGCGCCCCGGCCCGCGGCGGCTGCCTCGTGGAGCGGGGCGAGGTCCTCGTCGGTGTAGGCGCCGAGGGCGCGGGCGAGGCGGCGGTGGATCTCGGGCTCGGGCAGGGTGCCGGGCAGCGGGTCGAGCAGCGGGCGCCGGAGGTGGGCGACGTTGTGCGGGAACTCGAGGTTGAAGAACGTCATCTCCCACTTCTCGAACTGCGATGCGGCGGGCAGCACGTAGTCCGCGTGGCGGGCCGTCTCGGTGAGGGCGACGTCGATGACGACGAGGAACTCGAGGGCGTCGAGCGCCTCGCGCATCCGGGGCGAGTCGGGCAGGGAGTGGGCCGGGTTGCCGCTCTCCACGATCATGGCCCGGAACCGGTCGGGGTGGTCGGTGAGGATCTCGTCGGGGATGACGGCCGCGGGGATGAGCCCGGTGATGATCCGGGCGCCGGTCACCGGCGACACCCGCTCGCGCGCCCCGCCGCCACCGCCCCCGCCGAGGCTGGCGAAGCGGGTGTGGATGTTCATGGCCCCGGCCTTGGCCCAGTTGCCCGTGAGCAGGAACACCAGCTTCTCGAGGTAGGAGTTGAGCGTCGACTGGGGCGCCTGCTGGATGCCGAGGTCCTCGAAGATGGACACGCTCTCGGCGGCTGCGATGCGGCGGGCGGCGGCCCGCAGGTCGGCCTCGGCGATGCCGGCCACCGCGCACGAGGCGGCGATGTCGACCGCCTCGAGGTGGGGGAGGAGGTCGTCCCAGCCGTTGGCGTGCGCCTCGACGAACGCGCGGTCGACGAGGTCCTCCTCGAGCAGGACGGCGAGCAGCGCGGACAGGCACCAGGCGTCGGTGCCGGGCCGCACCTGGAGGTGGATGTCGGCCAGGGCGGCGGTCTCGGTGCGTCGGGGGTCGATCACGATCATCGCCCGCTCGGGGTCCTTGGCGATGGCCTTCAGGATCGGGCGGGCGCGGGGGAACCCGTGGGACTGCCACGGGTTCTTGCCGACGAACACGGCGACCTCGGCGTGCTCGTAGTCGCCGGTGGTGTGGCAGCGTGGCCGGCCGAACAGCTGGCCGTCGACCCAGAACTCGCCCGTCTTCTCCTGGGCGAGCGCGTTCGAGGCGTACACCCCGCCGACGGCAGCGCGGACGGCCCGGCCGTACCCGCCGCCGAGGTGGTTGCCCTGCCCGCCGCCGTAGGTGAAGATCGACGCGCCGCCGTGCTCGTCGCGGACCCGGGCGAGGCCCTCGGCCACCCCGGCGATGGCGGTGTCCCAGTCGACGGGCTCGAAGCTGCCGTCGGCGCGCCGCCGCAGCGGGGTGGTGAGGCGTCCCTCGTGGTTCTGGTAGTGGTCGAGGCGCAGGGCCTTCTCGCACGTGTAGCCGGCCGAGCCGGGGTGGGACTTGTCGCCCCGGATCCGCACGAACCGACGATCCTCGACCCGCACCTCGATCCCGCAGTTGATCGAGCACAGGATGCAGGCGCTGGCCTGCCAGCCCGTCGTGGTCGGGGCGGCGTCGAGGACGTCGGTCATGGGCGGGAACCTCCGAGTGAGTTCAACAAGTGAACTCTAGGTCAGGCGCCCGCCTCCTCGCCGGTGCCGATCGCCGCCGCATCCCCGCTCGTGACCGCGGTCGGCTCGGCCGGGGCGTCGGCGGTGCTGCCGAGGCCGCTGCGCAGGGCCTGGATCAAGGTGGCGGCCAGGCCGTCGAGGCTCCCGCCACCGCCGGTGACGAGCACCTCGGGCATGATGTCGATCCCGCCCTCGCCGATGGCGCCGGCCACCGCCACCAGGGCCGTCGACACCTCGCCGATCGCCTCGCGCTGGGCCTCGTAGCCGGTGGCCTTGGCCAGGCCGAGCGCCTCGGTGGCCTTGGCCTCAGCCAGGCCGAGGGCCCGCAGCTTGTCGGCCTCGGCCTCGCCGGTGAGGCGGACGAAGGCGGCCTCGCCGTTGGCCTGCGCCTCGCGGGCCTCGGCCTCGTTGCGCTTGATGTCGACCGACACCTGCGAGCTGGCGAGCTGGGACTGCATGTCGGCGGTGCCGCGGGCCTTCTCGGTCTCGATGCGGGCGGTCTCGGCCTTCTGCTGCTCGATGTAGGTGGCCCGCTCCTGGTTGGCGATCTCGCGCCGGGTCAGCACCTCGACCATGTCCTCGGGGAACACGACGTCCTGGATGTACACGCCGCGGGTCTCCACGTCGTAGGCGGCGAGGTACTCGGTGACCGCCTCGAGCGCGGCGCGCTGCACGGCCTGGCGGGTCTCGATGAACTGGATGGCCTCCAGCGCCTGGAGGGTGTTGCGGAAGTGGTTGCCCACCGCCGACTGGAGCACCTCGTTCACCAGGTTGACCATGGTGCCCACCATCGAGATCACCTTCGGCGCACGGGTGTCGGACACGTGGATCTGCACCTGGAGGTCGATGGTGAAGATGAAGCCCTCACGGCTCTTGCCGATGATGGGCTCGAGGCGGGCGTCGAGGTCGTGGGCCTCCGAGCTGGCGTTGGCCCAGTTGAGGGTGAGGATGAACGTCGGCACGATCTCGGCCGCGTAGACGCGGGGGTTGATCGGGTACTTGCCGGTGCGCAGGGGCTCCTGCCAGATGCCGCGGTGGCCGGGACGCACGATCGAGCCGAACTTGAACTCGGTGCCCGAGGTGTCGAGCGTGGGCAGGCCGACGAAGCCCTTGATGACCGCGACCTCGCCCTGGTTCACCACGAGCATCGGCACCAGATCGACGCGCACGAGGAACGGGTTCAGCAGGTAGGCGCCGTACTGCAGCGGATCGTGCTGGAGGCCGATGCGGCCCCCGGCGTCGAGGAACTTCTGGAAGTCCTGGTAGTTGTTGTGGACGTCGTTCTTGGAGCCGAGGAGCGTGTCGATCAGCTCGGCGTCGGCCACGTTCGGGTCCTGCTCCATGGCCTCGATGTCGGCGAAGCCGCCGATGCGGCTCGCGATGTCGCCCGACTCGAGCGGCTGGCCCTCGAGGGTGGTCACGATGCCGACGACGTCGGTGCCGGTCCCGGGGGCGATGACGACCACGCGCAGCTGGGCGGGGTCCAGGCCGAAGGATTGGGGCTGCAGCGCACCGCCGCCCGCCAGGCGGGCGAGCTCGGGCGCGACCGGCAGGCCGAACACCTGGCGGCTCGTGATCACCATGAAGGCGACCGGGTGCAGCGGGAGCAGGGTGCCGGGAGGCAGCACCGGGCGCTGCACGCCCTTCTCGCCGCCGTTGCCCAAGAAGGCGGCCAGGTTCGAGAAGTTCTCGAAGACGGGCTTGTACGCGGCGGACTTGGCGCCGATCGGCAGCGGCTGGCCGACCTGGGAGATGACCACGCCGATCTCGCCGGCGGGCACCTGGACCCACGGGAACCGCTTGACGTCGTAGACGGGCCAGAGGCGCAGGCGCAGCCCCGGCATGAGGAGGGTGGCCTGGTAGCCGGCCTCGCCGTTGAAGGCGATGGGGTTGTCGTCGCTGAGCTTGCGGAAGCCCAGGCGCTTGTTGACGAGGCCGACCTCGGCCGGCCCGATCTTGTGGACCGACTTCAGGACCACGATCACCGCCAGGGCCAGCAGCACGAGGGCTGCCACGAACAGGGGAGACATGTGAACTCGCTTTCCCGCCTGGCGGCAACGCACCGCCGGCCCGATGAGCGTACCAAGACCCCAGGGGGTTCGTCCGATATGGTGACCGCATGGGCACGACCAAGCCGACCGGCCCCATCCGGCCGCTCGGTGACCACTGGTACCGCTGGACCGAGGGGCTGCCCCCCGGCGCCGAGCTCCAGGTCCACGCCGTGGTCGCGCCCGACGGTCGGTACCACCTCGACGAGCTGCGCTACGCGGGCGAGATCTCCGCCGCCGTGCTGCGCACCATCCCGGTCGGGCGGATCGAGGCCGCCGTCAACGCCGCGGCCGGCGGGGCCGAGGTGGACCACGCCGACACGACGGCCCGGGTGCCCGAGCACCTGCGCACCGACTCGGGCGCGTACCCCCACGAGTTCTACGAGGTGACCGCCCGCGCCTACCGCACCCTCGCCGCCTCGAGCCCCCGCCCGGTCGCGGACCTGGCGGCCGCCAACGAGGTGCCCGTGACCACGGCCCAGCGCTGGGTCAAGGAGTCACGGCGTCGGGGCCTGCTCCCGCCCGGTCGTCCCGGCAAGGCCGGCTGACCGCCTGGGT
>CAZUYW010000026.1:16770-20144 GCA_964624775.1 uncultured Iamiaceae bacterium
GCTGCCGACCGCGCCGATGCACCCGTTGAGCGCGCCGTCGACGAACACGGTCACGAACGCGTCCTGCCGCAACGCCCCCACCCCCTCGGCGAGGGGCGCGGGCGCGGGATCGGCACCGACCGCAGCGCGCACCGCCGCGACGGCGAGGTCGAGGAGCGGCTCAGGCGACGGCGAAGGCGCCATAGCCGACCACCCGGTCTCGGTCACCGGCCGTGTCGCCGGAGGTGCGCAGGTCGAGGAGCTCCACGCCGACGTGGCGTGCGGCGGCCGCGGCCAGCAGGCCCCGCAGCGGGCGGGCGCCGCACGCGTCGCTGCCGCTGATCAGATCGGGGCGCAGGGCCACGATCGCCGCCGCGGTGCGCTGGTCGAGGCGCTCGGCCTCGGTCGCCGGGTGGTAGTGCGACAGGTCCGTGCTGATGACCACCAGGGTCTCGGGGCCGCCCCAGAGGAGGTCGAGCAGCGCGGCCACCTCGTCCATCGACGCGTCGCCGACCACGAAGGGCACGATGCTCACCCGGGGGAGCACGGCCTGGATGAAGGGGAGCTGGACCTCGAGGCAGTGCTCGCGCTCGTGGGCGTCGTCGCGCTCCACCACGCCGGGCAGCCCGAGCGCGGCCTCGACGGCGCCCCGATCGACCGTGAGCCCGCCGAGGGGCGTGGCGAACGCGTCGGCCGAGCTGGCGGCGATGCCGGCGAACGCGACGTGGTGGCTCGGCCCGAGCAGGACGACCCGCTCGATGGTGCCGCCCCCCGGGGCCACCCGCCGGTAGGCGCTGGCCGCGATCGGGCCCGAGTACACGAGGCCGGCGTGGGGCACCACGATCGCTTCGGGCACCGGCGCGTCGTCGGCTGCGGGCACCGAGGTGGCGAAGGACGCGCGGACGAGGGCTCGCAGGGCGTCGGGGTCAGCCGGGTAGAAGGTGCCGGCCACGGCCGCCGGTCGCACGCGGAAGCCGTGCGTGCTCACGCCGCGCCGTCCCCGTCGCCGTGGAGGACCACCGGTCGCCGGCGCGAGCCCCATGTGCCGGGCGCCCCCTTGAAGATCCCCGCGAGCGCGGTGCCGCACACCGTGCACCGGCCGAGCTCGTCGAGCAGGTAGGCGCTGACCCGGTAGCCGTCGCGCTCGATCACCCGGGTGGCGCAGGTGGGGCACGTGGTCGCCTGGCCGTCCGGGTCGATGATGTTGCCCGTGTACGCGTGGCGGACGCCGTTGGCGAGGGCGATGGCGCGGGCTCGACGCACGGTCTCGGGCGACGTCGGCGGGGTCGACGTCATCCGGAAGTCAGGATGGAACGCGGTGAAGTGCATGGGCACGTAGGGGCCCAGGTGCTCGACGACCCAGGCGGTCATGGCGTCGAGCTCGGCGTCGCTGTCGTTCTCGCCCGGGATCAGCAGCGTCGTGAGCTCGAACCACACGTCGGTCTCGGCGAGGTAGCCGAGCGTGTCGAGCACGGCACCGAGCTCGGCGCCGCACACCTGCCGGTAGAACGCCTCGCTGAACCCCTTCAGGTCGACGTTGGCCGCGTCGAGGTGGGCGAACAGGTCGGCCCGGGGCTCGGGCTCGATGTAGCCGGCGGTGACCGCGACGGTCACGAGGCCCGCCTCGCGGCACGCGTCGGCCACGTCGATCGCGTACTCCATGAACACCGTGGGGTCGTTGTAGGTGAAGGCGACGCTGCGGCAGCCGGTGGCCACCGCGGCTCGGGCGATCTGCTCGGGCGAGGCGGCGTCGGCGAGCGTGTCGGTCTCCCGGGACTTCGAGATGTCCCAGTTCTGGCAGAAGCGGCAGGCCAGGTTGCACCCCGCGGTGCCGAAGCTGAACGTGGCCGATCCGGGCAGCACGTGGTTCAGGGGCTTCTTCTCGATGGGGTCGACGCAGAAGCCGCTCGAGCGACCGTAGGTCCGCAGCACCACGCCGTCACCGTCGGACGCTCGCACGAAGCAGAGGCCGTGCTGGCCGGGGCGCAGGGTGCAGTGGCGCGGGCACACGTCGCACTGCACCCGGTCGGCATCGACGCGGTGCCACCACCGGGTCGGCACGGTTGCACGGTCCATCGCCTCAAGGGTGCCTGCTCGGGCCGCCGATGCCCAGGGTCCTTGGCCTCAGGTGCCGACGAGGCCCGCCAGGGCGGTGAGCTCGGGCTCGGTGCCGATGGCGATCACCACGTCACCGGCGGTGAGGATCGTCTCCGGCGTGGGGTTCGTGGTGAACGACCCGTCCGGCGCCCGGAGGGCGAGCACGAGGGCGCCCGAGCGGTCCCGGAGGTGGGCCTCCCGCAGCGGCAGGCCGGCGATCGGCGACGCCGTGCCGATCGGGAGCTCCTCGAGGCGGAACTCGAGGTTGCCCTCGTGCATGACCACGTCGAGGAACTCGGCCACGTGCGGCCGCAGGACGAAGGCCGCCATGCGGGCGCCGCCGATGTTCTGGGGGTTGACGACCCGGTCCGCGCCGGCGCGGAGCAGCTTCGACTCGCTGTCGCCGCTGCGGGCCCGGGCCACGATGAACAGCTCGGGCCGCATCGCGCGGGCGCTGAGGGTGATGAACGAGTTCGAGGCGTCGACGTCGACCGCGGCCACGAGCGCGGCGGCCCGCCCGATGCCGGCCGCCTCCAGGGTGGCGTCCTCGGTCGCGTCGCCGAGCACGGTGGGGTGCGGGCTGTCCGTGAGGCGCTCCTCGTCGTGGTCGATGACCACCAGCGGTCGCCCGGCGTCAGCCACCTCGGCGGCGATCGCTCGCCCGACCCGCCCCCATCCGCAGATGATGACGTGGTCGTGCATCGAGGTGATGGTGCGTTCCATGCGGCGTCTCCCCAACAGGTCGAGCAGGCGACCCTCGATGAGGGTCTCGATGAGCACGCTGAAGGCGTACAGGGTGGCGCCGACCCCGACCAGGATCAGCGCCATCGTGAAGACCTTGCCCACGGTCGACAGCGGCTGCACCTCGCGGTAGCCCACCGTCGCGACCGTGGTCACGGTCTGGTACAGCGCGTCGACGAACCCGAAGCCGAGCAGCAGGTAGCCGACGGTGCCGACCACGAGCACGATCAACAGGAGGACCAGGGCTCCACCCAGGCGACGCCAGTGGCTCACCGCACGGACGCTAGTCAGGCGACATCGATCGATCGGCCGACGTAGGCGAGCAGCTCCTCGAGCGCGTCGGCACCCTCCGCCGGGGTGACCGCGGGGCCGAACATCCCGGGCTGGCGGAACGCCTCGAAGCCCGCGGCCTCGGCCCGGGCCTGCAGGGAGCGGCAGTGGGCGTGCGGCACGGCGTCCCGGCGGCCGGTCGCGACCGCCAGGTCGCAGGCGTGGACGAAGATCTCCAGCTCGGCGATCAGGGCGGCGAGCGGAGCCGGGAAGGTGCCGAAGGGCAG
>CAZUYW010000026.1:20244-22409 GCA_964624775.1 uncultured Iamiaceae bacterium
GCCATGATCACGCCGTACGCCGTGATCCCCGGGACGAACCAGGTGGCGTACGCCACGCCGCCGAGCCGTTCGATCCGGTGGCTGCCGTTGATGGCGTTGAAGACGACCAGGAACAGGAGCGGGAAGCCCACGGTGAACCCGGCTCGCGCCCGGTTGCGCCAGAAGGCGCGCTGCTCGGTGCGCACCTGGTGCCACACCAGGGTGAGATCGTGGCGGAGGTCGGTGGGGTTCATCGGGTCAGCTCCAGGTAGGTGTCTTCGAGGGACGGGGCAGCCACGGTGAGCCCGCCGAGGCGGTGGCCGGTGTCGAGCGCCCAGCGGGTGAGGCGGTGCAGGGTCGCGGTGGCGTCGTTGGTCCGCAGCACCAGGCGGCCGGCGCTGCAGGTGGGCCGTTCGGCGAGGGGGCCGAGGTCGGGGAGGTCGGCGGGATCGAGCGGGGCGTCGATGGTCGCCTCCACGCGGGTGGGGGCTCGGTCGCGTCCGCCGAGGGTGGCCGCGGTCCCGGTGGCGACGATGCGCCCCTCGGCGACCACGGCGATGCGGTCGGCGAGCGCCTCGGCCTCGTCCATGAAGTGCGTGGTGAGCAGGACGGTGGTGCCGCGCTCGGCGAGGCGGCGCACCATGGCCCAGCTGCTCCGCCGGGCGGACGGGTCGAAGCCGGTCGTCGGCTCGTCGAGGAAGACGAGGTCGGGGTCCCCGACGAGGGCGAGGCCGACGTCGAGCCGACGCTGCTGGCCGCCCGACAGGTCCCGGACCCGGGTGTGGGCCTTCGGTCCGAGCTCCACCATCTCGAGGATCTCGCCGGTGGGGATCTGTCGGGGGTACCAGCGGCCGGTGGTGTCGAGCACCTCGGTGACGGTGAGGTCCTGTTGGATCCCGCACGCCTGCAGCACGATGCCGATGCGAGCGAGCCAGTCGCGTCGCCGCTCGGCGGGGTCCACGCCGAGGACCGCGACGTCGCCGCCGGTCCGCTGGCGGTAGCCCTCGAGGATCTCGGTGGTGGTGGTCTTGCCGGCGCCGTTCGGCCCGAGGAGGCAGAAGACCTCGCCGGGCTCGACGCTGAAGGTGATGCCCCGGACGGCGTGGGTGTCGCCGTAGGACTTGGTGAGGTCCCGGACCTCGATCGCTGCGGACATGCCAGCTCCTTGTGCCTGTCTCATCAGACATGTCGAATGTGACAGGTTGAGTGTGCGCATGCCGGTGGCGACATGTCAAGACTTACAGGTAAGATCCGGAGCATGAGCCTTCGTCACGCCCTCCTCGGGCTCCTCGCCGAGCACCCCGCCTCCGGCTACGAGCTGACCAAGCAGTTCGAGCGATCCCTCGCCCACGTCTGGTCGGCGAAGCACTCGCAGATCTACCCGGAGCTGGCCAAGATGGCCGCGGCGGGCTGGCTCGAGGTGGGCGACGAGGGGTCCCGGGGCCGCAAGGAGTACACGATCACCCCGGCCGGGCGGGCGGAGCTGGACCGGTGGCTGAGCGACGTGCCGCCCGAACGCGGGATGCGCAACGACGCGCTCCTGCGGATCTTCTTCCTGTGGACCCTCGGCGGTGAGCGGGCCGCGGCGTACCTGGATCGAGAGGCGGCGGCCTACCGGGCCTACGAGGCGGTGCTCGACGGTGCC
Source organism: uncultured Iamiaceae bacterium (assembly GCA_964624775.1). Classification (GTDB taxonomy): domain Bacteria; phylum Actinomycetota; class Acidimicrobiia; order Acidimicrobiales; family Iamiaceae; genus Aquihabitans. Next base: position 21,869 of record CAZUYW010000026.1, read on the forward strand.
GACGACGCGATCGCGTGGGATGCGAGCGGCGCCGACCTCATGGGGCGACTGGTCCTCGAGCAGGGGCGCCGGTGGTCACGGGCGAACGCCGAGTGGGCCGAGTGGGCGGCGGCGGAGGTGCGTGCCGAGCACGACGCGACGTCCCTCGAACGTCGGATGCCCCGGTCCCGGCGCCGGTCCTGAGGTGACCCTCGATCAGGTGAGCACGTGCTCGATGCAGAACTCGTTGCCCTCGGGGTCGGCCATCGTGACCCACTCGACCATGTCGTGGGCGGCGCGGTACTGCTCGGTGGCGCCGAGGGCGATGACCCGGGCGACCTCGGCCTCGAGGTCCTCGACGTCGTAGTCGAGGTGCCAGCGGCTCTTCGCCGTCTTGGGCTCGGGGACCTGCTGGAGCACGATGATCGGCCCACCGGCCGGACCAGGGCGCAGGATCCGGTAGGGCCCCGTCGCCCGCGCCGCCTCGTGGCCGAGCACGGCGCACCAGAACGCCTCCATGCGATCGAGGTCGTTGCAGTCGAGCGTGAACGAGATGCCCATG
>CAZUYW010000027.1:0-21740 GCA_964624775.1 uncultured Iamiaceae bacterium
CAGCGACCCGGGTGCCCCGGCGCCACGCGCGCGCCCAGGGGCGCGCCGAGCAGGCCGAGATCGCCGACGTCGCCGGTCGCGAACGCCAGGCGCACCGGGCAGGCCGCGAGCAGGTCGGCCGGCAGGGCGGTCGGTCCCGGCGCGGTGAGCAGGAGGTGGACGCCGACGGCCGTCCCGTGCTGGGCGACCTCGAGCAGGGTCGCCCACACCGGCTCGGCCAGCTCGTCGGCCCATCGCCGGCGGAAGGCGGCGAGCCCGTCGATCACGAGGAGCCGCCGGGGCGCGGCTCGGGCCAGCGTCGGGTCGTGGCGTCGCCGGTGGAGGTCGTCGGCGATCTCCCCGAACAGGCGTCGCTGGCGCTCGGCTTCGCCCGCTGCGATCACCGCGCCCACCTGCGCCAGGCCGGCGAGGGCCCCGAGCGCGCCCTCGCCGGCGTCGACGAGGTGCACGTGCCGGTCTGCCGGTCCGCCCCGGGCCGCGAAGGCCAGCACCATGGTGGCGGCCGCGGTGGTGGTCCCGGTGCCGGGCAGCCCGACGAGCAGGGCCGGGCCGTCCTCGGGGCACCACGTCGCGGTGCCGATCCGCTGGTGGTCGAGATCGTCGACCAGGCCGTACGCGAGGCCCGCCCGCTCCCGGGGTGACGAGGCGGCGCCGGCGTCGGGGAGGGGCCACGCCACCCGGCGGGGCAGCGGCTCGGCCCACACCGGAGCGGTCGGCGCTCCGCCCAGCTGCCGCCACGCCGCGCGGCACGCGGCCACCAGGGTGTCGCACGAGGCGCCGGTGGTGGCCTCGTCCCCGTCCGGGCTCGTCGGGGACCCCGTCGCGGTCGGGGGTGGCGGCGCCGGGCCGAGCCACCAGCCGAGGGCGCGGACCACGATGCCCGACGACGGCGGGGCGGTGGGCTGGCCCAGCAGGTGCGCCGACTGCATGGCGAGCGCGCGGGCGGCGCCGATCTGCACCAGCGCGCGCCCGGGCGCCCGGCGCGGCAGGTGCGCTGCAGCCGGATCGTCGATCACCTCGCGGCTGTCGGCCTCGGACTCGAGGCGCAGGGCGATGCGCAGGCCGACGTTGGCGCGGATCGCCTCGCTCACCGCACCCGCCGGCCGCTGGGTCGCGAGCACGAGGTGCATGCCGAGGCTCCGGCCGCGCTGGGCGAGGGCCACGAGCTGCTCGGTCAGCTCGCCGAGCGTCCCCGTGAGGGCCGCGAACTCGTCGATCACCACGACCAGGCGGGGCAGGTGGGCGTGGGGGTCGGCCCGGCGGGCGGCGTCCAGGTCGGGGACGCCGAGCCGGCGCAGGACCTGCTCTCGGCGGCGGAGCTCGACCGTGATGCCGTGGACGGCGCGAGCGGCCAGGTCGGCGTCGAGGTCGGTGACCACGCCGGCGACGTGGGGCAGGGAGGCGAGCGGGTCGAAGGCGCTGCCGCCCTTGAAGTCGACGAGCACGAACGCCACCTCGTCGGGTCGGCACGCGACGGCCAGGGAGGTGACGAGCGTGCGGAGCAGCTCGGACTTGCCGGCGCCGGTGGTGCCGGCGAGGAGCACGTGGGGCCCGTCGCGCTCCAGGTCCAGCTCGACCGGTCCGTCGACGCCGGTGCCGACCCGGGCGACCGGGCCGCGACGATCCGGCACTGCCCATCGGGCGGCCACGACGGCCGCGCCGTCGGCGTCGCCGGGGATCTCGAGGAGGTCGGCCAGCGAGACCTCGACGGGCAGCGCCGAGGTTCGCGCTTGGTGCCCGTCACCTCGCCGGGTGTGCACCCAGCGTCGGGCGTGATCGGCGGCAGTGGTCGGGGCGATGCCCTCGGCGACTCCGGTGCCCGGGACGAGCGCCGCCCCGCCCGCGACCGCACCGTCGTCGGCGAGCGACCAGCAGGCGTCGACCGGTCGCCCGGGCGGGGCGAGGGTGGCGGGTCCGAGCACGAGCAGGGTGTCACCGGGCGCCAGGGCGACACCGGCCTGGACGGTGTGCGCGCCCAGGCGGTCGCGCACGACCAGGCGGCCGCCCTCCCCGTCTGCCGTGGCGTCCGGGCGGCCGAACCAGGCCGACCACCGCCACGGCACCAGGGCGAGCACGGGGGCATCGATCACGACCGGTCGCCCATCGCCGCCCGTGGCCGCCTGGAGCACCAGCCAGCGGGCCGCGGCCCGCACCTCCTCGGCGGGCCCGTCGATCACCACGCTCCGTCCAGGACCGAGGTCGACGAGGATCGGCACCTCGGCGAGCAGTCCGTGGGCGGCGACGGCGGCGGCGAGCGCCGTGCCGGCGCCCGGGTCGCCGTCGAGCGGGGGCGACCAGCGGAGGGTGCCGAGGCCGAGCCGGACGAGCGACGAGGTGGGATCGGCGCGATCGGCGCGATCGGCCGGTCGGCCGGGACGGTCGGGCATCGGCGGCGGGTGGGCGGCCCGGCGCCGGTGCGCCTCGGCCTGGGCCGCCGCCGCCAGGTCGCGCTCGAAGCGGACCGTCGCCTCGGCGAAGGTACGCCGCGCCCGACGGTGGCGGCGCCGGTTCCGGAGCCGGGCATCGAGCGAGCCGGCGATCATGAGGGTGGGACCGAGCAGGCCGAAGAGCATCGCCGACCACGTGTGGACCACCAGCGCCATCGCCCCGGCGAGCAGTAGCGACGCGGCCACCGCCACGATGCCGGCTCCCGGTGCGGGCGGGTCGGGCCGCGCCGGTTCGACCGGCACCGCGATCGGCTGGGGTGGAGCCGACGGCGGGTCAGGCTCCGCGCCCGCTTCGGTGCCCGGCGGGAGCAGGGCGATCACCGCCCGTCCCAACCTGAGGACGGCTGGACCGTGGCCGCTCAGCCGACCGCCCACCGGCAGGCGGACGCCGTCGACCGTGGTGCCGTTGGTGCTGCGCAGGTCGGTGACCGTCCACCGCTCGCCCGGTCCGAGCGTGACGGCGGCGTGCTCGCCCGACACCGTGGGATCGGCGATCACCACCCGGTCCGCCTCCTCTGCGGCACGGCCCACGCGCCAGCATCCCGGTGCCAGGAGCGCGGACCGGCCGGCATCGAAGCCGCCGGTCAGCGCGATGGTCCACCGCGCCGGGTGGTGGAGCGCCCCGGCGCCCCCGTCTGCGACCCGGCCCGGCAGCTCGTCGAGCTCGATCAGGGATCCGTCGGCCAGGGGCGTCGACGCGACGGGCACCGCCGCTGGGACCTCGCGGTCGTCGATCCGCACCGATGGTCGTGGTGCCCGGGCGACGCCGCCCTGCCGCGCCAGCGCGGCCCACAGCTCGCCGACGGTGAGGTCCCGGGCACGCGCGCCGAGGTCGACCTCGACGTCGACGATGCCGCCCCCGCGCGCCACCCGGACCAGCATGCGGGGAACGCTCTACCCGGCGCCGTCGACCGCGACACCTCGCCGGTCCCGCGGCCCGAGGTTCCTTGTGGCCCCGCGCCGGGTGGGCGGTAGCGTCGGACCATGCCCGAACCGCTCGCTCCCTCCGTCGGCCTCGGTGTGCTCCACCTGTTCTGCACGGTGGGGCCCGACACCGATCGCGCCGCGCTCGCCGCTGCTGTCGAGGCCGCCCGGGCCGACGACGTGCAGGTCGTCACCGTCGCCGTGCTCGGCCACAAGGCCGATGTGGCGGTGATGGCGCTGGGCACCGACGTGTGGCGGCTGCGCGCCTTCCAGTCCGAGCTCACCGCCGGCGGCCTCGACCTGGTCGACTCCTACGTCTCGATGACCGAGCTCTCCGAGTACGCCCAGGGGGTGCCCGAGGAGCACAAGCTGGCCCGGCTCTACCCCGTGCTCCCCCCGGAGGGGAAGGCGGCGTGGTGCTTCTACCCCATGTCCAAGCGTCGGGGTGAGGGCCGCAACTGGTTCACGCTGCCCTTCGACGAGCGCAAGGAGCTGATGTACGAGCACGGCGCGTCGGGCCGGAAGTTCGCCGGTCGGATCGTGCAGCTGATCACCGGGTCGACCGGCGTCGACGACTACGAGTGGGGCGTCACGCTCTTCGCCCAGCAGCTCGACGACCTCAAGGAGGTCGTCTACACGATGCGCTTCGACCTCGCGTCGGCTGAGTACGCCGAGTTCGGTCCCTTCACCACGGGGGCCGTCGGCACGCTCGACGAGGTGCTCGACGCTGCGGGCGTCCCGCGCTGATCCTGGACCGTCCGTGACCGACCCCGACCTGGCCGCCGACCTCGCCGCGCTGCGCGGCGCGCTCGCCCGTCACGAGGCGCTGGTCGTGGCGTTCTCGGGCGGGGCCGACTCGGCCCTCGTCGCGTGGGTGGCGACGGAGCTGCTCGGTGCCGAGCGGGTCCGCTGCGTGACCGCCGTGTCGCCGTCGCTCCCGGCCGACGAGCTCGACGACTGCCGGGCGCTCGCCGACGAATGGGGCCTGGCCTGGGAGACGGTGACCACCGACGAGCTCGACGATCCCGCCTACCGGGCGAACGACGGCGATCGCTGCTACCACTGCAAGGACGCCCTGGCCCGGGCCCTGGCCCCGATCGCCGAGGCGGCGGCCACCGTGGCGCTCGGGGTGAACGTGGACGACCTCGGCGACCACCGGCCCGGGCAGCGGGCCGCAGCCGAGCGGGGTGCGGTGTTCCCGTTGGTCGAGGCCGGCCTCACCAAGGAGCGGGTGCGGGCCCTGTCCGCGCACCTCGGCCTGCGCACGGCCGCCAAGCCGGCCGCCGCCTGCTTGGCCTCGCGGATCCCCTACGGCACGCCGGTCACCCTGGGCGTCCTGCGGGGGGTCGAGGCCGCCGAGGCGGGCCTGCGCCGGCTCGGGTTCGGGCAGTTGCGGGTGCGCCACGGGGCCGACACGGCCCGGATCGAGGTGCCGATCGAGGCCTTCGAGGCCGTCGTGGCCCGGCGCGAGGCGGTGGTCGGGGTGGTCCGCGCGGCCGGGTACCGGTACGTGACCCTCGATCTGGAGGGCTTCCGGTCGGGCAACCTGAACGCAGCCCTGGCCGATCCAGGGCCCGAATATCACGCGATGTGAGATTCCAAACACGGCTGGTGGTCGAAAACCGGCCAATTCGAAAAATGTGACTCTTTGTGGGGCTTAGACCGCTCTACGCGCTTTAGCGGTCCCCGAAGGTCGTCGTTACCCCTCTCAGGCAGCACCCAGCAGTGAGAGAAGGCGATGACCATGGACAAGCTCGGCAAGCGCTCGATGATGGCGGTGGGGACCTTCGCACTCCTCGGCCTGATGGCCTGCCAGCCCACCGCCGGCAACGTGCCGGTGGGTGGCGGCGGCGGCGCCGGGACCGTGACCACCACGACCCCCGCCAACCAGACCACCACGGTCCCCGTCAACCAGACGACCACCACGGTGCCGGTCAACCAGACGACCACCACCGTCGCCCCCACGACCACGACCGTCGCCCCCACCACCACGACGATCGCCCCGACCACCACCACGGCCCCGCCGGTCACCACGACCGTGCCGACCGGCCCCGCCGGGTGGACGCTCGTCGGCGGTGACGAGTTCAACGGGACCTCGCTCGACGGTGGGAAGTGGAAGGCCTACAACAACACCTACGGCGACGGGAACCACGAGCTGGCCTGCCTCACCCCGAACAACGTCAGCGAGGGTGGCGGCTCCCTGAAGATCCAGGCCCGCAAGGAGACCATCACCTGCCCCAGCGGCAGCGTCCGGAACTACAGCTCCGGCTTCATCGGCTCCCGTGAGGTCAACAAGTACTACCCGCAGATGGCCCGCTTCGAGGTTCGCGCCAAGGTCCCCCACGCCCAGGGCATGTGGCCGGCGTTCTGGCTGCGCCACCGCAACGGTGCCAGCGTCGCCGAGGTGGACGTGATGGAGTACTTCCACGCCCTGCGCCCCGGCCAGACCACGGGCACCCTGCACCTCGACGGTCGCAAGAACCTCTCCCAGAAGAACGTGTCCTTCGAATCCTCGGCCAGCACCCCCGGCTGGCACACCTGGGCGGTCGAGATCAGCAACGACCCCAACGGCGTGAAGTTCGACTTCTTCCTCGACGATGTGAAGTACCACAGCTACGTCGACACCCAGCACAACTGGTCGAGCGCCGCCGACCCCACCTCGACGTGGGACATGGCCCTCAACCTGGCCGTCGGCGGCAGCTGGACCGGCGAGCCCGACGGCACGCTCGGCTACCTGCCCGACCTGTCGAAGTGCTCGATCGGCGGCACGGCCCCGGCCGGCTGCACCACCACCGGGATCAAGCGGATCGACTGGAACGACCCGGCGGCCACCACCTACCAGGTCGACTGGGTGCGGGTGTACACCCGCTGATCCAGGGGGACCCTGCCCGTGCGGCAGGTGACGGAGCCGGTGCCCCGGGCCTCGAGCCCGGGGCCCCGCCGCGTCCAGGGCAGGCGATCAGGAGACGGCGGTGAGGCCGAGGTCGAAGCCGGCGGTGGGCTGGCTCCGGCTGTTGAGGTGGAGCTCCACCGCCACCGTGTTGGTCCCGGCCCGGAAGCGCGACGCTGGGATCGTGAACCGGACCGGGGTGGTCCGCTGGGTGGTGTCGAGGTAGCTCGAGGCGTAGGTGTCGGCGGTGAGCGTGCCCGCCGGCAGGTTCGACCGGGCCACCTCCACGCCGTTGACGTAGACCGCGGCGCCCGAGTTGCGGACCAGGTCCAGCAGGACCTCGTCGATGCTGGTCGGGTCGGTGACCGTGATGGTGGTGCGGAAGTAGGCGGTCAACGGCTTCTCGTTGCCGGGCGCGGCCAACGTGGTGGTGTGCGGGTCGCCGTAGCCGAACGAGCCTGATGCGGATGCCCAGGACGTGGCGTCGAACCCGTCGTTCTTCCAGGTGCTCGGCGTGGACGCCGTGGTGAAGCGCCACCGCCAGGTGCTGCCGGGGGCGAGGAGCGTGCTCGTGGTCACGGCCGCCACCGAGCGGGTGAGGGGCGCAGGCGCGGCCGAGCGGTTCCCGGAGGGGTCGCTGGCTCGGACCGTGTAGCGGTAGGTGCCGGTGCCCACGGGGTCGACGTAGCTGGTCCCGGTGACCGTGGCGATCACCCGGTCGTTGCGGAGCACGTCGTAGGTGGGGGTGCCCCCGGCGTCGGTCGAGGCCCCCCACGTCAGCGAGACGGCGTTGACCCCGACGGTGGCGGTGAGCCCGGCGGGGGTGGACGGAGGCGTGCTGTCGGCCGCGCAGAACCGGCCGAAGCCGCCGAGCCAGTCGCTGGCCGCGTCGCCGGTGGCGGCACCCCGGATGAGGTCGCCGGCGACCCAGAGGCAGCCCCGGCTGTCGCGGGTGATGCCCCAGATGCCCTCGGTGGCCTCGCCCTTCAGGGCGCTCGGGTACCAGGTCCGGTCGTACTCGTGGGTGGTGGCGTCGAAGCGGCCGACGAGCATGATCGGGCTGATCGAGCGGAACCCGGCGGGATGGGCGTAGGAGTTGGTGCCCTGCATGATCGTCTGGTCGCAATGGCACGCCATGTAGACGTCGTTGCCGAACACCTCGATCGCCTGGGTGTCCCCGCCCGGCTTGGTGATGTTGGCGTCGAGCAGGGTCTTCCGGTCCCGGTCGTAGAACTGGAACGTGTGCTGGGAGCCGCCCACGAGCAACTGCTGGCCGTCGCTCGACTCGGCGACCGCCTGCTGGTAGCGGGCGCCGGTGGTCGACGGGAGGTACGCCCCGACGCCGGTCACGGGGGTGCCGGAGGTGGCCGAGGTGATGGCGTGGTAGGCGTGGGCCGTGTTGCCGTTGACGGCGGTGAAGAACCCCGCGAGGTACACGCGGTCGCCGGCGGCCGCGGCCCGCACCTTGATGGCGCTGCCGGTGAGCCGGGGTCGCCAGGTGCCCGGCGCGCCGGTCGTGGCTCCGAGGCTGATGGCCGAGGCGACCGTGATCTCCGGGGCGGAGCCGCCCTGCACGCGGTCGAACCGGCCGGCGGCGTAGATGGTGGAGCCCCTCCGATCGAGTGCCCGCACGATCATCGGCCCGGTGGTGTTGGTGACGTTCACCCGCCACCCGCTGGCGAGGGCGCCGGTGATCGGGTCGAGCGCGGCGAGGCCCGACGTGTTGGGCGCGCCGTTCACCGAGGTGAAGTCGCCCCCGATGATCAGCGTGCCGTCGGCGGTGGTGGTCATGTCCCACACCCGACCGTTGACGGTCGGACGGAAGGTGGAGATCCAGTTGCCGTCGAGGTCGAACGCGGCGAGCGAGCCCTGGGCCACCGTGGTGCCCGTCGGCCCCTGCTGCACGTGGGTGAACCGCCCGCCGACGTAGATCCGGCTGCCGTACGCCTTGATCACCGTCGCGGGGTTCTGCCAGGGGCTGACCGAAGCCTCACCGGTGTGGTTCAGGCCCACCACGCCCCAGGGGGCCACCTCGGTGCGGGTCTTGAGCGACGGCGGGTTCGGGTCGGCCGGGAGTCCCGCGTCCGGGATCGAGGTGAAGGTCACGCCGTCGTTCGCCAGGCGGGGACGGAGCCACACGCGGGTGAAGGGGATCGCGTAGCCGGTGGCCGTCTGGTACAGGTGCGTGGTGGCCGAGGTGGAGCCGGTGACCCCCGAGCCGTAGCCGAACCCGCTCTTGTAGTCGTTCTTGATCCACGCCCAGGTCATGAGCCGCGAGGTGCCCTGCTTCCCCGCGAGCTTCGACGCCGGGTAGTCGTAGTAGGGGCTGTAGGAGTCGCGGGTGTTGCCGTTGGCGTAGGTGGTGCCGGCGATCACCTGTCGGGTGAGCTTCTGGCCGGTGGGCATGGCCCACGTCCAGCGGTGGTACGCGGCGTACAGGCGCACCTCCTGACGGCTCGAGCCCGTGGCGGTGAGCGAGCGCTGGACGCGGATGCCGTCGCTCAGCCGCGCGATGTCGGCGCCGTTGGCGAGGGCGTCGACGGTCGTTGCCGGCAGCGTCGCCGCCGCGAAGGCGGCCGGGCCGTCGATCGCCGTGCGGACCGCGGCCGCGGTGCCCTGGCCGGCGTCGGCGAAGGACCAGTTCTCCCGTCCTCGCCCGATGAGCGTCCAGCCGCCGCCGTCGGTGACCTGATCGCAGTACACCTCGAGCGGTCGATCCATGGCGGGGGTGAGGACCCAGTAGGACCCGCTGGCGCTCGACGGGAACGCTCGCTTGATGCCCCAGCACGACGCGCCGGCCGTGGCCGACGTGGTGCCATCGCCCGGCGCCGCCGTGGCGCTCGCCGTGGTCGCCGCCGAGGCCGGTGACGGGACGGTGGCGGTCAGGGGTGCGAGCAGCGCGGCCGCGACCAGCGCCCGGGCCGCCAGGTGCCGGGAACGGCTGGTGCGGAGGGGGTGCTGACGCCGTCGCATGGTGCGCCCATGCTAGGCACCATCACGCTGCGTGACAAGACCCGCGATCACATCACGCAGCGTGAGGTTGCTAGGCGACGCCGGTGACCTTGAGGTCGAAGCCGGCGGTGCTCTGGCTGCGGCTGTTCAGGTGGAGCTCCACCGCGACCGTGTTGGCGCCGGCGCGGAAGGCCGAGCTCGGCACGGTGATGCGCACCGGGACCTTGCGGTCCGCGGCGGCCACGTAGGCCGAGGCGTAGGTGCCCGAGGTGAGGGTGCCGGCCGGCAGGTTGATGCGGCCGACCTCCACGCCGTTGACGTACACCGCCGCGCCCGAGTTGCGGATCACGTCGAGGTTGATCGACGTGAACTGCGACGGATCGGCCACGGTCACCGTGGTCCGGTAGTAGGAGGTCAGCGGACGGGGGGCGGCGGCGGTGGTGATGACGGTGCCCTTGGGCTCGCCGAAGCCGAACTCGCCCGGGCCCGTGCCCCAGGTGCTGTCGTCGTACCCGTCGGCGGTCCAGCCCGGTGCCGGGTCGGCGGCCGAGTAGTACCAGCGCCAGCTGCTGCCGAACGCCAGCAGGTTGGGGTTGGCCATGGCCGCGGTGGTGACCGGGTCCGAGGCGGTCCGGTTGCCGTTCGCGTCGAAGGCGGTGACGGTGTAGGTGTGGCCTGCGGTGAGATCGACGTCGGCATCGGTCCACGTCGTCTGCTGGGGGCCGGTGACCGCGAGCGGGGCGCCGTCACGGTCGATCTGGTAGCCGCCGAGCTGGCTGTCGTCGGTGCTCGGCGTCCAGGTGAGGACCACCGTGCCGTTGGTGACGCTGCGGCTCAGCGTCGGGGCGCTCGGCGCCTGGCCGTCGCCGTTGGAGCCGATCGCGGTGGCCTGGAGGTCGATGAACGCCTGGCTCGCACCGGTCGCCCAGGCGTGGAGCTCGACGGCGATCGAGTTGGTGCCGGCGTTGAGGAGCGTGGCGGGCACGGTGATCGCCTTCAGGCGGGCGGTCTCGGTGCAGCAGACGTACGCCGACGCCGGCGTCGCGGCGGTGACCTTGCCCGACGGCATGTTGATCCGCCCGGCCTCCACGCCGTTCACGTACACGACCGCGCCGGCGTTGAGCTTCAGCTGGAGGTCGAGCTGCTTGACCTGGCTCGGGTCGTCGACCGGGAAGCTCGAGCGGTAGTAGCTCGTGAGCTGCGGGGCGATGGTGGTGCCGAGGCCGGTGGTGCCCCAGCCGAAGGTGCCGGGACCGGTGGCCCACGACGAGGCGTCGAAGCCCGGGGCGCGCCAGGCGGTGCCCTGATCGACCCCGTCCGCCTTGTAGGACCAGGTGGCCCCGAACGCGATGGGGGTCGAGATCTTGGGGGCGGGACCGTTCACGGCCACGGGCGCCGGGGTCGCCGAGCGGTTGCCGCTCGGGTCGGCGGCGCGGACCGTGTAGCGGTAGCTGCCGGACCCGACCGGGTCGCTGTAGGTGGTGCCGTAGACCGTGGCGATGACCCGGTCGTTGCGGTACACGTCGTAGCCGACGGTGCCGCCCGCGTCGGTGCTGGCGCCCCACGACAGGTTGACGCTGTCGGTGCCGACCGTCGCGCTGAAGTTCGACGGCGTGGTGGGCGGGGTGCTGTCGGTCGGGCAGAACCGGCCGAAGCCGCCGAGCCAGTCGCTCGCCGCGTCGCCCGAGGTGGCGCCGCGGGTGAGGTCGCCGGCGACCCAGAGGCAGTCGCGCTGGTCCTTGCTGATGCCCCAGACGCCGTCGGTGACCTCGCCGCGCAGCGCGGCTGGGTACCAGCTCGTGTCGTAGTCGCGGGTGGTGGCGTTGAAGCGGCCCACCAGCATGATCGTGTTGACGGCCCGGAACGCGGTGGGCGTCGTCCAGTTGTTGGTGCCCTGGAAGATGTACTGGTCGCAGTGGCAGGCGAAGTAGAGGTCGTTGCCGAACTGCTCGATGGCCTGGGTGTCACCGCCGGACTTGGTGATCGTGGAGTCGATCAGGGTGGAGCGGCTGTGATCCCACCACTGGAAGTCGTGCTCGGAGCCGCCGACCAGGATCTGGCTGCCGCCCGCCGTCTCGGCGACGGCCTGCTGGTACTTCTTGCCCGAGCCGATCGAGTCGGTCCACGTGCCGATCCCGGGCGGGATGGCACCGGTGGCCGCGTCGGTGACGGCGAAGTAGCCCTGGTTCGTGTCGCCGTTCACGGCGTTGAAGTAGCCGGCGAGGTAGACCCGGGTGCCGTCGGCCGAGGCCCGCAGCTTCACGGCGGTGCCCGACAGCTGGGGCTTCCAGGTGCCGGGCGAGCCGTCGGAGGCCTTGACGCTGATCGCCGACGAGACCGTGATCTGGTTCCAGGTGCCGCCGAGGACCTTGTTGAACCGGCCGGCGGCGTAGATCCAGTCACCCCGGATGTCGAGGGCGCGCACGATCATGGGGCCGGTGGTGCGGGTGATGCTGGCGTGCCAGGTCGAGATGACCTGGCCGGTCTGCGGGTCGAGCGCTGCCAGGCCCGAGGTGTTGGGCGCGCCGTTCACGTTGTCGAAGTCGCCCGCGATGATCAGCTTGTTGTCGGCGGTCATGGCCATGTCCCAGACCCGGCCGTTGACGGTGGGACGGAAGGACGAGATCCAGTTGCCGTCGAGGTCGAACGCGGCGAGGGAGCCCTGGGCGGTCTGCGGGCCGGACGGGCCCTGCTGGACGGCCGTGAACCGGCCGCCGACGAACACGCGGTCGCCGTAGGCCTTCACCACCATGGCGGGCGTGTACCACGGGGTGGTGGCGTCCTCGTTGGTGTGGTTGAGGCCGACGACGCCCCACGGGGCGACCTCGGTGCGGTTCTTCAGCGACGGTGCGTTGGGGTCGGCGGGGAGGCCGCCGGCGGGGACGGGCGCGAAGGTGACCGCGTCGTTGGCGATCTTGGGCCGGAGCCACACCCGGGAGAACGGCAGCGGGTAGCCGTTCGAGGTCTTGTACATGTAGGTGTCGGACGCCGTCGAGCCCGACAGGCCCGAGCCGTACCCGAAGCCCGACTTGTAGTTGTTCGAGGACCACGCCCAGGTCATGAGCCGGCGCGTGCCCTGGAGCCCGTTGAGCGAGCTGTAGGGGTAGTCGTAGAGCGAGTTGCTCGTGTCCCGGGTGTTGCCGTTCGTGTAGTTCGTGCCGTCGATCGTGACCTTGGCGAGCTTCTGGCCCGCGGCGATCGACCAGGTCCACTTCGCGTAGGCGGGGAACAGCCGCAGGTCCTGGCGCGACGTGCCCGAGGCGTTGGTCGCGCGCTCGACGCGGATGCCGTCGGGCAGGGTGTTGAGCGCCTGCGTGTCGAGCAGGCCGTTGATCGCGTCGGTGCTGAGGGCGGCGGCCGCGAACGCGCCGGTGCCGTCGACCGTGGTGCGGACGGTGGCGGGGCTGCCCTGCCCGAAGTTCGAGAAGGTCCACGAGTCGCGGCCGCGGCCCACGAGCGCCCAGCCGCCGCCGTCGGTCACCTGGTCGCAGTACACCTGGAGGGGCCGGTCCATCGCGGGCGTGTACACCCAGTAGATCCCAGAGGGGCTGGCGGGGAACGCCTGCTTGATGCCCCAGCACGAGGCGCCCGCGGTGGTCGAGGTGGTGCCGTCGCCGGGAGCAGCGCTGGCGGCGGTCGCGGGCGTCGAGCGGACGGCGGCGACGATCGGGACGGCCCCGAGCAGGGCCAGGACCGCTGCGCCGATCAGGGTGCGCCGCTTGGTGGTGACTCGCATGGCAGTTCGTCTCTCGGTGGCCGGTGGTGGGCGACGGGTGCGCCGCCGGGCGGGGACGAGGCAGGAGGGGGCCTGATCCCAGTGCTCGCGCCAGGCTACTGCCTGCCACGGAGCGTGACAAGTGGTCTTCGGTGGTTACGGAGGGTGGTAATTCGGTCACCCATCCCAGGGCATCGACCGGCCGAGGAGCGCCTCCACGGCGGCGATGTCGGGCGCGAGCTCCTCCCGGAGGCGGGCACGCACCTGGGGATCCATATCGGCACTCGGCTCGCTGTTGAAAGGTTCGGGGTCACCGAGATCGTGCCGAGGGAGGCCGAGGCGGTCCGTGATGACATCGCAGAACGCCTGGGGATCTGCGTAGAACTCCTCGGCCGCCGTGACCAGCACCTGCTCGCGCCCGTAGGCGTCGAACCAGCGCTCGAGCATCGGAGCGTACCGGCCCTGGGCGACGTAGGTCTGGTGGCGGTGCGGCAGGGAGATGTGGGAGGGGTCGGCCAGGATCGCGGCCTCGGCCCCGGCCGTGCGCTCGGCCTCGGCGTCGAGCGCTTCGGCGAAGCTGAGCGACTCGGTGTGGTGGCCCCGTTCCTTCCAGTGCGAGAAGGCGCGCTCCACCGGATCGCGCAGCACCGCCACGATCAGCGCATCGGGCACCACCTGGTGGGCGCGGCCGGGCGCGAGGGGGTGGAACAGGTAGTAGGGGCTGGCCTCGAACGCGACGGGCGCGTAGCCGAGGCGGGCCTCGGCCCGCCTGCGGGTCCAGGTGGTGGGGAAGTGGGAGCGGTACCAGGCCTCGCCGCGATCCCAGCCCTCGTCGAAGAAGTAGGTGCCCTTCACGTGCTCGGCCTGCGGGAACGTCGGCAGCACGCCGGGGTGGCTGTCGAGGTAGCGCCACAGCGAGGTGGTGCCGCCGCGCTTGGCACCGATGACGAGCAGCTCCGGTCCCGGCCGCCAGCGGGCGGTGGCGGTGCCGTAGGCCCGCAGCGTCCGCTTGCCGGCCTCGGTGACGGCCCGGCCGGGGGCTGACCGGCGGATGGTCTCGGCGGTGCGCCGGACGGTGCCGGTCATGTGATCTCCTCGCGATGGGACAGCCCGGCGGCGATGCCGAGCAGGATGACGTGGGGCAGCAGGCCGTAGTACGGCACCTCGACCAGGCCGATCACCAGCGCCAGGTGCGTCCACCACCCGAGGGGGGTGCGCACCCTGCCGGACCGGAACACCTCCATCCCCAGCCAGGTGAGGAACAGGGCCAGGCCCACGAAGCCGTGCACGAACATGAGGTACCAGAACAGGCCGTGGGTGCCGATCGGTGGATCGGTCGGGAGCGCGCCGGGTGCGGGCTTGGGCTCGCCGTTGCCGATGAGCGGCGAATCGACGGCGCCGCGCCAGGCCAGTTCGTAGAGGCCCGACCGGGCGTCGTTCGACTTCTCGGAGTTGTTCAGGCGGTCGGTGACGAGGTTGCCGAGTGAGGTGAACGCCAGGAGGCCGGCCAGGCCCACCACCAGGACCATGAGGACCGCCATCGGTGTGAACTTGCCCCGCAGCGCCTTGCGGGACGCGAAGTACGCCATGCCGACGGCCAGGCTGATCCACAGGCCGCGGTTCACCGAGACGATGATCGGGTAGATGGCGAGGACCAGCAGGACGATCCCCCTCGTCCGGCGGCGGGCGTCGGCGTCGATCAGCCACGACCGGATGAAGAACGGGGTGAGGATGCCGACCGCCGAGCCCCAGCTGTTCGCCGAGCCGAACGGCAGGGCGGGACGGGCCACGGCGTAGCCCATGAACCCCTGGGTCTCGGCGAAGCGCCACTCGGAGATGCGGGCGATGAACGGGTTGCGCCCGGCGGGCCCGATCAGGATCTGGAACGGGGAGGTGGCGATCACATTCGGCATCAGCGGCGCGAGGTAGGCGCCGAGGATCAGGCAGATCCACATGGCGGCCAGCCAGTCGACGATGCGCTCGGTCGGCAACCGGCTGGTGCTGACGTTCGCGAGCCACACCAGCGAGGTGAGGCAGCCGAGGAACAGCGACCAGCGGTACAGGTAGATGGGCAGCGAGCCCGCACCGTCGAGCATCGGGATGCTGAGGAGCATCCAGCCGAGCAGGATCAGCAGCGGGATCGACGTGCGGGGGAACCGCGTGGTCGGGTTGGCGAGGATGCGGCCGCCCAGCACCACGGCGCACAGCGGCCAGGCGATGCCGTGGATGCCGAGCACGAACGACACCGGGAGGCCGGCTGTGAACAGCCAGATCGGCCAGGTGGCGCGGTCGGGTCGGAGGGTCCGGCGGTGGGACCCGGGAGCGACCGGCGGTCCGTCGGCGACCGCGGTGGCGCCCCCGGGCGCGGTCACGTCCAGACGACCTCGGTGATGCGCACGTCGGCCTCGACGAGGGCGGACACCGTGGCCTCCACGGCCTGGCTCTCCTCGTGGTCGACGACGACGGCGGTCTTGGTGGCCCACTGGCCGAGGGCGGCGGCGGCCGCGTTGCGGACGGGCGTGGGGGCGACGAACACCACCGCCTCGAATCCCTCCCGCCCGGCTCGGGTGACGAGGGCCTCGACCACCGCGCGGCGCAGGAGCCCGGACGACTCGGCCGAGCCCCGGGGCCGGAGCCACGTGACCAGCGGGGCCGAGGCGCTGCCGGCACCGGCGGTCTCGGGCAGGCTCGCGGGGCCCGACACGCTCGGGCCGGTGATGAGGTCGGTGAACGACGTCACGATCTGGGCGTGGGGCAGGGGGCGCTCTGACGTGCCCGCCAGCACGAACAGGGCCGGGATGCCGGCGAAGGTCAGGCTCGACGCGAGCTCCTCGGCGAGGGCCACCGGCGGCTCCTGCTGGGTGCCGACGATGACCACCGAGGTCGCCTTGCCCCGCTGGCCGCCGGCCGCGAGCTCCACGGCGAGGCGGTCGATGGCCGCATCGATCTCGGCCGGGGACGCCTTGCGGGCCGAGGCCGACGGCATCATCCGGATGTTGACCCCCGGCAGGAGCTGCTCGATCTTGCGGCGACCGCCGCCCCGGCTGTCTCGGCGGTCGATCAGCAGCGCGATCCCGAACCCGGCCAGCAGGAAGAGGCCGAACACGCCGACCGCCATGGCGAGGGCCTTCTTCGAGAGCGCGGCCGCCGGGGTGGGCGCCGAGCGCACGATCTTGCCGACCGCGCTGGTGTCGACCGCGGCGATCGTCTGCCGCTGGGCGTTGAGGGAGTTCAGGGCCTGCTGGGCCTGCGCCGCGGTGGCCTGGGCCTGGGTGCGCTCGGGCGTGCCGCTCTCGGTGTTGGCCACCGCCTCGTTGGCGGCGTTCAGCGTCTGGGTGGCCTCGTCGATCTGGGGCTTCAGCGCGTCGAGCTTCTTGGTCTGGGTGGACTCGGCGTCGGCCTTGCGAGCGTCGAGGTAGGCCTTGGCGACCGCGTTGGCCCCGTCCCGCGCGCCGTTCGCCGTCGCCGCCTGAAACGTGATCTCGAGGACCTCGGAGCCCTCCTTGGTGGTCACGGTGACCTTCTGGAAGACCGAGCGGTTGTCGCCGGGAAGGTCGAGGGCCTTGCGCACGGCGTCGCCGACCTCGTCGGACTTCACCAGGTCCTCCTCCGTGCTGAGGTCGACCTTCTGGTTGGCGGGCGGGGCCGTGTCGTCGAAGCGCACGTCCTGGACGAGGACGCGCGTGGTGGCGCTGTACTTCGAGGGCGCGCTGGCGAACAGGAACGCGCCCACCACCAGGCCGATCAACCCGGCGGCGGCGACGATCGGGGCGCGCCGGCGGAGGATGCCCGTGATCTCCGAGAGGCGGAAGCCCCGCTCGAGGTCACTCATCGCTGGAGGTGGAGGACGACATGACGCACCTGTGGTTCATCGGCGGCGGATGCCGTCGCGCAAGGCATCCAGGTGGAGCGGCTTCCCCAGCATGACCAGGCCGATCGCGTAGGCAGCCGTGCCAACGGTACCGGCCACGAGCAGCCCGGCGAGGGTCTCCCCCAGGATGAGGCGGGCACCGAAGGCCACGAGACCCATCGTGAGCGCGGCGATCGCGGCCGCGGTGAAGGCCGGACGACCGATGGTGTGGACGTGGAGCGTGCGGCGCGCCTGCCAGTTCGGGAGCAGCGCGGCGACGAGAATCGTGACCGCCCAGACGATGCCGGCCGCCGTGATCCCGTAGCGCGGGAGGAAGATCAGGTTGCCGCCCAGGTTCACCGCCAGGAACACGAGCGTGTTGAACATCGCCTGGCGGCTGCGGCCCGACATGAGGATCGCCGAGCCGGCCGGGCCGAGCGGTGAGGCCACGAGCATGGCGACCGACAGGGCGATCAGGGCGCCCCGCGCCTCGACCACCTCGTCGCCGAACACCTTCAGGAGCGGGGTGGCGAAGATGGCGGTCACCAGGTAGATCGGCCACATCACCGCGACCTGCCAGCCGGCGACCGTGCGGAGCAGGGCGGTGGCCTCGACGCGGTCGTCGCGGGCGAGGAGGCCGCTGATGCGCGGCGCGGTGACCTGCATGAGCGCCTCGGCCGCGAACATCCCGGGCAGCAGGTAGCGGGTGCCCGAGGCGTAGATGCCGGCCGCGGTGGTGGACACGAGGGCGCCCACCAGCACGGTGTCGAGCCAGTTGACCGCGACCTCCGAGGCCTGGCCCACCGCGCGGGGGCCGGTGAACGCCCAGAAGTCCCGGGCGATGGCACGGGTGGGCCGGGCGGGCTCGGCCTCGGCGGCAGCCACCGCCTGGTGCACCCGGCGGGTGAGGGCCCGGGCCGAGAAGACGAGGGCCACCAGGTTGGTGGCGGCCCAGGCCACGCCGACGCCTCGGGGACCCATGCCCGCGGCGGCGGCGATGGCGACGACGAGCGGCATGGCGATCGCCCGCCCGATCCGCTCGATGATGACCAGCGGCAGCATCGTGTCGAAGCCGCGGGTGCCCTGGACCAGCACCGTGTGGATGGTGGAGGCCGGGAGGAACAGGGCCATGGCGCGCAGCACCGCGGCGGCATCGTCGGTGCGGGCGCCGTTGCTGAAGACGTCGGCCAGCCAGGGCGCGGCGAGCCACAGCCCGGCGGCGGCGAGGACCGACACGACGACGACGGGGACCACGCCAACCAGCAGGACGGCACGGAGGCGTTCGGGGTGCCCGGTGGCCCGATCCCGGCTGATGATGCGGACCAGGCCGGTGGAACAGCCGAGGCCGGCGACCGTCGACGCGATCTGGAACACGGCGATGGCCACGACGACCACGCCGGCCGCCTTCACGCCCAGGACGCGGTTGAGCACGATCAGCAGCACGAAGTTCGACGCGCCGTAGACCATGGCGCCGAGCAGGTTGGCGGCCCCGCCGCGTGCGACCGAGGCCGCTGCGGTGGGCGCCGCCGGGGCGGTGCTGGCCGGCGCGGTCGGGTCGGTCATCGGATGGCGTCGGCGGCCGCGGGCAGGACGTCGTGGTGGTTGGTGACGGGATGGCCGGCGAGCCGGGCCAGGTCACCGGCGCGGGTGACGAGCATGGCGATGTGGGCGTCGGCGACCCAGGGCGTGGGGGCGACCGCGCGCGCGACGCGCAGCGCCTCGGGGACCGTCCGGCCCTCCTGGAGGTGGGCGACCTGGTACGCGAAGTGCGTCTCGTCCAGGCCGACCGGGGCGCCCGGCTCGCTGTACTCCCAGTCCCACGCGATCAGGCCCCGATGGCAACGGGCCAGGTTCCAGGGGACCCAGTCGCCGTGCCAGCGCGCCCAGGGGCGATCCGGCCCTGCGTGGCGGGCGGCGATGCGCTCGAGGATCGGCCCGATCTCGGGGTCGTCGGCGAAGCGGGCCACGCGGTCGGCCCACCATGGCGCGGCCTCGATCGGCGCGTCGGGCAGCGGCGGGTCGAGGGTGCGCACCGCGCCCGCGCCGATCGTGCCGCCGGGCAGGCGCGCGGCATCGTCGGGCAGGGGCGCGACCGCGAGCACCGGCTGATCGCGCCACCGGCCTTCGGCGAGGACCGCGGGGACCACGAGGCGCGGGTCCGGGTGGTCCATCCAACGCCGGAGGGCGTCGGCCTCGACGGCGACGAGGGTCGACACGAGGGGACCGCGGCCGATCTTCACGAAGGCGATCGGCGTGCCGTCGGGTGCGAAGACCTGCAGCGTCGGGCGCCAGAGCTCGTCCATGCGGCCGAGGCCCACGGCGACGGCGAGGTCGTCGCGGCCGCACAGCTCCCGGAGGTGCGCGAGCAGCGAGCCCTCACCGGTGTCGGCGGCGTAGGTCGCGCCGGTCACGAAGCGCCCGGCGCCGACGCGCAGGGCGTTGCCCACGACCGCCCGCCCGGCCCTGGTCTTGGGGTCGCGGAGGCCCTGGTAGGCGAGGCATGACGCGACCGCGGCATCGTGCCAGCCGGTCGGGACGAGGAAGCGCGGTCCCTTCCTCCCGCTCACGAGCGCGAGGCGGGCACCGGGCGGCGTGGTGCCGTCGGCGGGACGGAGGCCCAGGAGGTCGGTGATGACGTCGAGGGCCGTGCGCGGCGCAGCGCCGGCCATGTCAGAGGCCCCGGCCCCGCTTGTTCAAGAAGGCGTTGACCTTGCCCGCGGGCAGGCCGCACACGACGGCGAGCGCGATCAGCGCCCGGGGCTCGCGCCAGCTCCAGCCCAGCGTGGTGCGGATCTGGCGCAGGGCGTCGCCACGGCGGCCCTGGGCCGCGATCGCGACCGCTCGCTGGCCCTCGATGCGCGCCCGGCCCCGGGGCTCACCGGCGAACTCGGGGTTGTCGTCGAGGACCTGGCCGAGCGCGGCCTCCCAGTCCGGCCACTGGTCCCGGAAGTGCGAGCGCACGATCCAGCGCATCTGCAGGAGGGGTTCGGGCACGACCGGCACCGGGGCGTGTCGGGTGGCGCGCAGCATCCACTCGTAGTCCTCGGCGTAGCCGCCGGGGATGTGCTCGTCGAGCGGCCCGATCGGCCCCCAGAAGGCGTCGGCGCGCACCATCGCGGTGCCCATGTAGGCCTCCATGCGGCGGGAGCGCAGGAGGTCGACGAAGCGCAGCACGCCGTCGACACCGGGGCGGGGGATGATCTTCCCGTCGATCAGGACCTCGAGGCCCGACGACACGGTGGGAGCGCCGGTCTCGGCGAGCAGGGCGAGCTGGCGGCGGGCCTTGTCGGGGAGCCAGAGGTCGTCGTCGTCGCAGAACCCGAGCACCGGTGCCTGGGCCGCGGTGGCACCGCAGTTGCGGCTGCCCGGCAGGCCGGGGGTGCGGTCGTTGGCCAGGATGCGCACGGGCCGGTGCGGGTCGTCGACGGCGAGGTCCCACTCGGGCTCGGTCTTGTCCCAGACCACGAGGGTCTCGATGGGGCCGGGGTGGTCCTGGGCACGGATCGCGGCGATCGCCTCGCGGAGCTGCTCGGGACGAGCGTGGGTCGAGATGACCACGCTCAGGTCGAAGGGCCCGCCGGGCGCCGGTGCTTCGGGGGCGGACACGGGCGGCCTCAGCGCACGCGGGCCTGGACGGCCTTGGCGATCACCTTGGCGGTGCGCAGCGGCTGGGGGAGCTGGGCCTGCGCGTGGAGGACGTCGTCGCCCTCGTTCTTCTGGTGGTACCAGGTGGTGCAGTTGCGCCGGATGAGCTCCTGCTCGAGGCGGGCCACGAGGTCAGGGGCCGGGTCCCACGCGCCGTAGAGCTTCATCGTGGTGGTGAGGATCGGGGTGAGGCCGGCGTGCACGGCCTCCCACACGGCGAGGGCGACGCCGGGGGTGTGGGGCGAGCGGAAGTCGTCGAGGACGATGACCCCGCCGGGAGCGAGGAGCTCCTTGGCCAGGCCGATGTCCCAGCGGACGGGGTCCTCGAGGTGGCTGCCGTCGACGTGGACGAGTCGGAAGGTGCGGGGCGCGAGCTGGCCTTCGAGCCCCGTCGAGATGCACTGGTGGATCACCGGCATGGCCACGGGGAACTTGCGGAGGTTGGTCTCGAACTCCTGGCGGGAGAGGCTCGCGTAGGAGGAGGCGTTCTCGGTGTCGTTGGCGGCGCTGCCGGTGGTGTCCTCGAACGGGTCGCAGACGTGGAGCGTCTCCCCGGCCACCAGGCCGTCGGCGAGCACGGCGGCGCTGCGTCCCTTGAACCCGCCGATCTCGAGGACGTCGCCTGTGGTGCCCGCGGCGTGCTGCACGGCGGTGACGGCCTGGAGCGCGGTGAAGTCGTTGCGGTCCAGCCAGCCGCCGATGCCCTTGAGGTCGCGGTAGGCGATGGTCATGAGGGGCGATCCTAGTGGGGGCGCTCCTGGGTCCCTGGCCCTTGGATGTCGAGCGGCGTCCAGAACGGGAACGTCAGGTGGGTGACGCCGAGATGATCCTCGAAGCGCCCGGCTGCACGGAAACGATCCAGGCACTCCGCCACGCGGGCCCGTCCGCCGGCGAGCGTGACGTAGTCGGCGAGCGGGAGGAGCAGGGGGCCGTCGTCGGCGTCGCCGGGTCGCAGCACCGCCTCCACCTCGAGGGTGGGGCGGCACGGGTTCGTGCCGTCGACGAGCGCGCAGTGGTACACGACCCGCTCGAAGACCGACAGCGCGCGGATGATCACCGGCGCATCATGCCCGACCGGCGGGGCGACCAGACCGGTGCCGGGCCCGGTGCCGGTAGGTTCGCCGGGTGACCACCGCCGACGACGAGGTGCTGCGCGGGTACGCGCTCGTCCTGGCCGACGGGATCGAGGCGGCCCTCGGCCCGTGGGTCGAGCGGTGCGTGGCGCGCGTCGCGGACGCCTGGCGGCCCGGGCTCGCTGCCGAGCTCGCCGACGCTGCTGCCGAGGGGGGCCGGGCGGCGACCGCCGAGGTCGCGCCC
>CAZUYW010000028.1:0-1788 GCA_964624775.1 uncultured Iamiaceae bacterium
CGTGGGGCTACCGCATCGAGCCGACCGCCACCGGCTGCCGCGTCACCGAGTGGAGCGAGGATCTGCGCCCCGAGTCGGTCATGGAGTTCAGCGAGCAGATGTCGGGCGTCACCGATCGCGCCGCCCGGAACCACCAGACCATGAGCGGCACCCTCGACCGCCTCGCCGCCGCCCTCGAGGCCTGACGTCTACGACCTCCGGTAGGTCTGGGTGACGGTGCCGACGCCCGGGCCGCCGAAGGTGATGCGCAGGGTCGAGCCCTCGATCGCGTAGGTGGCGTCGCCGTCGCCGAACGCGTCGGGGAACGGCACGGCCCGTCCGCCGAGGCTGATCGTCCCGTCGTTGCGGGTGTCGGCGACGGTGAGCGCGTCGCCCGAGGTGCGATAGGAGCCCGAGGTGGCCAGGGTCCCCGCTGCGCTGAGGGCGCCGGCGGAGCACGACACCGACCCGTTCCTGGTGTAGGTCCCCTCGTCGGTGAACGTCATGGTGATCGGTCCCGCGCACGACAGGCCGCGGGGGCCGCCGACGTTGGCGGTGTTGGCACCCAGGATGTCGCTCGCATCGGCGGTCCAGGCCCCGACGAGGTCGCCCCCTGACGGGGTCGTGGTCGAGGTGGTCGACGTGGTGTCCGTCGGCTCGGTATCGGAGCCGCCCCCGCGGCCCTCCGGCAGGGTCGTGGTGGCCCGCGAGCGCGAGGCGGCTTGGCTGTCGGCGCCCTCGTCGCCGGAACGGGCGACGAGGGCGCCGATCACCGCGAGGACCCCGATGATCGCGGCCACGGCCACCACGAGACCTCGGCGGCCCGACCGGCTGGCACCGGCTGACCCACCGTCCCCCGCAGGTGCGCTGCCGCCGGCGGGTGCCACCGGGACGGTCGGCGCACCGCCATCCGCCATCGCGCCGCCTCCGCCGTCTCCGCTTCCGCCCGCGCTGACCGGGTCGGGGCCGCCGCCCACGGGGACGCCGTCGCGGCGCAGTCCGGCAGCGATCGTCTCCCGGAGCTCGGCCGAGAGCACCGCGATCGGTGCGGCGGCGAAGAGGGCCTCCGGCGCGAGCACCGCGGCCTGCCGGCGATCGCAGGCGTCGCACTCGCCGATGTGCGTGCTGATCGCCTTCACCGCCTCGGGACCGAACCGGGTCACGCCCGCGGCATCGAGGGCGTCGGAGAGGGCGGCACACGAGGTGTCGCCGCCACGGAACACGACCCAGGCCCGGATGCCCGTGGCGAGCCGCTGCTTGGTCCGGTGCAGCATCTGGTGGGCGTTGTTCGTGGTGACGCCGAGCTCCTCGGCGATCTCGGGCACCGAGAGGCCGTGGCGCAGGTGCAGGTCGAGCACGCTGGCGTCGCGCTCGCCCAAGGCTGCGGCCGCGGCCCACACGAGCTCCTCGTGCTCGAACTCGGCCGCCTCGGCCTCGACGGACCGGTTGCCGACGAGCCCCGCCAGCACCGGATGGGTGTCGTCGGTGGGGATCGCCCGCCGTTCGTGGTCGAGCCGGTTGAGCGCCCGGTTCCGGGAGGTGCGGAGCACCCAGCCGCCGAACGCCGCGGGATCCCGGAGGGAGCCCAGTTGCTGCCATGCCACGGTGAACACCTCCTGGGTCACCTCCGCCGCCCGTCCGTCGTCGTGGAGGATGCGACGAGCCACGTCGAAGCACCGTCCCGACCACCGGGTGAACAGCTCGGCGAAGGCCGGTTCGTCACCCGTCCGAGCTGCTGCCACGAGGGCTGCGTCGTTGCTCGTGTCGTTCATGTCCGTTCCCTCCCTGGGGTCACGATGGCACGGTCGA
>CAZUYW010000028.1:1888-19334 GCA_964624775.1 uncultured Iamiaceae bacterium
GTTGCTCGTGTCGTTCATGTCCGTTCCCTCCCTGGGGTCACGATGGCACGGTCGATGGGTCAGCCGGCCGCCCAGAACAGGCGCTCGGCGCTGGCACCGGCCCGGTACCAGAGGATGTCGGCGCCGGCCCCGACGAACGAGCCGACCACCGGGTGGTACCCGGAGCCGATCGTGGTGTTGGACAGGTCGGCGTTGAAGCTCGGGCCGAGCACGGACTTGAACCACACCTGGTGGGTGCCGGTGCCGGCGTTCCAGATGTGGATGAGGCCGTAGCCGTTGGACACCGCGAGCGGGGTGCCGTTCGTGGGCAGGGTCTGGTAGGTCTTGGTCCACTCGCCGGCGTGCTCGTTCTCCCAGAGCACCGTGCGGGTGCCGGGGAACCCGATCCACAAGATGTCGTCCTGGGCGTCGCGCCCCGGGCTGAACTGACCGACAACGGGCTCGTAGTTCGCCGCGAACCGGTGGTCCACCGAGCGGGCGATGCGACCGTCGCAGTCGAGGGCCCACATGGTGTGGACATCGCCGCCGTGCGGGTCGTACCAGAACACGTCGCCGCAGGGGTCGTCGTCGAAGCGGCCGACGAGCATGACCGCCCCGGCCGCGGGCGGGGTGATGGCCCGGCTGCGGTAGGTGCCATCGGTCCCGGTGAAGGACCAGATGGAGCCGCCGGTGCCGTTCTCGAAGATGAGGGCGTCCTTGCCGGTGGCATCGTCGATGGTGCGCACGTTGTAGGTGCCGCTGACGCGGGCGGGGATCGCCCGGAAGCCGTCGGCGGTCGACTGCCACAGCACGTCGCCGGCCGACCCGGCGCCGTACCAGAAGATGTCCTCGTGCTCGTCGCCGACGAAGTCGCCGACGCGGGCGACCGCCCCGTCGGGCACGTCCATCGACAGCGTGCGCTTGGTGAAGGTGGCGTCACCGTTCGAGGTCCAGAGGCTGTCGGTGCCGGTGCCGGCGGCGTGCCACCAGATGTCGTCCTGGGCGCCCCCGGCGAAGTTGCCGACGACGGGGTCGTAGGTGCCGCTGACCGACAGGCCGGCCGTGGCCTCCTGCCAGTAGCGGATGGGCGTCGAGGCCGACGCGGGACGAGCGCCGAGCGCCGTGAGCGCCAGCAGGATCGTGAGCAGGGATGCGGTGAGCTTCTTCATGGGGTTGCCTCCGTTGAGCAGGTGGATGCACCCCTGACCGGCGAGCGCCGGATCTCTTACACGCCCCCTGAAGGCCCAGCTCAGCGGGCCTTCCATGGCCTGATCCGGAGCGTGCCCGTAGTGTGGCCCGACGCCGCAGCACGGGAGGAGGCGAGGCAGGTGGAGCACCTGGAGCGGGGCGTGGCGCGCAGGTCAGCGATCGATGCTGCCTTCGCTGTGCTCTGGGACCACCTCGTCGTCGCCGACCCGCCCGAGGCCTGCGACGCGATCTTCTGCTTCGGCAGCCGGTCCCGGTCCGTGCCAAACACCGCGGCGGGCCTGTACCGGCGGGGGATCGCCCCGCTGGTGGTCGTCACGGGCGGCGCCCCCGGCACCGACGGTCGAAGCGAGGCCGATGCCTACGCAGCGGCGCTGGAGGATGCCGGTGTCCCGGCCGCGGCCATCGTGCTGGAGCGACACGCCCGCCACACGGGGGAGAACGTCCTGCTCGGGCTCGACGCCCTCCACGCCGTCGCGGCCCCCCGTCGGATCGTGGCCGTGTCGTGGGCGCTCGCCATGCGTCGAGCGGTCGCCACCTTCGCCCGGCACCGGCCCGACCTGCACGTCCTCGCGGCACCGGCCCTCCCCGACGAGCGTCCACGATGGGATGCCGAGCCGCAGAACATCCGCGACGCGCTCGGAGAATGGGATCGGCTGGGTGCCTATGGGGTGAGCGGGCACATCGCCGCGCAGCCGCGGCCCCCTACCGTCGAGGCCGCGGCCAAGCTGCTCCGGTCCGCGGTCAGCGGGGATCGACACCCCGTGCGATCGCGTCGCGGTGCACCGCCTCCTCGAAGCGATCGGCGACCGGTGCGAGCTCCTGCGACGTCGCAAGACTGATCAACCGGTCCGCGAACCACGCGTTCTTGGCCAGCAGCGGGCCGTGCAGGTAGGTGCCGATCACCCGGCCCGACACCGCGCCCTCGGTGCCGTCCGCGCCGTCGTTGCCGTGCCCGGCGACCACCCGGGCGAGCGGCGCGGCGCCCGGCCCGAGCGTGGTGCGCCCCCGGTGGTTCTCGAAGCCGGCGAGGCGCACCCGATCGCCGCCCGCGAGGTGCGGGGCCACCACATCGGCGACGACCGGGCCGACCAGGCGGGACGCGGTGCCTGCATCTGGAGCATGGGTGACGACGTCGAGCAGGCCGACGCCCTCGACCACCTCGTCGCCGTAGCGGTAGCTGTGGCCGAGGAGCTGGTACCCGCCGCACACGCCGAGCACGACCGCGCCGGTCGCGGCCGCCTCGGCGAGCCCGGCCCGATGCTGCTGCAGGTCGGCTGCGCACCGGCGCTGGTCGCGGTCCTGGCCGCCGCCGAGGTAGACGAGGTCGCACGCGCTCGGGTCGAACCGTCCTCCGAGCCCGACCCGAGTCACCTCGCACCGGATGCCTCGTCGTTCGCAACGGCCGGCGAGGACGGCGATGTTGCCCCGGTCGGCGTAGGTGTTCAGCCGGTCGGCGTAGAACCAGGCGATGCGGAGCGAGGGCGCGCTCATGCCCAGTACCGGGCGGCGAAGCCCTGCTCGGCGACGTGCTCGCGCAGGTCGAGCATCGCGGTGTAGTTGGCGATCACGACCAGCTCGTCGGTGCCTCGGGTCAGGGCGCAGGCGAGCGCCTCGCCGATCGTGTCGTGGTTGCCGGTGCGCTCAGCGATCAGCTCGATCGCGTCGGGGTCGACGCCGGCGTAGTCGAGGCGCATGGCCGCGTCGGCGCCGCGGGTGCCGCCACAGGTGGCCGACCGGATCGAGCCGGCGATCGCCTCGACGTCGCCGTCCCAGATCCACGAGACGTCGCGGCCATCGATGTCGCGGTCGTTGAGGAGCATGAGCAGGTCGAAGGGCGGGCGGCCCGACAGGAGCGACAGCACCTCGTCGAGCCCGACCGGGTTCTTGGCGAGCAGGAGGACGATCGAGCGGCCGGCGACATCCATGTGCTCCGCCCGACCGAACGCGGCCCGGGCCGTGGACAGCCCGGCCGCGGCATCGGCGAGCGGCACCCCGAGCGCCCGGGCCCCGGCGATGGCCGCCGCCGCGTTCGCCGCGTTGAACCGCCCGGGCAAGGTGAGCTCGATCGGGGCCGACGCAGGCGTCGGTGTCCCCGAGGACCGGTCGACGGCGATGAAGCGCACCCGATCGGTTCCGACGACCTCGATCGCCTCCGCGACGAGATCGGGCGTCCGGCGAGCGTCACCGCACGACGGGCAGTGCCAGGCGCCCAGGTGGCCGATGTGCGAGCGCTCGATGACCAGCGGGGCGCCGCACCGGCGACAGTCCGGGATGTCGGCCGACGGTGGCAGGTCGGCCTCGGTGGCGGTGACCCCGAACCACGCGACGGATCGTCGGCCGTCGCCGAGGCGCGCCAGGCGGGGGTCGTCGGCGCAGACCACGAGCTCCGAGTCGGCCGAGAGCTCGGCGATGATCTCCTCCCACCGGTCGGCGACCTGGTCGACCTCGCCCATGCGGTCGAGCTGGTCGCGGAACAGGTTGGTGAGGACCACCAGCCGCGGGTGCAGGTCCGGGAGCACCCGATCGAGCCACAGCTCGTCCACCTCGAACACCCCGATGTCCGCCGTCATCTGGCCCCCGAGCCGGGCGGCGGCCAGCAGCTCGGCCGCCACGCCGCCGGCCATGTTGGCGCCGATCCGGTTCACCACGGGACGGTGACCGGCCGCCGTGAGGATCTCGGCCAGCAGGTTCGTGGTGGTGGTCTTGCCGTTCGTGCCGGAGACCACCACCGTCCCGTGTGGCAGCCGAGCCGCCAGCCGGGCGATCGCCCGAGGCTCCGCGACGAGCAGAGCTCGGCCGGCGCGACTCACGTCGATCCGCTCGTTCGTCCAGCGGTCCACCCCCCGCAGCGCGCGGGCGAGCACGAGGGCGGCCTCGAACCTGATGGCCGAGACGCCGGCGAACGGGAGGCGACGCAGGCCGGCATCGAGCAGGGCTGCGGCCGAGCGGGCCGCCCGGGTGGTCAGTGCCACTCGATCGTCGAGCGCTCGAGGTCGAGCCGGGCAGGCCGCGAGGTGTACCCCAGCAGGTCCCTGCGCACGTCGTCGAGGCCGTCGGCCACCGCCGCGGGCAGCATCGCCGGGAAGTCCCAGTGGGGCTTGACCCACCGCCTGCCGTAGAACGCGTGGAGGGCGCGCCGGGGGTGGTCGGTCGTGTTGGCGCTGCCGGCGTGCACGAGCGAGCCGTCGAACGCCACGACGGCCCCCGCCGGCATCTCCACGACCTGCGCCATCGGCTCGAGGCCGGCGAGATCGTCGGGGTCGACCGGGTGGCGATGGCTCGCCGGGACCAGGCGGGGGTGGGTGCACAGATCGAGGAACACGGGGTGCTTCACCGGCAGGGCGTAGCTGACGTGGTACTGATCGGTGAGCCAGGCGCGGGTCGGCGCGATGTCGCGCTCGCGATCGAGCACCTCGTCGAGGGCGCGCGTGGCCCGATCGACCTCGACGTCGGTGAGCACGTCGTGGATGACGGCGAAGCCCTGCGCAACGATCTGCTCGGCGGCTCGGGCCAGTTCGGCCGGCGGCAGCGCGCTCACCGCAGGCGCCGCATCGACTCGCGGGTCTCGCCGACCTGGCGCCGGGCGAGGGCGAGCTGGATGGCCCATCGCAGCCGCGGGTTCCGCTTGGACCAGGCCAGTTCGTCACGGCACTCGAACCATCCGAGCGAGGGCCCGTGCAACCGGCACCGGGCGACGTCGAGGGTCGATGGTTCGGGGAGGAGCTCGAAGGCGCCGCCGTACCCGGCCACCCGTGCGGCCACCGCGGTGCGCAGGCACTTCTCGCACCGGCCGCAGTTGTAGGCATCGTCGCGGTTCTCCCAGCACACCCGGAGGTGCCGGCGGGCCACCTCGTTCGACGCGATCGCCCGCACCTTCTCGAGGCGGCTGGCATCGGCGCCGTCGTGGACGACGGTCAGGTGCTCGTTCGACCAGAGGGGGTCGAGCAGGGGGTGCGAGCCGAGCAGGGTGAGCTGCGCGTACGAGTAGGTGGCGGGCAGGTAGCAGCGGGAGAACGTTGGGGCGAGGAGCAGGGCGACGCTGGCGAGTGCGGCACCGTGGTGGTCGATCCACGGGATGCCGCTGAGGCGGTCCATGACGGTGCGGACATCGGTCGTGACCTCGATCAGCGGAAGCCCGAGCTCCTCGGCGGCGGCGCGCAGGTGGCGACGGACCATCGCCTGGCGCGGGTGGTCGTCCGCGTCGATGTCGAAGCCCCACACGTAGACGAGCGCGGCGAGGTCGTCGCGGTGGGCGAGGACCGAGTGGAACGAGTCCACGCCTCCGGTGAAGAAGCACGCCGCGCCGCGGTCGTCGCCGGTGGGCAGTTCGCTGGGCGTGAGGTCCGGCGCCGTGACCTCGATCCGCCGGTACCAGGGCGACCTCGGATGCAGGGCCCGGTCCCACGTCACGAAGATGTCCTGCACCAGCTCGCTCTGGCGGAGGAGCGCGGGCGACACCGGGCCGTCGAGGCACAGATCGTCACCTCGCTTCATGGCGGGGAGCAGCGCCGCCGCGAACACCGGATCGATCGTCTCGGCGACCACGACGTCGGACGGCACCACGTAGCTGATCGTCGTGGCTCCCCCGTCGGTGACCAACCGGGCCGAGACGGTGTCGCCGCGGCGGTGCAGGGGCCCGATCAGCACCTTCCCTCCATGGCGACAGCATCGCGCGCGTCGGCCGAGCGATCGCGAGGAGGTGGGTGATTAGTCGGATTTGCGCTATTGCCGCGCGGGGGAGGTCGTGGTCCTCTGACCCGCGGAGGGGACCGCCAGGTCCCGGGGGAGACGAGACGACGTGAGGACGCGCGCGCAGCGACGTGGCGGGCGGGGGCTGGTGGCCCTCGTGGTGGTGGGGGCCGTGGTGGGCGCCCTGCTGGCCGGATGCAGCAGCAGCGACGACGGGGCCAAGGCGAAGGCCTCGCGAGGGGCGACCAAGCAGGCGTCGTCGGGCGGCTGGGACGTCGATCTGCACGTCAGGTTCACCAACTGGACGGCCCGCCCGATCGAGTTCGGCGCGTTCCCCGAGAGCTCCGCCGACGCCACCAGGTACATCCTCTCGGCGTCGCCCGCCGGCACCCACACCACCTCCGAGGCCAACGTGATCCCGGCCGCGACGAACAGTGGGAAGACCGCCGGGGCGGTGGACCTGCTCATCCAGGCGAAGGCCCTCGACGACGAGGACCGGGTGACGCACGACCTCGTGTACCCGCCGAGCGACCCGTACGCCGGCCAGCACTTCCGCATCTCGCTCCCGACCATGCAGATCCGCATCGCGGTCGTGTACATCTGGGTGAAGGAGGCCGGTTGCCCCCGGGACACGGTGTGCAAGTACGAACGGCGGGCCCAGGTCCAGGTCACCACCCTCAACAAGGACGGCGATCCCCAGGCGCCCAAGGACGTCGTCAGCTGCCTCGACCCGACGACCTTCCCCAAGTGGGACACCCAGGTCGGCCTGTCGAGCGAGCTCACCACCGCGCGCTGGGCGGACAGGCGCAAGCTGGACTCGGGTGACGACACGACGCCCTTCGACGGCTTCGACATCGTCTTCGAGAACCCCTCGAAGGTCGACGCGCGCAGCTGCGCCTCCAAGGAGTACCTGCCGCACTACACGCTGCCCGGCTTCTCCCTCGGCGCCGGCAGCGGCACGGAGGCCGGTGACGGCCTGCAGCTGACCGGCCTGAAGATGAAGGACCCGTCGATGCCGGGTGTGGACCTCTCCGGCGCCCAGCTTTCGAACTCGTCCTTCGTCGGCGACGACCACGCGAACTTCAGCTACGCCACCTTCGACCACGCGGACCTGACGAAGGCGGACTTCGCCGAGGCCAACCTGACCGGCGCCACGTTCGTGAGCACCGACGTGACCGGCCTGCGGCTGAAGGACGCCACCCTGTTCGGCGTCGACCTGTCCAAGACGACCGGCGATCTCGGTGACATCACGGGCATCCGCATGTGCCACACCAAGCTGCCGCAGTCCCTCGTCGACGAGCTCGGCCCGGACTACCAGCCCGACGCCGACTGCCAGAAGCCCCTGCAGGCCGGCGTGGGATCGCAGCCCGGCTACGACGGTGCGCTCGTCGACACGGGCTCGTGGCACCCGCTGATCCTCACCCGCACCGGCAAGGTCGGCTGCCGGGCCCAGTCCGCCGCCGGCACCAACCAGGGCGCCCGCCTTCCGGACTGCACGGTGAGCTACGGCTCGAGCCTGCTCCCGGGCGGGCAGGGGGCCATCACCGACTACATCGGGAGCAACGGATCGGTCCGGACCGGCTGGGGCAGCCTCGATCTGCGGCTCGATGCCATCTACGGCTGGGACCACGCCTACTGCCTGAAGGCCCAGGGCAGCGTCGCCGAGGCCTGCCCCGACCGATACCGCCCGCCGCCCGCCTGAGCGCGGCCCCATCCGACTCGACCGACCGAACGACCCCGCTGGCGCCGCCGGCAAGGAGGAACCATCCCGTGAAGCGCTGGCACATGATCGCCGCCGTGACCCTGTCCGTGAGCCTCGTGGCCTCGGCCTGCTCGTCCTCGGACGACGACAAGGCCGACCGCGGCGCCCAGAAGCAGGCGGTCGTCGACCCGAAGCGGACCCTGGCCGAGCTGCCGGCCCTGAAGGTGACCGACGCGGACACCGCGCCGCGGGGCCTCGTCGGCGACGTGTGGACCGTGCGCTTCCCGGCCACCGGCGACCCGGCGCGCCCGGGCCTCGGGACCGTCGGCGGCGTGCAGGCCAAGCTCACCGCCGCCACCACGGGTGGCACGTTCAAGCTCTACGACGCGCTCGCCACCGGCGGCGATGCGGCGCCGCTCTACACCGGCCCGGACCCGCAGGTGCCCGCCGGCCTGCTGCGCAACGGCGGCGTGTACTCGTACACGGTCTCGACCGACGGCACCGACGAGGGGCCGTACACCTTCATCGTGCGGGGCGCGAACCCCGCGTCGGGCGCGTACGCCGTGGAGGTCGCGCCCGAGTCCTACACGTCGGGCGCAGGTCAGATGGGCATCGGCCTGGCGTTCTCGACCGCTGACATCGGGTCCTCCGCCGCCGACCCGGCCAGCGTCGGCACCCGCAAGGGCCTGGCCCCCGGGTGGGCCTGGCAGGGCCTGGGCAGCGGCATCACCGAGGTCGAGCTCCAGGACGCCGGCGGGTTCCTCGGCTGGACCAAGCTCCTGATCGTCCACCGCGACGGCGGCGGTGCCGAGGTCCTCGGCTGCAAGGACGCCAAGGGCTGGATCTGCACCAGCCTCGACGGCACCAAGACCATGGGCGGCCTCCACGCCACCCTCGCCGACGCGAACGGGTCGACCATCACGATCCGCGACCCCGAGTCGAGCCGCACCTGGGAGGCCGAGACCTGGTCGGCCAAGCTCCCCAAGGACCCGACCGACAGCGCCCAGCACCGGCTCGGCCACGTGACCTCGTCGTCGGCGCCCGGCGCCGGCACCGTGCGCTTCACCTACGGCAGCGGCAACGACCAGATCAACAAGGTCGCGTGGGACGTCGGCGCCGCCGACGCCCCGCTCACCTGGACCATCCTGCGCGAGGGCGACGCCCGCTGCGGTGGCACCGTGCCCCCGGGCTTCGTGGCCGTCCCGTCCGGCGCCGTGTGCGGCTGGACCCTGCCGTCGGGCGACTGGATGCGCCTGTTCTACGTCGACGCCGGCGACGCCGGACCGCAGATCGGTCGCGTCCTGCGGCTCCCCGGTTCCGCGGCCAAGGCCTGCGCCGACGGGCCGTACACCGCGTGCCAGGCCCAGTGGAACCTCGTCACCGTCACCGACTGGGCGTGGAGCGCCAAGGGCCACCTGCGCGGCATCCGCCAGCCCGCCGCCTCGCTCAGCGCCCTCTCGGGTGCCGCCGATCCCGGCGACGACTCGATGGCCGCCCGGATCGACTACGACACCGCCGGCCGCGTGGACCGCATCACCGCAGCCGCCACCGCCCCCGGCGGTGCCCGCGCGATCACCGACCAGAGCTACAGCGGCGCCGACGCCCGCTTCGCGGGCTCCACGCACACGCTGACCATCAAGCAGTCGGGCCCCGGCGTCGCCCCGATGACATCCGCCCGCGCCGTCGACGATGGCCTGCGCCCGGTGGGCGAGCTGCAGCCGAGCGGCGGCACCATCACCACGATCTGGCACCGCGACAAGGACCTGCGCCTCGCCGACATCACCGCCGACGGCGTGTCCACCGCGCACGTCTACGACGCGTACGACCGCGAGACCGCCACCTACACGATCCCCAACGGGGGCCTGCCCGGCTCGTGCGCCCAGGGCGCGACGAGCGGCGCGGCGTGCGCGCCCAGCGGTGCGTGGGAGCAGGCCTCGGGGAACCAGGTCGTCTACGACGGGGGCCTGCCTCAGGGCCTCGTGGCCGAGTGGTACACGGACAAGGCGATGGCCTCCAACCCGGTCAAGCGGACCGCGGTGTCGACCTTCGACACCGCGGCGGTGGCCCTCGCCCTCACCGCCCCCGACGTCGCCGGCCTGAAGGACGGCGGCGCGGTGCGCATCGTCGGGGCGATCCAGCCCAAGGCCACGCCGAAGCGCCTCAACGTCAGCGTCCAGGGCGCGGGGCTGCCGACTGGCGCGGTGTTCGTCAACGACCAGTACGGCGGCAGCTTCAACGGCGCCGCGGCGACCGTGACCGTCCACCAAGGCAACCGCCCGATCCCCGATCGGTTCGAGGCCCTCATCACCTACGACGCGGCGCCGCCCACGGGCCTCCAGATCAAGGATCCCGACGCAGGCCCGGTCGGCACCACCTACCAGCCCTCGTCGCTGCGCCAGCGCTGGGGCGTGCCCACCGAGCGCCGCAGCGTCGAGGCCTACCCGGCGGGGAGCGGCACCTTCCGCGGCACCGCCGAGCGCATGGCCTACGGCGACATCGACGCCCCGGCCGTCACCGCCAGCTCCACCGTCGCCTGCGGCACGGCCGGGTCCTGGCAGGCCGCGGCCGATGCCTGTGCCGGCGGCCGGGTCGTCGGCACCGTGACCCGCACCGTCGAGCCCGACGGCTTCGGCGGCGCCCGCATCGCCAGCGAGACCTCGGCCACCGGCCAGGTCACGAAGTACGAGTTCTGGGGCCGTGACGAGACCCCGTCGGGCATCGCCCACGCCGGCGACCTGCCCGCGGGCGTGTCGTCGGTGGCCCAGCTCGGCCTGCCCAAGACCACCATCTCGCCGTCGGGCCGGCGCATCACCACGGTCTACGACCGCTACGGCCGCGCCACGTGCGACCTCATCGGCACGTCGTCCTCCTCGGCGCTGAGCTGCACCGAGCGCGACGCCCTCCTCCGTCCCGTTACCGAGAGCTACCGCAGCGCGGCGGGTGCCACGCCGGTCACCGTCGACTACGAGTACGGGGTCAGCGACGGGACCGACAAGGTGGCGACCTCGGTGACCCGCACCCGACGCGAGGGTGGCAAGGTCATCGGCTACGACACGCAGGCCTTCGCCGCCGGCGGCCGGGCCACCACCTACGAGACCCACGCCGAGACCGCGACCGGCGACAAGGCCACCGCGACCACCACCTACGACTACGACGGCGTCGGTCGGGCCACGGCCATCGCCACCTCGATCTCCGCCTCGGGCAAGACCTCGTCGGTCACGACGACGCAGGCGTACCAGGCCGGCACCGGCCTCCTCCAGGAGGCGTCGGTCGGCGGCGGCGTCAGCGCCAAGATCAGCTACGACCCGAAGTACCCGTGGCTGCAGCAGGGCGTCAGCGTCGAGTCGGGCGGCAAGGCCGTCGTGACCTACGCGGAGGGCCGTGACGGCGCCCAGCGTCCGCTCGCCCACACCTGGACGCTGTCCGACGGCACCAAGGTCGCCGACCAGGTCAGCGTGACCTCGGGCAACCGCAGGCTCACCCACACCCTCGACGGCGTCGTCACCAGCTACCGGTACGACGACATCGGTCGCCTCGTGGCCGCCACGACGGGCAGCACGACCGCCCAGTACGGCTGGGACCAGGACCACGACCTCATCTGCACCGCCCGAGGTCTGACCGCCGACACCGGCAACTGCGCCGACGCGGCCGGCAAGGTCACCAACACCTACGAGAACGGTCGGCTGACCGCCTCGAGCGACTCCGCCCACTCGCCCGGTGCGGACGCGTACACGCCGTCCGGGGACCTCACGTCCCTCGGTGACCGCACGCTCAGCTACGACGCGCGGCACCAGCTCGCCCAGGTGAAGGCGAAGGACACCACGGTCACCCTGGAGCGCGACGTCGCCGGGCGCCCGCTCACCTACCGGCAGTCCGGAACGGCGGGCTCGGTCCGCTTCGCCTACGCCGCCGCCGACGCCACCACGGCGCTGGCCACGATCGCGGCCGACGGCTCGGCGCGGTTCACCGTCGCCCTCCCCGGCGGCCTGCTGTGGCACGGCGACGGCATGGACCTCGTGGATTCGGCCGGCAACCCTGCGGTCGCCCTGACCTCGGCCGGGGCCCGCGACGCCGCCCAGCCGACCCGCCGCTACGGCCCGTTCGGCGAGGACCTCACGCCCAAGGCCGCGCCCACGCCCCCGGCCACCACCACGACGACGGCGCCGCCCGCGACCACCACGTCGACCACGGCACCGGCGGCGACTACGTCGACCACCGAAGCCACGACCACGACAGCCCCGGCGGCCGGCTCGGGGGACACGACGAGCACCACGGAAACGGGCGCCACCACGACGACCGTCGCCGACGGCGCGGGCGCCACGACCACGTCCACCACCGAGGCCCCGGCGTCGACGACCACCACCACCGAAGCCCCGGCAACGACCACCTCGACTACCGAGTCGACGACCACGACCACGGCACCGCCCGCCGAGGCGTCGTCGCTGCTCGCGCCGAACAGCTGGGCCAACCGGGTTCGCATCGACGGCGACCTGCTCGACCTCGGCGCCCGCACGATGGTGCCCGCGCTCGGCATCTTCACCGGTGCCGACCCCATCCGGGGCGGCAGCTGCACGCCGTACGGCTACACGTGCGCCGACCCGGTCAACACCTCGGACCTCACCGGCACCTCGTCCATCCCGTGGGGGGCGATCATCGGCATCACGCTGTCGGTGCTGCTGGTGGCCTTCGTGCCGCCGCTGGCCCCGCTGGCCGTCGGCGCCGAGCTCGCCACCGCGGCGGCGGTCGAGGCGGTCGCGACCGTGATCGTCAGCGCCGTGGCCAGCGCGGGGGCGAAGATCCTGACCGACGTGATCGACAACGGGAAGTTCCCGAGCTGGTCCGAGATCGGCATCGCCTTCGCGGTCGGTGCGGTGATCGGTGGGGTCACCGCGGGCCTCTCGGGCGGTGCCCTCTGGACCACCAAGACGGTCAGCGACAGCCTCGAGGAGGTGGGCAGCCGCTGGATCGTGAACACCGGCCCGTGGGGCCGGGTCGACGCGGAGGCCACGTTCTTCGCCGCCCTGCGACCGCTCCAGGCCGTCAAGACGCTCATGCAGTACAGCGGTCAGAAGGGGGCGTTCGCGGTGGGTGCCCGGCTGGCGGCCACGCAGGGCCTCGGCATCTTGGCCATGCGCACGACGAGCCAGGCCGGCCTGCTGGTGGTCGACCACCAGTTCGAGTCCCTCTACACGGGCCGGTGAGCCATCGGCACCGGTGTGCCACGCCGGGTCCTCGGTGCAGGGCTCGGGCGTGGCAACCTGTGCCGATGGGAGAGCAGGAGGTTGCGGCGTGGCACGCGACGGTCGCATCCTCGCTCGAGGCCGGGCACCTCGCCTCGACCCCCATCGTGGCCTTCGACCCGAGCACCGGTCGCGTGGTGGGGTCGACGAAGGCGGGGGCGGACCTCCTCGGCGTGGCGATCGGGGACCCGCTCGGCGAGCTGATCGAGCGCCAGGTCCTCGCCGCCCCCGACGTCCGTCGGCTGGTGGCTGCCATCGAGGCCTGGCGGACCGGGCTCGATCTGCAGGTCGGTGAGCGGGCGCACTCGATCGTCGACGAGGTCCGCGTGTGCACCGACCGCGGGTGGCGCGTCCTGCCGGTGACCGCGGTGGTCCACCGCCGGATGAAGGTCGGGGGTGACGTCGTGGTCGTGGCGGCGGAGGAGGTCGCCCCGTCCGCTGGTGATGACGCGGACCCCGACGAGCGCAGCGGCACGTTCTGGTCCATGACCGACATCGACGCGCGGGTCATCGCGATCGATCCCCGCGCGTCGGTCATCTGGGACGACCCCGACGCGCTGATCGGCACCCTCACGTCGCTGGTCACCCACCCCGAGGACCTCGCCGAGGTGCTGCCCATGGCCTACGAGCTCTACAACGGGCAGCGCGACGTCGCCGGCTACACCGTCCGGGTGGCGGCGAGCGACGGGCGCTGGGTGCCGCTGGCCGTCGAGCTGCGCCGCATGACCACCGCCGACCGGTCGCTCGTGGTGGTGGCCGACAACCGGGTGGTCGAGCAGGCCCGGCGGGTGATCCTGCCGGGCGATCTCACCAGGCGCGAGACCGAGGTCGTGGACGCCCTCTTCGACGGCCTGCGCGTGGCCCAGATCGCCGAGCGCCAGGGTGTCTCGACCCACACCGTCCGGAACCAGCTCCGCTCCATCTTCAAGAAGCTGGGCGTCTCTGGCCAGGCCGACCTGACGGCGCGCTGCCACCGGCCGTCGCGCCCGATCCCACCGCTCGAGGCGGACGCCGCGACGAGGGGCTAGCCGGTGTAGGTGCTGGTGCCCGAGACCGGCGTGGCGCCGGGCGCATCGGTGGGGTCGGTGCCGGGGACCGTGGTGCTGGTGGTCGTGGTCGTCGTCGTGGTGGTCGTCGGCTGATCCAGCGGGCTCGCGGGGAAGTCGTCCGAGGGCTCGGGGTCGCCCTTGGCCCAGAGCTTCACGAAGACCTCGTCGGCGCTGCCGTCGGCGGTGATGGTGAGCACCTCGGCACCGTCGGCGGAGGTGACCGTGCCGCCGGTGACCTTCAGCTCGTAGCCATCGGGGAGCGACGCCGTCGGCACCTTGATGACCGTCTCGGTGCCGTCGGGGAGCTTCGAGCCGCTGGGCGCGGTGGTCGAGTACCGGAACCGGAGGACCCGGGCCACCTCGTCGAAGTCGAGCGCCTCGGGCGTGCCGGCGACCTGCACGGGATGGGGGCGGACGACGGCGGCGCTGGTCGGGCCGTCGATGTTCGCCTCGGTGAGCGGGTCGGTCATGTTGTGCACGAAGCCGTCGTAGGACCACCAGATCCACGGGATCAGGCCGTTGTCCATCTCGCCGACCATGCGGTGCACGTCGCCGATCGTCTTGGCCTCGTCGAACTCGGTGTTCAGGAGGGCGCCGCCGGTCTCCTTCGACCAGGCGATCGCGTTGGCGATCACGTTCGGCTCGAACTTCGGCTCGGTGGTGTACATGTGCCAGCTCATCCCCGACTTCGGGTCGCCGCCGGGCAGGGCGATGTGGGTCGGGGCGGTGCCGAAGTTGAAGAGCACGTAGGGCTCGCCGAACACGAGGTGGTCCGGGTCCTTGGCGCGGATGGCCGTGGTGACCTTGTCGTGCAGCTGGTCGAGGCCCGATGCGTCCTGCTCGGGGCAGCCGTTCCCCTGGTAGCAGGGGTTCCAGTTCGAGCCCGGCCACGGCTCGTTGAGGATGTCGTAGCCGATCACGTTCGGGTTCGAGCCCACCGCGCCGGCGAGCGCCGAGAACATGGTGGCGACGTGGTCCTGGAGCCCGACGCCGTCCGCCTTCTCGTTGGCCCAGAAGCTGTCGAACGCAGCCTGGATGGCCGGGTTGGTGATGTAGTACAGCGGGAAGCCGGTGTGGGTGTTCTCGGCGCCGTGGGTGAACGTCATCCAGTCGGGGAAGCCGTTGCCCGAGGTGACGGGGCCCCACCCGTCCTGGTGCAGGTCGATCAGCACGAGCAGGCCGTGGTCGGTGAGCTGCTGGACCGTGCCGGCGAACGACGTGAGGTAGTCCGCGTCGACGACGCCCGGCGTCGGCATGAAGGCGTCGGGGGAGAGGCCGAGGCGGACGACGTCGAACCCGTTGTCCTGGAGCCACTGGGCGTCGTCCTCGCCGAACCCGCGCTCGGCGGGGGTCTCGGCCCCCTTGGCGACGAGGTTCACCCCGTGGAGCAGCACCACGCGACCCTGGGAGTCGGTGAGCCAGCGGCCGTCGTGGCCGAGCAGGCCTGGACCGGTCGACGGGAAGCTGGAGCGCCCGCCCGATCGGCTGGGCGGCGTGGCGCGGGTGGCGTCGACCTGGCCGGGCAGGCCGAGGAGCGCGAGGGAGGCGGCGGCGACCGCGACGGTGGTGCGGATCGTGCGCCGCCGGCGCACGTCGGGCTGCATCCGAGACATGGCGGAACGGTACTGCGCGTCCCGTGCGCGCACGGGTGTCTGCGCCAGCGTGACGTGCCGGCCCCGTTAGCGTGCGGCAGCGACGTCGACCCCGCTGGAGCTCCGATGGCCACGACGACCGTCACCCTCACCGGCACCGGCGTGCCGCACCCGTCCCCGGGGCGGGCCGGTCCGGGCGTCCTGATCCGCCACGGCGCCGTCGCGCTGCAGTTCGACGCCGGGCGGGGGACCGTGCTCCGGCTGAGCGAGGCGGGGGTGGCCTGCCACGAGCTCGACGCCCTGCTCGTGACCCACGTGCACAGCGATCACGTCGTCGATCTGGCCGATGTGGTGATGACCCGGTGGATCCAGGGGACCCTGCACCCGGCCGGTCCGCTGCCGGTGCTCGCGGTCGAGGGCGAGGCGAGCCGCTTCGCCGAGGCGATGCTCGATCCCTTCGCGGACGACATCGCGCTGCGCGTCGCCCACGTCCAGGATCGCCCTCCGGTGCTCGACGTCCGTCCCTTCTCGGCACCCGTGGCGCCGACCGAGGTCTGGCGCTCGGAGGAAGGCACGGTGCGGGTGGAGGCGGTCGTCGTGCACCACGAGCCGGTCCACGACGCCGTCGGGTACCGGGTCACGACGCCCGCGGGGGTGATCGTCATCTCCGGAGACACGCGGGTCTGCGATGAGGTCCGCGGCCTCGCGACCGGTGCCGACCTGCTCGTGCACGAAGCCTGCCGCACGTCGGTGATGGCGCCGTTGATCGCGGGCACCCCGTTCGAGCAGATCTTCGACTACCACGCGGACACCGTGGCCCTCGGAGGCCTGGCCGAAGCGTCCGGCGTCGCCCACCTCGTGCTGACCCACCTCATTCCCCCGCCGGCCGACGACGCCGCGTCCGCTGCCTTCGCCGACGATGTCCGCGCCGGTGGCTACCGGGGCACGGTCACCGTCGGTCGCGACCTGCTCACCCTCGAGCTGGGCTGAGGGCGGCGGTCGACGCCCCGGCCCGGACCTCGGCTGTGGTCGGGAGGGGTGGGCTCGTCGTCAGGAAGGCTTCGAGCCGCGCCGAGGGCATGGGCCGCGCCATGAAGAACCCCTGCGCGACATCGACGTCGAGATGGTGCAGGCGGTCGAGCACGGCGGCCGTCTCGATGCCCTCGGCGACGACCGTCAGGCCGAGCGCACGGGCGAACTCGACCGCGCTGCGGACGATCGCACTCGCCCGGTCGTCCGAGTCGAGCGCCAGCACGAACGACTTGTCGATCTTGAGCTCGTCGACGTGGAGGCTGAGCAGCTGCGACATGGACGAGTAGCCGACGCCGTAGTCGTCGATCGAGATCAAGATGCCGTCGGCCCGGAGCCGGTCGATCGAGCGCTGGGCGCGATCGATGTCGCTGGCGAGCACCGACTCGGTGATCTCGAGGGTGAGCAGGCCCGGTGGCACCCCGTGGACGTGGAGGGTGTCGAGGACGAAGGTGGGGAGGTGCTCGTCCACGAGGTCGGAGCCGGAGATGTTCACGCTCATGCCGATCGTGATGCCGAGCTCGCGCAGCCGTGCGACTTCGGCGACGGCCTGGTCGATGACCGCCCGGGTGAGCTTCGGGATGAGGCCGAAGCGCTCGGCGAGCGGCACGAACTCGTCGGGCATGATGAGGCCGTGTCCGGGGCGCTCCCACCGGACGAGCGCTTCGACGCCACGGGCCCGACCGCTGCGCATCTCGATCGAGGGTTGGAAGTGGAGGACCAGCTCCCGGCGCTCGATCGCACCGCGCAGCTCCTCGACGAGCTCGAGGCGCTCGCGGCTGTTGGGGTCGTGGTCCGCCTCGTAGGCGCAGATGCCGGCCCGCTCCAGCTTCGCCTGGTACATGGCCACGTCCGCCCGCCGCAGGAGCTCCACCACGTCGAGGTCCTCGGGCGCTGTGACGGCGAGACCGATGCTCGCGTCGACGCGCAGCGTCATGCCGTCGAGGGAGATCGGCT